>NZ_JBMDJQ010000008.1:0-177129 GCF_057809275.1 Pseudomonas sp. FG36
TTTGGTTCCTTTTTGATCCTTCAAAAAGGGACCCGCCGTAAGGGCGGAAAGGTGAATAAGCGTCGACATCAAAAATGAATGCGCATACAACTTTCAAAACCAAAACCAAAACTACAACCCCTGGATCAAAGCCCCCCACCGCCCCGCCAAAAACAAATAATCAACCCAGAACACCTGATGCACCAGAACAATCCCCCAACACACAACCTGATAGGAAACCTTCCGAGTCTTGTGCCGAAACACCTGCTGCGCCAGCAAAGCCCCCGGCCAGCCCCCCAGCAGCTCGCTGGCATGCAGCACCTTTTCCGGCGTACGCCAAGCCTGAGTCCGCGCCTGCTGCTTGTCCTGCCAGTACAACAACAGGCTAACCAGACTCACCACCGGATACATCGCCAACGGCAACCAACTCCCGCCACTCAACCCCATCCGCAAGCCGCCGAGTACCGGCAACAGGCACAGCACCACAAGTACCAGCCCCTTCAGACGCGCATTGCGTACACCTTCCTCGCGTCGGGGCGCACGCTGCGTACGAGCCCTCTCAACCATGCGCCGTCGACCAATCGACCCAGCCAAACTCCCAGGTCGCCAGGATCAGCAGGCCAAAGGCGATGCGATACCAGGCAAACACCGCATAGCTGTGGTTGGCGATGAACTTGAGCAGCCCGCGCACGGCAATCATGGCAAAGATGAACGACACCACGAAACCGATGGCGAACACCGGCAAATCGCCCGGCTGGAACAGATCACGGTACTTGTACCCCGAGTACACCGCCGCACCGACCATGGTGGGCATGGCCAGGAAGAACGAAAACTCGGTCGCCGCCTTGCGCGAGAGGCCGAACAGCAAGCCACCGATAATGGTCGAGCCCGAGCGCGAAGTGCCCGGAATCATCGCCAGGCACTGCACCAGGCCAATCTTCAGCGCATGAGTCCAGCGCATGTCGTCGACATGGTCGACCTCCACCCGGTGCTGACGACGCTCGGCCCACAGCATGATCACCCCACCCACCACCAGCGCGGCGGCAACGGTAATGGGGTTGAACAGGTACTCATGGATCAGGTCGGCGAACAGCACGCCCAGGATCACCGCGGGAATGAAGGCGATCAGCAGGTTGGCGGTAAAGTGCCGTGCCGGCACTTGCGTGGGCAAGCCCAATACCACGTCGAAGATCTTGCGCCGGAACTCCCACACCACCGCAAGGATGGCACCCAGCTGGATGATGATGTTGAACGCCATGGCGCGTTCGCCGCCGAAGTTGATCAGGTCGGCGACGATGATCTGGTGCCCGGTGCTCGAAATGGGCAGGAACTCCGTCAGCCCCTCGATCACGCCCAGAATGATCGCCTGCAAGGCACTCCACAAATCCATCTTTCCCCCAAGTGCGACGCTGCGCGTGGCAGGCCGCTTGTTTTGATTGACACAATTGATACCGCACGCGGCGCGTGCTTTTTACAGCGACAAGGGCCCCCAAAGCCAGCTGAAAAGGCCAGCCGCCTAAAGGTTTCATCTGGCGCGGCCGAAATCCTAGCAGAGCCTATGTTTCAAGGCTTGCGTTACCTGCAACTGAGGATGTCAAGAACGACGCATTAGCCGTTGGTCGAGTGGGGGCCCGCGACAAAGCATGCTTGGATGCCCTGGATAAAAAGAACAAGACTGGAGTAACGCATCATGAAGACCCTGAGGTCGATGTCGATCAGCCGCCGCCTGTGGCTGATCCTGCTGGTGGCCGTGGCCATGCTGCTGGTGCTGGGCCTGCTGATGCTGCGCCAGATCCATGACGGCCTGTACCAGGCCAAGGCCGAGAAAACCCGCCACGTGGTGCAGACCGCCGCCGGCGTGCTGGCCCATTACCAAGGCCTGGAGGCCGCCGGCACGCTGACCCGCGAGGCCGCACAGCAGCAAGCCCTGCAAGTGGTGCGCGGGCTGCGCTACGACCAGAACGACTATTTCTGGATCAACGACCTGCAACCGAAGATGGTCATGCACCCGGCCAACCCCAAGCTCGATGGCCAGGACCTCTCCACCATCCGAGACCCCGACGGCTTCGCCGTGTTCAACGAGATGGTCGCCCTGGCCCGCAGCCAGGGCGCGGGGCCCGTCGACTATCGCTGGCCCAAGCCCGGCGCCAGCGAGCCGGTGGCGAAAACCTCGTACATCCAGCTGTTCAAGCCCTGGGGCTGGATCATCGGCTCGGGCGTCTACATCGACGACGTGCAGGCCGAGTTCGCCAGACAGTTGCGCGATGCCTCGCTGCTGGGCCTAGGCATTGCCCTGCTGATGGCCCTGCTGGTGATGCTGATCGCCCGCAGCATCGCCCGGCCACTGCAGGAGGCCGTGCAGGCCATGGGTAACATCGCCAGTGGCGAAAGCGACCTGACCCGGCGCCTGGACACCCACGGCCGCGACGAGATCACCCAGCTCGGTGAACACTTCAACCGCTTCAACGGCAAGTTGCAGGGCGTGATCGGCCAATTGCAGGGGGCAGCCCATGCCCTGGCCGAGTCGGCCGGCCATGTGGGTGACAACGCCGGCTCCGCCCAGGCCCGCAGCGCCCAGCAATCGCTGCAGATGGATCAGGTGGCCACCGCCATCAACGAGGTTTCCTACGCGGTGCACGACGTGGCCAAGCACGCCGAGCAGGCCTCCAGCGAAATGCGCAACGCCCAGACGCAGGTTGGCCACGGCCAACAGGCGATCCACGGCAGCCTGCAACAGATCGACCGGCTCTCGGCGACCATCGACCAGGCAGTACAGGTGATCCGCGAACTGGCCAGCCACAGTACGAAGATCGGCGGCGTGCTCGAGGTGATCCGTTCAATTGCCGAGCAGACCAACCTGCTTGCCCTCAATGCCGCCATCGAGGCCGCCCGCGCCGGTGAGCAGGGGCGCGGCTTCGCCGTGGTCGCCGACGAAGTGCGCCTGCTGGCACAGCGCTCGGCGCAGTCGACCGCCGAGATCCAGACCATGATCGAGCACCTGCAGGGGCAGTCCGAAGCCGCGGTGCGGGCCATCGACACCAGCAGCGAAGCCTCGCGCCAGACCGTCGAACAGGCCCGCGAGGCCGGTAGCAGCCTGGACGCCATCAACCAGGCACTGGGCAACCTGGGTGCGCTGAATGCCTCGATCGCCAGCGCCACCTTGCAGCAGTCGCATGTGGTCGAGGAAATCAACCGCAACGTCACCGAAACCGCCGACTTGTCGCAACAGACCGCCGAAGCCGCGCGGCAGTCCAGCGACGCTGGGGTGGCGCTTGCCCGCTTGAGCGATGAACTGGAGCAGCTGTTACGCCAGTTCCGCGTGTAGGCACCGCACTGGCATTTCTGCCAGTAGACCGGCAGACCAGCTGCTCGCATGGTGACGACTTCTTTCAAGCAAGGAACTCACCATGCGACAACCCTATCTGGCGCTCGCGCTACTGCTGGGCCTGCCGGCAGCCCAGGCCGCGCCAACTATCAAGGCAGCCTACGATCCTCAGCAGACCGCCGCGCGCCTGAACCGCAATTACAACGATACCACCCACGCCTGCAAGGAACCCGATACCGGGGCGCCGCGCGGCCACTACTATTGCAGCGGCGTGACCGTCCGCATGGTCGATGACGGACCGTTCAACCCGTGGGACTACAGCCCCTATGCGGTCGATACCGGCGCCACTTCGTTCAGCTGGATTCGCAGCGACCTGAGCACCAACCGGCTGATCCGTCCGGCCGGGTTCGTGCTGCGCACGCCCATGGATGCCAGGGCGCTGGGTGCACCGGTGATGGAGACCGGCTTCACCTGCATCTACAGCTTCGACGGTTTTACCGGCCCGGAGCGCAAATGGTATGGCTGCGGCGTGTTCGGCAAAGAAAACCTGCCGGCCAATCACCAGGCCAACTCTGCCACCGTGCCAGCTAACCGCAACGCTGCCCTGGCCTGGGGTTCGTGCGATAGCCTGGACGTGAATGATGCCAAGGGGTGGCGCAAGAACTGGTCGGGCGTCAGGCCCACCCTGCTCAATCAGATGAACCGTATCCAGGTCCGTCAGTGCTCATGGAACGCCGAACAGCCAGGCGACTGGCAGGCGATGATCGACGTCCACCAGAACCCCGGCACCCAATTCAAGGACAACTTCGCCCGCAAGGAGCTGCTCAACGAGCTCCTGCTGCGCAATGCCACCGACACCAGCGACGGCAGCCCCCGCCTGCCCTACATCGATGCCTTCGTCTGGGACCCCAACAGCACCTATGTCGCCAACACCCGCGGTGATACCCGGCAGGCTCGCCCCACGGTAGGGCTCAAGCCTGCACAATCGTTCCAGGCCAAGCTCTACGCGCAAGGTTATGCCGTGCCGATTCTGCGCATGGACTTCAAGAAGCCCGCGGCCGAGCGTTTCAGCTACGTTGCCGAAGACCAGGTGATCCCGCTGCCGCAGGCCAAGCCTCAAACCAGCCCAGTGGCCCAGGATATCGACAGCATTGTCTCGGCCAGCTGGGAGAAGCGGCTCGACCCTGGCATGCAACGCGACGAGTTGACGCTCAGGGTGGAGCTCAGGCCAGGGCTCAAGGTCGACAACAGCAATGTGCAGGCGGTCTACCAGGCGCTGGAAAACCGTTATGGCGACGATGAGCGGTGGATTCGCAACGAGATCTACCCGGGCAGCATGCGCGCGCAGGTCCAATGCCTGGTGAGCAACTACCCGGGCAAGCACGAGTGGAACCTGGAGCCATTCCGGCCGACCGCTAACGCTGCCGGGATGAAAAACGCCAGATGCAACCCCTACAGCAGGCTGATCGACAAGACCGAGTGGTCGGCGCTAACCGACAGCAAGACCGGTAAAGCCTTCAACGGCCTGCAGGTCATCCCGACCGATGCCGGGCGAGCCGCCGCCCCGGAACTGCTCTATGCCGAACTCTACCGCCAGCAGGGCTATGATGAACGCTGGGAGGAAGGGGCGCCGGAAAGCATGCGTCGGCAGTTGGCCTGCCTGCATAAAAACTACAACCAGAAAAAGGACTGGAACCTCGAACCCTTCCGCAAGGCTGCCTCGCAAGCTCAGACAGAAGCGGCAAAGTGCAATCCTTGACGCCACTGTTGACCAGCAGAAATGAAAACGGCCCGCCTGTAACCGTAGGCCGATTTCATTGCGCGAGATGCTGCATGCCCCTCAATAGGGATTGCACTCCATTTTCTCGGCTGTCTCATGGTCGACATAAGGACGCGCCGGCTCCAGGTTCCACTCAGGTTTGTAGCGTACTGGCTTTTTATGGCCCTCCTTGTCCTTGACCACCAGAGTCAAGTGACAGACCATTTGTCGGCGCATGGAGCCGCCATTTTCGCTGTATTGGCGCCACTGCTCGTCATCTTTGTGCTTATTGTACAACTCGGCCCACATTCGATCAGTCTGGTCTTCTCGAATACCTCGGCCGCAGTCGGTAGGCACCACTTGCAGCGACCAGGTGTCCTTACCTAGTTTTGGGTCGTTGCGGTGGAACCACGTGCTGGACTCAATGTACGTGTCGCAATACTTGACAACGGGAGGTGTCGGGCTCATGCATGAAAACCTGGCCTTGGCGTTTGGGGTTTTGGGGAAGTCAATCTTGACGATATTGCGATCCTTCCCCGTCTTTGCCTTGTAGTCCGCAGCGTTTTTCTTCGCGTCTTCCAGGCCACGTGGCTCGCTGTAGAAAAAGGCCAGTATCGGCAACTTATCGGTTTCCGGATTGCCGAGCCGCAACTCGGTCTGTGTCTGAAACTCACGACTGTTGATGGCCTGCCGAGCCTTGATGAACTGCTTGAACGCATCGGTGCGCATCTTATTGTCCTTGTCCTTGTCCTTGGAGCTGACCCTCATGTTGAAGCCGCATTGCCGCTGGTCCTGTTTACGGTCGCCCTGATACTTTTTAAACAACGCCACCCAAGCTTCGGCGTTTTTCACGGGTGGCAGCATGTCTTGGCAGACCGGTTCGCTTGTCGATTTGGTCAGTTTGTTGTCGCCACAGCCTTTGTCATCACGAGTGTCGGTCCAGGCATCGTTGGGAAAAGCGCAATACACGTGGACGGGAGTCTCCGGCTTCTCGACCTTGCCGAACGGCGCAATCAGATAACCATTGTTGGTTTTCAGTCCAGGGCCCTCATAACTGATTCCGTCGGCGCGCATCCACGAGGCGGCGAAGGTGCCTTTTTCCACGGCTTTAGGGCTGGGATTCCAGACATCGTACTTGCCGTCTGGCGAGCGATGGGTGCCCCTGATCAGCAGTCCCGAACAGTTTGACGCCGGCCCCAAGCCGCAGCTGTCGACGGTGTTGTTATATAGCGACTCGACTGTTTTCAAGGTCTCAGCGCACGACTCGGCACTGGCGGCCACCGGTTGCAACAGCACTGGAAGCACCAGGCACGGTAGCAGTTTATCGAATGTTGTTTTCATCACCCCTCCATCGAATCCATGATTGAGCGTACGGCACGCATGCGCCACGGTACGGCTTAGCCATACCTACAGGGCGAGCCTGCCAGCTCTCATCGGCAGGCGAAACTGACAAGAATGCCAGGTCGAAGGTAGGCACAAGTTGAGTGGCACACCACGTGCTAAGCGGTACAATCCCCACCTTTCCCCTACCCGTCCAAGGATCGCCGATGTCCGGCCTCGAACTCTTCGCCGCCGCGCTCGGCGTCATCGCCGTCTGGCTCACCGTCAAGCAGAACCCCTGGTGCTGGCCGATCGGGCTGGTGATGGTGGTGCTGTACAGCTGGATCTTCTACGAGGTGAAGCTGTACTCGGACATGCTCCTGCAACTGGTCTATGCCGTGCTGCAACTGTACGGCTGGTGGCAATGGACCCGCCCGGACCGGGTCGAGGACGCCCGCCAGGTGACCAGCCTGGCACCCGTGACGATGCTCAAGGGCCTGGCGATCGGCCTGCTGGCCAGCCTGCTGCTGGGCGCCGCCATGGCCCACTGGACCGACGCCGCCCAGCCCTGGCTCGACGCCGCGCTTACCGGCTTCAGCCTGGTGGCCCAGCTATGGATGGCCCAGAAGCGCCTGCAGTGCTGGGCGCTGTGGGTGGTGGTGGATGTGGTCTTCGTCGGGCTGTTCCTCTACAAAGGCCTCTACCTCACCGCCGCGTTGTATGCCCTGTTCACCCTGATCGCCGTGCGCGGCTGGCTGGAGTGGCGCCGCGACCCGGCGCTGGCCAGCGCATGAAGGTCCTGGTGCTGTGCGGCCCGGAATCCAGTGGCAAGAGCTGGCTGAGCGGCGAGATCCAGGCGCATTTCGGTGGCGTGCTGGTCGGTGAGTACGTCCGCCACTTCATGGAGCGCGAGCAGCGCGATACCTGCTACGCCGATATCCCTACCATTGCCCGTGGCCAACTCGCCTGGGAAGACCAGGGCCGGGCGCAGGCACCGGAATTGCTGATCCTCGACACCCACCTGCTGAGCAATATCCTGTGGAGCCGGGCACTGTTCGGCGATTGCCCCGAGTGGCTGGAACAGGCCATCCAGGCGCGCCATTACGACCTGCACCTGCTGCTGCGCCCCGAGGGCGTCGAATGGGTCGGGGACGGGCTGCGCTGCCAGCCACGGCTGGAAGAGCGCCAGGTGTTCTTCGACGACAGCCTGGCCTGGTTGCAACGCCACCGACAGAACGTGCAGGTGATCGATGGCGACTGGTCGCAACGCAGCGCCAAGGTGTTGAGCGTTGTACAGCGCCTGCTGGACGGCAAATCCCCCACCTGCCCCACCGAATGTTAAGCCGCTGATACACCCTGTGGGGCCATGGCCCCCGGATTTGCGCGTATTGCGCCAGATCCGGGGGTAGTGTCACACCCGTGAAACACCCTCGACGAAAACCTGACAGCGCCCGCCGTCATGGGGTCCAGCAGCCGTTGCCCCGGCACTCTGTCTCAGCGCTGATACAACGATCCTTTGACGCGCCGGCACTAGCCCCACAACTACCTGATTCGAAAGCAATAACAAAAACCGGCACAGCTTCTGCTCTCCTTCTGGCAACGCGGCCCAGGCCCAACACGCCGAAGAAGGAATTGCCATCGTGGGGAAACTTGATAAAGGCAACGTCTGTCGTCTCCTGCTGATCGGATGCGCACTGGGTTCCAGCTTCAGCCTGCCCACCTGGGCTGACAACGGCATCGTCGTCATCACCCGCGACGTGCAGACCCGCAGCGCCATACGAGCGCCGATCATCCCTGATCCTAGTCCGGTCACCGTCAATACCAACCCGTCCGCCCACATCCTCAGGCAGACCAGTGAGCTTAGCGATGGTGACTTCGCCAACATCACCAGCGGCGCCGGCATCAACTCGCTGATTACCCAGCAGACCAACACCATCGGCAGCAACATCGGCAACCAGACACAGTTGCCCAATATCGCAGGTGGCCGTGGCTCGGGTTCGGGCGGCAATGGCATAGCCAACATGGTCAACTCGAACGTCCAGCAAGGCCTGGGCGCGCTGAAGATCCTCAGTGGAGGCCAGTGACATGAGGCATACGCTGCTGCTCCTGGCCACGTTGTGCAGTGCGCCGACCTTTGCCCAATCCCCCGTGATCAACAACGCCACCATTGACAGCTCGGGGGCGCAATACCAGGGCAACCTGGGCGTCAACCAGGCGGCCGGCGATCAACAGCAACAGGTCAATGCCCGCGCCATCGCCATCGGCCATGACGCCAACGCCAGCACCCAGATCCACCAGCGGCTGCGCACCGGGTCCGACCCGGCGATCGATGCCCAGGCCAATATCCAGGGCACAGCCTTCAGCCACGGCAACGGCATCCTGGGGGTCAACCAGAGCGCCGGCGCGAGCAACCAGCAAGCCAACGCACTGCGCATCAGTGTCAGTGCACAACCGCAAAGCATCGACGACAGCGTCCTTCTGCAACAGAACGTGGCGCTGGTCAACAACTCGGATTCAACTGCCCAGACACCCGGCCATCGCCAGGTCAGCACCAGCGACCAGGCATTCACCGGTAGCCGTGGCGTGGTTCAGTTGAATCAGAGTGCAGGGGTGGGAAACCGCACGGCCAACACCCTGAGCATCCGGGTCGCGAACTGACCCAAACAGGTAACAACACTTAACCTAAAACAAAGTACGGAGAACCACCATGAAACCCTCGATGGCACTCAAGCCTCTGGTTTTCGCAATTGCTGCGATCATGGCTGTGGCTGTACAAGCTGGGCAGAATGATCCACGTGGCGGCCACAACAATGGCCATAACAACGGCCACAACAACGGTCATCACACCCCTCCTCCTACCAAGATCCCGGTATATGCAACCGCCAATGCCTGGGACAAGCAAAGCAGCACCAACAACCGTATCAGCAATGAAGGCACCGTGAACGAAGCCGAAATGAGCAGCTCGGCCTCTGGCACCAGCGGCAACGTCGGTGTCAACGTCGCGGCAGGCGCCGGCAACCAGCAGGACAACGCCGCCGCCATCGCCAACGCCGGCGCCGATTCGAGCCTGGACAACAGCTTCGTGTTCGGCTCCGCCTCGGCCACCGCCGACGTACGTCAGTACAGCAACAACAACAAGGTCAACAACTACGGCACCACCAACTCCGGCATCATGAGCGGCTCGGGCAACAACGGCAGCGGCAACATGGGCATCAACATTGCCGGTGGCGACCTGAACCAGCAGAAAAACACCATGGCCATTGCCAACTCCAATGCACCACTGGGTAATGCCACCGCCACCGCCTCTGCCGACCAGAATGGCCCTGGCCTGGTAGTGAACAACAGCGCCGACCGCACCTATCGGGTCGATACGCTGACCTTCACCACCACGAAAAGTGGCAGTGCTTCGTACGACAAGGACTCCAGCTATAGCAAAGACAGCAGCGCCTCGTCGAGCTGGGACGCCGCCGGCTCCAACAGCTGGAACGCCAGTGGCTCCAACAGCTCCAGCGCCAGTGGTTCGCGTAGCCATGATTCGAGCTCCTCGGCAAGCGGTTCTCTGAACGCTTCGCTGGATGCCTCGGCAAGCGGCAGTGTGACCCAGACCCAGGACTTCGGCCGCCACGAGCGCAGCCGCACCGACTCGTTCGATGCATCGCTGACCGCCTCGATCGACGCGTCGTATGACAAATCGCATGAGAAGTCTTCCAGCTCCTCGTACGAGAAAGCACGCGACTCTGCGTTCGAGAAAGCCTACGACTCCTCCTATGAGAAGTCGGGCAGCGCCTCCAACGAATCGTCGAAGTCCGGCTCGAAGAGCTACAGCGAGTCCAGCTCGTACGACCTGAGCAACACCGTGTCGTTCCAGGTGCTGACCCCTACCGGTTGGGCCAACCCTGTGACCAACACCGCAACCCTGAGTGGCTCGGTGAACGGTGGCAGCGGCAACCTCGGCGTCAACGTCGCCGCCGGTGTGGGCAACCAGCAGAGCAACTCGCTGGCCATCTCCAACACCTCGTTCTGAGCGCTGTAACCGTAAGGCCCCCTTCGGGGGGCCTTTCTTCAACAGGACCAGGGGGCAAGACCATGCGGATGATCGCCTTGGCGTTTTTGCTGTGCATGGCCAGTTACAGCGAAGCGGCGCAGATGCCGCTTTCGGTTTTGCCGGGGGGCGCGGTGATCTACAAGCCCATCCAGAGCATCCGTGAGCGCAAGTTCGCCGACCTGGTGCAACAGAAGACCGATTTCAGTTGCGGCGCCGCAGCGCTGGCAACCATCCTGCGCCAGGCCTACTGGCTGGACGTGGACGAACAACACATCATCGAAGGCATGCTCGCCCACGCCGACCAGGACCTGGTGCGAGTGCAGGGCTTCTCCATGCTCGACATGAAACGCTACGTGGAAAGCCTGGGCATGCGCGCCCGCGGCTACCGAGTCGCGGCCGACACCCTCACCAGCGTGCGCATTCCCGTGGTGGTACTGATGGACATCCGTGGCTACAAGCACTTCGTGGTCATGCAGCGCGTCGACAAGGGCTGGGTGTACATCGGCGATCCAGTGCTCGGCCACAAACGCTACAAGGTCGAAGATTTTCTCAAAGGCTGGAACGGCATCATCTTCGCCGTGATCGGCCAGGGTTACGACAAGAACAATGCCTTGCTCGACCCACCTCTGCCGCTGAGCGCCAAGGGCCGCATCAACAATTTCACCCCGGTCAAAGACGCCGAACTGATGGACTTCGGTTTCATCCGCAGCGACTTCTTCTAATGACAATTGAGCAAGACGCTCCGGGAGCATCCCATGAAGACCCCAGCATGGCTCACCCTGATCTGCCTCGCCGCCGCACTGCCGGCCCAGGCAGAGACGTTCAAACCCATTGAACTGAAGGACCAGGAGTTGGCGAACTTGCGCGGCCGCTATGTGCTGCCGGGGCGGATCATCAGTTTCGGCGTGGTCATGACCAGCACCTGGCAAAACGCCAACGGCGATGTGATCGGGGCCAAGACGTCGATGCAGGTACAGCAGTCGACCATCAAGCCGCAGTTCTATGTCTCCATGATCGACGAGAAAGGCACGGGCTCGAGCGGCGCCAAAGGTGGGACGGGCACCGTCACCGGTGGTGGTGGCCTGGACAGCACTGTCGGCGTAACTCAGGTCGTGCGTGCCGCTGGCGACAACAACACGGCCTACAACAACGTCGACATCAACGTCACCAAGGCCAACCAGGCGCCCGACGTACCGCAGCAGGGCCAGGCACTCGCCACAGGCTCGACACTGGTCGGCAGCAACGCCGCGGGGTCCATGAGCGTTTCCGCGAATGGTACGGGCGTACAACTCAATGTCATGGCCAACAACAACCAGGGCAGTACCCTGCAGCAGATCGCCCAGGGCGGGCTGATGCAGAACGCCACCTTGCTGGGCAACGGCAACCAGGTCAGCAACCTGACCTCCCTCAACGTCGTGCTGCGCGACAACGTGCCTGCTGCGGCGCTTAACGGCAATCTTGACCAGCTCAAAGGTCTTCGCGCGCTCGGATACTGATCTACGCTGACTCTCATCGTATGTAGTCTGAAGGGACGGCTAACTCATGCAACGATCGTTGACGCTCAAAGCTGTAGTCTGTCTGAGTACCTTGACCCCGGCCACACTGCTGTATGCGGCTCCGGACCCTCAGGTCGAGGCGCTGAAGCAGGAGCTGCGGGAACTGAAACAGCGCTATGAAGCCCAGCAGAACGCCTTGATGGTGCTTGAGCAGCGTGTGCGTCAAGTCGAGGAAACCCCTGCCGCACCGCCCCCAAAGCGGCTGACCAAGTCACCTTCGACACCGGCCAAGGGCGCCCAGACCGTGGCCTCCGGCGCCCCGGGCAGCAGCGGCAGCTCCTATGGCCAGTCGCTCAAGGACGATTCGGAGCCGGCGCAAAGCGTTTCCAACCTGTATGACGAAGCCAGCGGCTTCTTCGGTGGCGGCAAGTTCAGTGTTGAAACCGGCCTAACGTATACGCACTACGATACCCGTGCGCTGACCCTCAACGGCTTCCTCGCGCTCGATTCGATCTTCCTCGGCAATATCAACCTGGACCGTATCAAGGCGGACAACTGGACCCTGGACCTGACCGCCCGTTACAACATGGACCAACGTTGGCAGTTCGATATAAACGTGCCAATCGTTTATCGCGAATCGACCTATTCTTCCGGTGGTGTGGGCGGTGCCGGGCCGGTCACCTCCGACGCCACCGTCACCCGTGACCCTGCCATCGGCGATGTCAACGTCGGGATCGCCTACAAATTCCTCGACGAATCGGAAAACCTTCCCGACGCCGTGCTCACCCTGCGGGTGAAAGCACCCACCGGCAAGGATCCGTACGGCATCAAGCTGGTCGAGGACCCGACGAACAACAACCTTTCGGTACCCGAGAGCCTCCCCACCGGCAACGGTGTCTGGGCGATCACGCCGGGCATCTCGCTGGTCAAGACGTTCGACCCTGCCGTGCTGTTCGCCAGCCTGTCCTACACCTACAACATGCAAGACTCGTTCAGCGACATCAGCCCACAGGTCAACTCCAAGGTCAAAGGGGACGTCAAGCTGGGCGACTCCTGGCAGATCGGCGGCGGCATCGCCTTCGCCCTGAACGAGCGGATGAGCATGTCGTTCTCGGTCACCGACCAGTTCGCCAGCAAAAGCAAGATCAAGCCCGACGGCGGCGACTGGCAGTCGATCACCAACAGCGACTACAACGCCGCCAACTTCAACGTCGGCCTGACCTTCGCTGCCACCGACAACCTGACCATCGTGCCCAACCTGTCCATCGGTCTCACCGAAGACGCGCCAGACTTCTCGTTCAGCCTGAAATTCCCCTACTACTTCTGACCGCACCGGGCCCGCGCAAGGGCCCGGCATTTGGTTACCGGTTTTGTAGCGCCCGACTTTCCCGACACCAGCCTGTTATCATCCGGCACACTTTTGTGACGATTTAATGGCATTAAGGAAAGTTTCGTGAACAACCTGCTCGGTCACCCTCGCGCCCGCCTTGCCAGCCTGGCAATCCTGCTGCTGGTGATACCCCTGACCGCGCGCACCCTGCTGGGCTGGTCCAACCCCTTCGGCTACCTGTCCGACCTCGCCATCGGCAGCCTTTTGGTTCTGCTCCTGCAGCGGCGCCCCTGGTGGCTGGCCCTGCCGCTGCTGTTGGCCTGGGGCGGCCTGTGGGTGGCGTCCGCCGAGCTGGTCAGCGCCGTCGGCAGGCTGCCCACGGTCGACGACCTGACCTACCTGATCGACCCGCAGTTCATGGAGAACTCCACCGGCGGCGGGCTGGCCCATGCCTGGCTCCCCGCCCTGCTGGTCGCCGGCCTTGGCGCCTGGCTGGCGAGTGTATGGCGATCGCCTGCCGGCGCGTCATTGCCACGGCGACTCTGGGCCGTGCCCCTGGCGCTGTTCGGCCTGCACTGGGGCGGCCAGCAGCTGGCGCCTTCGGACGCTGACCAATGGCGCCAATACGGCCTCACCCATCAGGCGCTGTCGACGGCGGTGGCCAAGGTCCAGCATCAGGCCTTGAGCCGTATGGGTCGGATACCGGCGGTCACGGCGCTGTCCAGCGCAGGCCTGACCCAGTCCGATCTCAATGGCGTCAAGCTGCTCGACGCCCCAGGCAAGGCGCGCAACCTGCTGATCATCACCGTCGAGGGCATCCCCGGCGCTTACCTGCGCCCCAACCGCGAGGCACTGGGCAGCCACTACCAGCAGGACCTGATGCCCCGTCTCAGCCAGTGGGCCGAGCGCGGCATGAACACCCCCGACTATGTATTGCACGCACACCAGACCATTCGCGGCCTGTACGCGATGCTCTGCGGCGACTACGACAAGCTGGCCAACGGCACGCCCAAGGGGGTCGAGTTGCTGACCCAGCAGCAACGCAACCAGGCCTGCCTGCCGGCCCAGCTGCGCGAGGCCGGCTTCGCCACCCATTTCCTGCAAGGCGCCGGGCTGCGCTTCATGGCCAAGGACCGGATCATGCCGCACATCGGCTTCGACACGGTGCATGGCCTGGAGTGGTTCGCCAACGACAACTACCTGGAATTCCCCTGGGGCAAGGACGACCGCGCCTTCTTCGAAGGTGCGCTCGACTACGTCGGCGAGCTGCGCAAGCAGCCGCAGCCCTGGATGCTCACCCTGCTCACGGTCGGCACCCACCAGCCCTACTCGGCGCCGGAGGCCTATCTGCAACGCTTCGACACACCCAAACAGGCTGCGGTGGCTTACCTCGACGATGCCCTGGGCAGCTTCCTCGACGGTCTTGAGCGCCAGGGCGTGCTGGAAGACACCCTGGTGATCGTCACCTCCGACGAATCCCACGGCATCGATGGCGTGCGCCTGGCCTCGGCCTGGGGCTTCAACCTCACGCTCGCACCGGAGCAGGCCCAACTGCCCAGGCTCAAGCAGGGCACCTACGGCCACGTCGACCTGAGCACCTCCCTGCTCGATTATTTCGCCCTGCCGATCCCGGCGGCCTTGGCCGGTCGCTCGCTATACCGCGACTACGACAGTGGTCGGGAGATGATTTCCTTCACCAATGGCATGCTGCGCTACCACGACGGCCAGGGCACCCTCAGCGAGTGCGATTTCCAGCAACGCTGCCGGCGCTATGCAAGCCCCGGTTTCATTGCCGACCAGGCCAAATTCGTCGGCCGCGGGGACGACAGTCTGGGGCCGCAGATCGGCCTGCTGGCCGCCAACCTCGACCAGTCGTTGCTGCAGACTCCGCTCAACCTGCGCTACCAGTTCGGCGGTCCCTCACCTATCGCCCTGGCCGAACGCATCAACAATGATTGGACGGACAACCTGATCGGCGCGCAATACCTGGAGATGCCCGAAGGCACCCGCACCCGGGTACGTCTCAAGGTACGAGCGCTGGACCCTCGCCACGTCGCGTACATCCAGCTCAAGACCAAGGAGATGGAACAGGAGGTGCAGCTTGGCTTCCACGAGGAAATGCGGGTAACAGCTGACGAGCCACTGGAAATGCAGTTCGACTTCGACAACCCCACGGTGCGCAAGGCATTTTCCTTCCACTTGCTGGGGTATGGCGACGGCGAGGTGGAGATCAGTGACTTCAGCGTGATCACCACCCTGCCCGACGAGCCGGAGACGGTGGAGGAACTGGCGGACGGTCATCTTGCCCAGTCGAGCTGAGGCCCCTCGATCGGGAGCGTGATCGATCAACGAATCTGGTGCTTGTGCAACAACCTGTAGAACGTCGGCCGCGACACACCCAGCACCTTGGCCGCGATACTCAGGTTGTCGCTATGTCGGTTCAGCACATCGCACAACGCCTGCCGCTCGGCGCGATGCTTGTAGTCCTCGAGCGTGCCCAGCGGCTGGTCCTGCTCCTGCAGGTCCTGCAGTCCCAGGTCCTGGGCCTCGATCTGCCGTCCCTCGGCCAGCACCAGGCCACGCCGCACTCGGTTGGCCAACTCGCGTACATTGCCAGGCCACTCGTGCCGGCCCATGGCCGCCAGCGCACCGTCGCTGAACGAGCGTGGCCGCCTGCCCGTCTCGGCGCTGTAGAACTGCGAGAAATGGCTGGCCAGCATCGACAGGTCGCCATGCCGGTCACGCAGCGGCGCGGTCACCACTTGCAGGACATTCAGGCGGTAGTACAAGTCTTCACGAAATCGCGCCAAGGCAATGGCTTTTTCCAGGTCCACATGGGTGGCCGCCAGAACCCTGACGTCGACCGCGATGGGCTGATTACCGCCCACCCGTTCGATGTGCTTTTCCTGAAGAAAGCGCAGCAGATTGGCTTGTAACTCCAAGGGCAGGTCACCGATCTCGTCGAGGAACAAGGTACCGCCATTGGCCGCTTCGATGCGCCCCACCTTGCGCTGGTGGGCCCCGGTGAAGGCGCCCTTTTCATGGCCGAACAGCTCGGACTGGATCAGGTGTTCCGGGATGGCCCCGCAATTGATGGCAATGAAAGGTTTGTCCCGGCGCTGTGATTGCCGGTGCAGGGTGCGCGCCACCAGTTCCTTGCCGGTTCCGCTTTCACCACGGATCAGCACTGGCGACTCGGTCGGCGCCAGCTTGCCGAGCAACTTGCGCAACTCGCGGATTGGCCGGCTTTCGCCCAGCAGCTCGTGTTCAGGCTCATCGACCCGCACCGTGCCCTTGCCGCGCAGGCGTGCCATGCCAAAGGCACGGCCCAGGGTGACCTGCACCCGGGAGACATCGAACGGCAGCGTATGGAAGTCAAAAAACCACTCGCAGACGAAATCACCGACATTCTGCAGGCGCAGTTCCTCGGCGCTGAGCACGGCGATCCATTCGGTATTGCTGCGTTTAATCAGGTCCTTGACCGCTTCGGGGTGCAGCAGGTGCGAGGCTTGCAAGCGCACCAGGCCAACATCGCAGGGTTGCTCCAGCGCCGCCTCGAGCGTGCAACTTCGAACATCCCAGCCGACACTGCGCAAGCCCGGCAACAGGCGGTGGCAATCGTCGCAGGGGTCGACGATCAGCAGGCGGCGGTGGGATGCAGGTTCAAGCATGACCTTTCCTTGGCGCCAGTTATTGGTTTTTTACCTATAAACAGACAGTTGCGACGCCCGAATTAACAGTAGCAATGAACTTGACGCTCCCCACTACCGTTGGTCAGCCCGAGCGTCGTGCACCCGGCGCGCTCGGGAATTATCTCAACCATTGCGCGTCTGAGGCGGGAGCGACAAGCACAGGCGAATGAATCGTCAATAAAAAATTTCAAAACCTTGTGACTTGAACCCTGACCTGGAGCATCAGTACAAATAACCCCGCGCTGTAGAGTGTTCAGGAATAACACCGCGGAACAATATTTCGCTGTTTGGGACCATGAGAGAGACCGAACCATGAATGCCCCGCTCCGTGTCAACGAAGCACTGCTGATCGCCGACCACGCCTTCGAACCCTTCCAGTGCGTAGCCTGGGATGCACCCAACGGTACCGGTGAGCTGAGCCTGGCAGTGATCGACCGGACCAGCACCCGTATCGGCAGCAAACAAGTGTCCTCGCGCGTCTATTCCGACCCTGCGCAATGGGCCAGTTTGATCGAGGAAGTGCGCGCCGAACTGTCCGGCAAAGGTTACGACCTGCAACCCTGGTCGATGCCAAAGTAACAAGGCTGCCTGTTACAAAGTGCGTGGCTGCCACGCACTTTGGCAACTTTCCCCAAATACGGGGATAACTTTTTCAATTGCGACATCCTGTCGCAGCCACCTGCTTAATTGATCACGCTGAACTGCTCGATATGCCGATACTCGGCATGCAGTTGTTCGGCAAGTTGTCGTGCGCGACCCACACGCACCGCCGCCATTTCCATATCCACCAGCAACGTGCTGCACGGTAACGGCTGCAATTGTGCTTCCTGTTGCAGGCGACCATCGGTCAGCACCAGGCAACGCTGGGTCTCCAGGGGCAGGCGCTTGCCCCGCGCCAACAACCAACGGCGCGCCTCTTCCAGCGCCGCCGGCAACGGCGTGCCGCCGCCAGCCCCCAGCGCCTGCAACCAGGGCTGCAAGGCAACCGAGGCCTTCAGGCCATGCCGTTGCCATTGCGGCTTGTCGCCACTGGCTGTGAGCAAGGCCAGGCGTGCACGCTGCCGATAGGCCTCATCGAACAATCCGGCCAGCAGGCCTTTGGCCTGGGTCAGTGCCTGGTTGCGGCGGGTGGAAGCCGATGCATCGACGATCACCAGCCAGAGCTCCGGCGCCTGGGCCTGGCGCTGTTGCCAGCACAGGTCGCGACGCAGGCGCGGTCGCCCCTTGAGCAAGGTCGCCAGCCAGGCGATGCGACCAGTCTCGGCCGCACGCGGGCGGCCCCGGGCGCTACCTGTCGTCAAATTGCCGACACGGGGCTTGGCATCCGTCGCCTGGGCAGGGCGCGAGCGGATGCTCAGGGCTTTTTTGCCCAGTTCGGTACCTCGCGGCGTGCGCCCGTCGCCACCGGCTGGGGCGGCAAGGCGCCCCAGTCACCCTGCCCACCTTGCGCTTGCGGCGGCCGAGGTGGCTCGTCCGCCGTGGCGGCCTGCGCTTGCGGTGCGTGGGCGCGACGGCGATGGCGCAAGGCAAACTCGGCAACCGCCTCCACATCCGCTTCCTCGATCACTGTATTGCCACGCCAGGCGGCGTGGGCCCGCGCCGCACGCAGCCAGACCAGGTCGGCGCGCATGCCGTCCACCCCGGCGGCAAAGCAGCGCTCGGTGATCCAGGCCAGGGCCTGGTCGTCCAGTGCGATCGACGCCAATTGCTCGCGCGCGGCCTGGCAACGCTGGCGCAGCGCGGTCTGCTGGGGCGCCCACTGGGCACAGAACGCCTGCGGGTCGCTGTCAAAAGCCAGTCGACGGCGAATGATCTGCTGCCGTGCTTCGGGCGCGGGCAGGCCCTCCAGGGCCACGTTCAGGCCAAACCGATCGAGCAGTTGCGGCCGCAGTTCGCCCTCCTCCGGGTTCATGGTGCCGATCAGCACGAACCGGGCGGCGTGCCGATGGGAGATGCCATCGCGCTCGATGCGGTTGGTACCGCTGGCTGCTACGTCCAGCAGCAGGTCCACCAAGGGGTCGGGCAGCAGGTTGACTTCGTCGACGTACAGTACGCCACCGTCCGCATGTGCCAGCACACCCGGCGAGAACCGCGCCTGGCCCTGGCTCAAAGCGGCATCGAGGTCGAGGGTGCCGACCAACCTCTCTTCGGTCGCCCCCAGCGGCAGGGTCACGAACGGACCGTCGCCCAGCAAATCGGCCAGCCCCCTTGCCAGGGTGCTCTTGGCCATGCCCCGGGGGCCTTCGATCAGCACGCCACCGATCTTCGGGTCGATCGCCGTCAGGCACAGGGCCAGCTTGAGGTCGTCGGCGCCGACCACGGCAGCCAGGGGAAATTGTACGGGTTCGCTCATGTTCAGCTGTCTTCCTCGCCGGCGAGCAACTGCTGCTCGAGGCTCTCGCGATAGTCGCCCGGTTCCTGCCACAACCCGCGCTGCTGGGCTTCCAGCAAACGCTCGGTGAGGTCGCGCAGGGCTTCGGGGTTGTGCTCGCGCATGAAATCTCGGGTGGCCGGGTCGAGCACATAGGCGTCGGCCAGGCCCTGGTAATGATGGTCGTCGATCAGGTGGGTGGTGGCGTCAAAGGCAAACAGATTGTCGACCGTCGCCGCCAGCTCGAATGCACCCTTATAGCCATGACGCTTGGCGCCGTCGATCCACTTCGGATTGAGCGCGCGAGCACGGATC
Organism: Pseudomonas sp. FG36; assembly: GCF_057809275.1. Taxonomy (NCBI): domain Bacteria; kingdom Pseudomonadati; phylum Pseudomonadota; class Gammaproteobacteria; order Pseudomonadales; family Pseudomonadaceae; genus Pseudomonas; species Pseudomonas sp. FG36. Next base: position 19,633 of record NZ_JBMDJQ010000008.1, read on the forward strand.
ACTCGGTTGAGTTCTTCCTTCAGGGTCCGCACCCGCGGCCGATCGGCCTGGCTGTGATCGCCGTGGTAGCTGGCCCGCGAGGTGCCGGCCAGGGTTTCGGCAGCCGCCAGCATGCCGCCCTGGAACTGATAGTAGTCGTTGGAGTCGAGCAGGTCGTGCTCGTGGTTGTCCTGGTTCTGCAGCACGGCCTGCACCTGCGCCAGGCGCTGGACGAACGCGGCGCGGGCCGGCGTGCCCTCGTCGCTGGCACCGTAGGCGTAGCCACCATGGTTGAGGTAGACCTCGGCCAGGTCGTCGCGGCTGTGCCACAGGCGCCCGTCGATAGCGTTCTGCACGCCGGCGCCATACGCGCCCGGCTTGGCCCCGAACACCCGCCAGCCCGCCTGCCGCGCCGCCTGCTCCAGCTCCATGCCGGTGCCGAGCAACGCTTCACGTTCGGCGCGCACCCGAGCGGCCAGGGGGTTCAGGTCATCCGGCTCGTCCAGCGCGGCCACCGCCTGCACGGCGGCGTCGAACAGGCGGATCAGGTTGCCGAAGGCGTCACGGAAGAAACCCGACACGCGCAGCGTCACATCCACCCGCGGCCGGTCGAGCAGGCTCAATGGTAGGATCTCGAAGTCGTCGACCCGCTGGCTGCCGGTGGCCCACACCGGGCGCACGCCCATCAGCGCCAGGGCCTGGGCGATATCGTCGCCGCCGGTGCGCATGGTCGCCGTGCCCCACACCGACAGGCCCAGCTGACGCAAGTGGTCGCCGTGATCCTGCAGGTGGCGCTCGAGGATCAGGTTGGCCGAGGCAAACCCCAGGCGCCAGGCCGTGGTGGTCGGCAGGTTACGCACATCGACGGTGTAGAAGTTGCGCCCGGTGGGCAGCACATCCAGGCGTCCACGGCTGGGCGCGCCACTGGGCCCGGCCGGGACGAACCGCCCGGCCAGCGCGGCCAGCAGGCCGTCGATCTCGGCGGCGCCACAGGCGTCCAGGTCCGGCGCGACCTGCTCGACCAGCGCCTGCAAGACCTCCCGCACAGGTGCCCAGCCGTCTTCATCCGGCAACGCCGCAGCCGCTTGCAATGCCTGCTCGATCAATGTCAGCGCGAGGCACTCCAGACGCTCACGGGTATCACCACAGGTGCGCCATGCGCTGTTGTCGAGTTGCAGCAGCAGGCCCGGGCGCGGCCCGTCCCAGGCCTGCCCCAAGTCGCAATCCAACGGATCGAAGCCCAACGCCAAGGCCTTGGCCAGCACGCGAATCAGGCTGGCATTGCCGCCCTTGCCATCTCCCCGCGCCACCCGCACCAGGGCCAGCAGCGTGTCGCTGCGCAGGCGCCCCTGGGGCGACTGACCGAATACATGCAGGCCATCGCGGATCTGCGACTCCTTGAGGTCACACAGGTAGGTATCCAGGCGCGGCAACCACACCGCGGCATCCTCCAACTGACCTTCAAGCTGCAGTTCGCGGTCGATGTGGTTGGCCTTGACCAGTGCGAGGATGTCGCGCTGCAACTCGTTGGCGCGACGTGGATCGAGCAACTGCGCTTCGTAGTACTCGTCGGCCAGTTGCTCCAGGTGGCGCAGCGGGCCGTAGGTCTCGGCGCGGGTCAAGGGCGGCATCAGGTGGTCGATGATCACCGCCTGGGTGCGTCGCTTGGCCTGGGCGCCCTCGCCCGGATCGTTGACGATAAATGGATAGATGTTGGGCAGCGGCCCGAGCAACGCATCCGGCCAGCATTCGGCGGACAGCCCCACGCCCTTGCCCGGCAGCCATTCCAGGTTGCCGTGCTTGCCGACATGGATCAACGCATCGGCGGCGTAGCCGTTGCGCAACCAGAAGTGAAACGCCAGGTAGCCGTGCGGCGGCACCAGGTCCGGGTCGTGGTACACGGCGCTGTGGTCCACCTGGTAGCCCCGCGCCGGCTGGATGCCGACGAAGGTCAGGCCGTAGCGCAGGCCAGCGACCATCATGCGCCCGCTGCGGAACATCGGGTCCTGCTCGGGCGGCCCCCAGCGCTCCAGCACGGCGCGCTGGTTGGCCTCGGGCAACGCGGCGAAGGCGCTGTGGTAGTCGGCCAGGGCCAGGCTCTGGGCGCAAGGGCGCTGGTCAAGGTGATCGAGGTCGTTGGTGACACCGCCCAACAACTGGTGGATCAACTCGGTGCCGCTGTCAGGCAGGCCGGCTACCGGGTAACCCTGCGCCTGCAGCGCCTTGAGGATATTCAACGCCGCGCCTGGGGTGTCGAGGCCGACACCATTGCCGATGCGCCCGTCGCGGGTCGGGTAGTTGGCCAGCACCAGGGCCACGCGCTTCTCCTGGTTGTCCAGGCGCGCCAGTGTCACCCAACGCCGCGCCAGTTCAGCGACGAAATCCATGCGTTCGGGGTGAGCGCGGTAGCAGACCACGTCGGACTGGCTGCGCTCGCTGCGCCAGGCCAGGTCCTTGAAGCTCACCGGCCGGGTGATGATGCGCCCGTCCAGCTCGGGCAAGGCGATGTGCATCGCCAGGTCGCGGGCGCCGAGGCCCTGCTCGCTCTGCTCCCAGCCGGGCTGGTTGTCCTGGGCGCAGATCGCCTGCAACACCGGCACGTCGCGACGCAGCGGGCGCAGATTGGGCTGTTCGGGGCTGGACAGGGCAAAACCTGTGGTGTTGATCACCACCTCGGCCTGCACTTCGTCGAGCCAGGCCTCGACCTGGTCCAGGCAGGCGCGCTCCTTGAGGCTGGCCACGGCGATCGGTAACGGATTCAAGCCGCAAGCCTGCAGGCGCTGGCAGAACACATCGATGAACGCGGTGTTGGCTGCCTGCAGGTGGGAGCGGTAGAACAGCAGCGGCGCCACCGGGTGCTCCGGGTGCCACTCGGCGTACCAGTCCTCGAGCCGTGCGCTGGCCTTGGCCGGGTGGTAGACCACCGTGCGCGGCAAAGGCTGCGGTTCGTCCCAGGGGTAGGCGCGCCCCAGCCACTGGCTGGCCAGGCAGTTGAACAGGTTCAGTGCATTGGCCTTGCCGCCCTGGCGCAGGTAATGCCAGAGGCGCTCGGCCTGTTCGCCGCGTACCGTGCCCAGCCCGGTCAGCTCCGGATCGGGGCGGTCGTCGCCGGGTACCAGGATCAGTTGCACGCCCCGTGCCGCCAGCTCGACCAGTTGTTCGACACCGTAGCGCCAATAACCGACGCCGCCGTGCAGCGACACCAGGATCACCTTGGCATGGCGCAGCACCTGGTCGACATACAGGTCGACCGAGGCGTGGTTCTGCACCTGCATCGGATTGGCCAGGCGCACGCTGGGGAAATCCGCCGGCAACTGCTCGGCGGTTTCGGCAAGCAGCGCCAGGTGTGAGTCACCGCTGCAGAGGATGACCAGTTCGGCGGGGGTCTGGCCGAGGTCGGCGATGCTGTCGTCCGGCACAAAGCCGCCGGGCTGGGTCCGCAGCAGGTGCATGGGTCAGGCGCCCAGGGCCTGGCGCAGGCGCGCTTCCAGCTGGGTCGCGTCCAGGTCCTGGCCGATCAGCACCAGGCGGGTGATCCGTGGCTCCTCGCTGCGCCATGCACGGTCGAAGTGCTTGTCGAAGCGGGTACCCACACCCTGGATCAGCAGACGCATCGGCTTGCCGGGAATGGCGGCGAAGCCCTTGGCACGCAGGATGCCGAACTCGGTGACCAGTTGCGTCAAGGCATCGAGCAGCAGGCTTTCGTCGGCCTCGGGCAGGTCGATGGAGATCGAGTCGAAGGCGTCGTGGTCATGGTCGTCATGGTCATCGCCGTCGTGATGGCTGTCGTGGTGGGTGCGGCGGCCATCGATATGCGCCTCGGACTCGGCGCCCACGCCCAGCAGCACCTCCAGCGGCAGGCGACCACTGCTTGCCTCGATCACCTTGACCGCCGGCGGCAGCTCCTCGGCCACTTCGGCACGGACCTTGGCCAGGCCCTCGGCATCGATCAGGTCGGCCTTGTTCAGTACCACCAGGTCGGCGCTGGCCAGCTGGTCGGCGAACAGTTCGTGCAGCGGCGACTCGTGATCGAGGTTGGGGTCAAGCTTGCGCTGGGCGTCGACCTGGTCCGGGTAGGCGGCAAAGGTGCCGGCGGCCACGGCCGGGCTGTCGACCACGGTGATCACCGCATCGACGGTGCAGGCGTTGCGGATCTCCGGCCACTGGAAGGCCTGCACCAGGGGTTTTGGCAGGGCCAGGCCGCTGGTTTCGATGAGGATATGGTCGAGATCGCCGCGGCGCGCCACCAGCTCGCGCATCACCGGGAAGAATTCTTCCTGCACGGTGCAGCACAGGCAGCCGTTGGCCAGCTCGTAGACGCGGCCGTTGGCCTCTTCCTCGGAGCAGCCGATGCTGCACTGCTTGAGGATCTCGCCATCGATGCCCAGCTCGCCGAATTCGTTGACGATTACCGCGATGCGGCGGCCCTGGGCGTTGTCGAGCATATGGCGCAGCAAGGTGGTCTTGCCCGAGCCGAGGAAGCCGGTAACGATGGTGACGGGGAGCTTGGCCAGTGTTTTCATGTCGCGATGCCCTTGGCAGCAATGGCGCGGGCATGCAGGACGACAGCCACGGCCCGTGTCGGCCTGGCTGTTTCGCCACCGGATCACCCCGCCCGGTTGAAAGTCGAAAACGTTGCGAGGCAGGTCTCCTGGCTTGCACCGCCGGCCATCAAAGCCGGTGGGATGGCGCCTTCCCGCGCGTGCGCAGTGGCTGTGCCGAACCCTTCAGTGCCTACAGTTGCGGGGGCAGCCGCGGCTTGTACCGCGTTCCCGTCTTAGCCCGGGACAACGCCCGGGAACCTCGAACCGGCAAGGCTACGCAGTGCCTGCCTGGCGGTCAACCGCCGCGGCGATTGACGCAGGCCCGGCCCCGTGATTTGCTAGCGCATTGCGTTCAGGTGCCCCCAACGGGGGTGAAACGGGAAACCGGTGCGTCGCGCCTCCTTTAGAAGAGGGCCGACAAAGCCGGTGCTGCCCCCGCAACGGTAAGCGAGAGAAGCGTCAGACCACTGTGCCCATCGTGCGGCATGGGAAGGTGACGTAGTCGATGGAGCCCCGCTCCACCTCGCCAGCCCGGAGACCGGCCTGACATGCTTGCAGAACACCCCGCGGTGGGCGGGCGCTGTCGTATCACCCGGGCCAGCCGTGCCCGGGGGCGTCGCGCCTGCCCGTTGCCACAACAAAAGCAGCAGAGGAACGCGTCATGCCCATCACCCACGCCAAACCCAGTATCGCCACCCCCGTCAGTCTCAGCCAGCGCCTGATCGTCGCGGTCGGCGCCAGCCTGCTGGGCCTGTGCCTGGTGTACTTCGCCGGTTTCTCGCACATCGAGGCGGTGCACAACGCCGCCCACGACACCCGCCACAGCGCCGCCTTCCCTTGCCACTGAGTACGCCCGCATGATCACGCGCATCGCCCGTACCGCGGGTTTCAGCGGCCTGCTCGCCGCCCTGCTGCTGACCCTGCTGCAAAGCTTCTGGGTCGCCCCGCTGATTCTCCAGGCGGAAACCTATGAAACCGCCGCCCCCGTCGCCGAACAGCATGAGCATGGCGAAGCCGCCGCGCCCCATGAGCACAGCGCCGAGGCCTGGGCACCCGAAGATGGCTGGCAGCGTATCCTGTCCACCACGGGCGGCAACCTGGTGGTCGCCGTCGGCTTCGCCCTGATCCTCGCCGCCCTGTACAGCCTGCGTGCCCCGGGCCGCGTGGCCACCGGCGCGCTGTGGGGCCTGGCGGGCTTCGCCGTGTTCTGCCTGGCGCCGACCCTGGGCCTGCCACCGGAACTGCCTGGTACCGCCGCCGCCGACCTTGGCCAGCGCCAGACCTGGTGGATCGGCACCGCCGCCGCCACTGCCGCCGGTCTGGCACTGTTGGTGTTCGCCCAGCACTGGCTGTTCAAGGTGCTCGGAGTCGCCCTGCTGGTGATCCCGCACCTGATCGGCGCACCACAGCCACCGGTTCATGAAAGCCTGGCCCCCGAGGCGCTGGAGACCCAGTTCAAGATCGCTTCGTGGCTGACCAACGCCGCGTTCTGGGTGGCCTTGGGCCTGCTCAGCGCCTGGTTGTTCCGCCGCTCCAGCCAGCACTGATGCGCGACATTGTTCCCCAGCCGGCGTTGTATGCCGGCTTTGGTTGCCGCCGTGGCTGCCCGGTCGAAACGCTCGCGGTGCTGCTGCGCCAGACCCTGACCAACCACGCCCTGCCCCTGTCGGCGCTGAAGGCAATCGCCAGCATCGAACCCAAGGCACGCGAGCCCGGCCTGCTGGCACTGGCCGAGCGGCTCGGGTTGCCGTTCATCTGCTTCGACAGCAACCACTTGTCGACCTTCGAAGCGCTGCTCAGTCAGCGCTCGACAACGGTGTACGCCCAGACTGGCTGCTGGGGTGTCGCCGAAAGCGCAGCCCTGGCCCTGGCCGGGCGCACTGGCGCCGCGCCGCGCCTGCATGTGCCAAGGCAAGGGCTCGGCGGCGCTACCCTGGCCCTGGCCATCGGCGGATAATCCGCTCCTTTTACCTGCAAGGAACCCCCATGACGGTCTATTTCATCGGCGCCGGCCCCGGCGATCCCGAGCTGATCACGGTCAAGGGCCAGCGCCTGATCCGCCAATGCCCGGTGATCATCTACGCAGGCTCCCTGGTACCGGCTGCAGTGCTCGAGGGGCATCAGGCACACACCGTGCTCAACAGCGCCGAACTGCACCTGGAGCAGATCATCGAGGCCATGCGCCAGGCCCATGCCAACGGTCAGGATGTAGCCCGCGTGCATAGCGGCGACCCCAGCCTGTATGGCGCCATCGGCGAACAGATCCGTCACCTGCGTGAGCTGGGCATCGACTACCAGATCGTCCCTGGCGTCACCGCCACCGCCGCCAGCGCCGCGTTGCTGGGCTGCGAGCTGACACTACCCGACGTGGCGCAGACGGTGATCCTCACCCGCTACGGCGATAGCTCGCCAATGCCGGCCGGTGAACAGCTGGCCGACCTGGCCCGCCATGGCAGCACCCTGGCCATCCACCTGGGTGTGCGCCACCTGGAACGTATCGTCGAGCAGTTGCTGCCACACTATGGCGCCGACTGCCCCATCGCCGTGGTCCATCGCGCCACCTGGCCAGACCAGGACTGTGTCAAGGGCACCCTGGCGGACATCACCGAGCGCGTGGCCGCCAAGGGGTTCCGGCGTACCGCGCTGATCCTCGTCGGGCATGTCCTGGGCGATGCCCCCTTCGCCGACTCGGCCCTGTATCGCGCCGGCCATGCCCACCTCTATCGCCCCGGCTCGTGAAGCGATTGCCGAGCGGGCGACGGCGGAGCACACTGGGCTTTCCAACTGGATGGAAGCCCCGACCATGCTCGACCTGCGCCCCAACTGCGAATGCTGCGACACCGACCTGCCCGCCGAAAGCCCGGATGCGCTGATCTGCTCGTTCGAGTGCACCTTCTGCCGCACCTGCAACGAGCGGCACTTCCACGACCGCTGCCCGAACTGCGGCGGCCAACTGGTGGCGCGCCCCACGCGCGTCGGCAAGGTGCTGGCCAACAACCCCGCCTCCACACACCGTGTACTAAAGCCCCAGGTTCCCTGCGCCTGACCCCTTGTGCTGAACCTTGCTTGTAGGACTTTTCTACAGGTTGGTGCGGGATTTTCAACACACCTATACTCGCCTATTACCAAGGGTCCTGAATGCCCGTAAGGTGCGCGCTGCCCAGCAAGTCCGCAGCCCGCGCCTGAAATTCAACGCAGGAAGCGGTCTGCACTTTGACAGGAGTGACCTGAATGACATCCGTGCTGTTGGTCGATGACCACCACATTGTGCGACTCGCCGTACGCATGCTGCTTGAACGCGAACGCTTCACCGTCGTGGGTGAAACCGGCAAAGGCAAAGAGGCCGCCCGCATGGCCGAGCAGACCAAGGCCGACGTGGTCATCCTCGACATCGGCCTGCCGGACCTCGACGGCATGGAAGTGATCAAGCGCCTCAAGCTGATCGACCCGCCCCCACGGATCATGGCCCTGACCGGCCAGCCCGCCGATCTCTACGTACGCCGCTGCATGGACGCCGGCATTTCGGCCTTCGTCAACAAGGACGAAGACCTCGATGCCCTGGTCTTCGCCCTCAAGGCCCTGGTCAAAGGCTACTCGACCTTTCCGCAGATGGCGGTCAACAGCAACACCCTGGAAAGCGAGACCGAGCGCCTGGCACTGCTGTCCAACCGCGAAATGGAAGTGCTGCGCCGGCTCAGCGCCGGCCAGAGCAACAAACTGATTGGCGAGCAGATGAACCTCAGCGCCAAGACTATCAGTACCTACCGCGGCCGGATCATGGAGAAGCTCAAGGTCGAGTCGCTGGTGGAAATGGTCGACCTGGCCAAACGCAACAACGTGGCCTGAATCATGATCAAGGGCACCCTGCTGTGCCTGCTGCTGGCCATGCTGCCGGTATCGCCCGCTCACAGCGAAGCGCACAGCGAATCCCGCCATCTCCTGGCCCGCGCCCTGAGCGCGGCGCCGCCCCTGACGCTGGCCGCATCCGACCGTCAGTGGCTAGCCAGTCGCGGGCGCCTGGTGCTGGGCAGCTCGCGCCCCGACTATCCCCCCTTCGACATCAACAACAGCCAGTCCGACTACGAAGGCCTGAGCGCAGACTACGCCGGCCTGATCGGCGAGCAGTTGGGTGTTCCGGTCGAGGTGCGCCGCTATCCGAGCCGCGAGCTGGCTCTGGAAGCGCTGCGCGCTGGCGAGATCGATCTGCTGGGCAGCTCCAACGCCTTCGAGGCCAATGACGCGCAACTGGCCCTCAGCCTGCCCTATGCCGACGACCTGCCGGTCATCGTATCGCGCAAGGGCAAGCCGTTGCGCGACGGTGACGATCTGGCCGGCCTGCGCCTGGCGATGGTGGATCACTACCTGCCCCTGCCGGCGGTGCAACGCCTTTATCCCCGCGCCCAGCTGGAGCTCTATCGCTCGACACTCGCCGGAGTCGCTGCGGTGGCGCTGGGGCAGGCCGACGCCTATCTGGGTGACGCCATCAGCACCGACTATGCGATCGCCAAGGGTTTCCAGGAAACGGTCAAGGTCGATCACTTCGTCAAGGTCCCGGCCAGCAGCTTCGCCTTTGCCCTGACCCGGGAAAACCAGCGCCTGCTGCAACTGGTCGACCTTTCCTTGGGTCGCATCGCCGACAGCGAACGGCTGAACATCCTGCGTCGCTGGGCCGGCGGCGGTACCAGCCTGCTGCTTGACCGCCGCCTCGATGCCCTGACCCAGGAGGAGCGCGACTGGATCGCGCAACACCGGCAGGTCAGCGTGATGATCAACACCACGCTCGCGCCCCTGAGCTTCACCGACGCCCAGCAGCAACCACGGGGCATTGCCCTGAATCTGCTGGAGCGTATCGGCCTGAGCACCGGCTTGCGCTTCAAGGTGGTCGAGTCGGAGTCGTTCGAGGACATGGTCGAGCAGGTCGCTCAGGGCAAGGCAGACATGATCGGCGCCATCGGTTACGGCGAGCACCGTGCCCAACGCCTGCGTTACACCCGCCCCTACATGATCAGCCCGCGGGTGCTGGTTACTCCCCGAGATACAGCCGCCCTCGACCCAAAGCAGCCACTGAAAGGACTGCGCGTGGCGTTGCTGCGGGGCTCGCCCCTGCACGAAGGCCTCGAACGGCAGTACCCCGACCTGCACACCGTCGATGTGGAAAACCCCCTGCAACTGATGGAGGCCGTGGCAAACGGTGATGCCGATGTGGCCCTCGGCTCGCACATCAATGCCACCTATTTCATCAACCAGGTGTTCAAGGACCGCCTGCGCATTGCCGGCCTGCACGGTGACGAGCCGGCCCTGGCAACCTTCGCCGTAGGCCCCGCGCAGCCGCAGTTGCAGGCGATCCTCGACAAGGCCCTGCTGAGCATTCCACCCGACGAACTGGAACAGCTGGTCAACCAGTGGCGGACCAACACCGCGGTCAGCGACAGCCCCTGGCGCAACTACCGCACCCTGGCGCTGCAAGTACTGGTGCTGGCCGCCCTGCTGCTGGCGGGCGTGGTGTTCTGGAACACCTACCTGCGCAAGCTGATCCACCAGCGCAGCGAAGCTCAGCGCGCGCTGCAGGAACAGCTGGCGCTCAGCCGCGGACTGCTCGAACAGCTGCGCCAGGCCAAGGACGATGCCGAACAGGCCAGTCGGGCGAAAAGCACCTTCCTGGCGGTCATGAGCCACGAGATCCGCACACCGATGAACGCCGTCATTGGTCTGCTCGAGATGGCCCTGGAGGAGAGCCACCACGGCCATAGCGACAGCCAGGCGCTGGAGGCGGCCCACGGCTCGGCGATCGGCCTGCTCGACCTGATTGGCGATGTACTCGATATATCGCGCATCGAGTCCGGCCACATGACGCTGCAACCGGTGGCTTGCGAGCTGGTCGAGCTGATCCGTGCGACCCTGCGGGTTTTCGAAGGCAGCGCACACCTCAAAGGGCTTGCGCTGAGTGCGCAGCTGCCCGCATCACCCGCGTGGCTGCTGGTCGATCCGCTGCGTTTCAAACAGGTGTTGTCGAACCTGCTGAGCAACGCGATCAAGTTCACCGATCAGGGCCAGATCGACGTGTCGCTGGTGATCGCTCCAAGCGATGCCGGCGTGCATCAGGTCACGCTGCGAATCAAGGACAGCGGCATGGGGATCAGCAGCATGGACCAGGCACGCCTGTTCACCAGTTTTTCCCAGGTCGATGGTCGGCAGGCACGCCAGGGTGCGGGCCTGGGCCTGGTGATCAGTCGCGAGCTGTGCGAACTGATGGGGGGCGAGCTGAATCTGAACAGCATCGAGGGCCTGGGCACCCAGGTCGAAGTGCATCTGCGCCTGCCGGGCGCCGAGGCTCCTGCCAGCGAGCCTACCGGTAAAGCCTTGATCGAAGCCGATGCAGGCCCGCTGCAAGTCCTGGTCGTCGATGACTACCCCGCCAACCTGTTGCTGCTCGACAAGCAACTGCGCTCGCTGGGTCATCACGTGACCCTCGCCGACCAGGGCAAGGCCGCGCTGTCGCTCTGGCTGGACGGCCATTTCGATGTGGTCATCACCGACTGCAGCATGCCGGTCATGGACGGCCATGAGTTGGCCCGCCAGATTCGTGCACGGGAGCACGATGAAAACCTGCCCGCAGTTCGAATCATCGGCGTCACTGCCAACGCTCAGGCCGAGGAACGCCAGCGCTGCCTGGACAGCGGCATGGATGAATGCCTGTTCAAGCCGATCGGCCTGCAGGCGCTCAAGGCCTGCCTGCCGCTGGCCGCCGAGGCGCCCCGAGCCAGCGGCTTCGACCTGGCGCAGTTGCGCCACCTCACCCAGGACGATGACAGGCTGGTCAGGCGCCTGCTGGAGCAATTGGCGCAAAGCAGCGCCGAAGACCTGCAGGCACTGCACGCGCTCGGTGCCAATCCGGCAGCCGAAGCCCTCGCCCCGCTGGTCCATCGGGTCAAGGGCGGCGCGCGGATGCTCAAGGTCAGGGGCGTGAGGCAGGATTGCGAAGCGCTGGAGCAGGCCATAGCCCTGGGGCAGCCGGTTGAACAACGGCTCGCCCAGCTACGGTCGAGCCTGCACACCCTGGAGCACGAGCTGCGCCAGAGCCTCAGTGCAATTGAAGGGTCGAATTGATCTGGCTGATGGCGTCCACCACGTGCCGCGAACCCTGCTGGATCTCCATGATCACCGTACCGGCCTCGTTGGCCAGTTCCACGCCCAGGCCGGTGCGGGTCAGGCTCGACTGCATGCTGGCCACCGCGGTCAACGACAGGTCATGGTTCTGTCGCACCACTTCGACGATCTCCAGGGTCGCCTTGCTGGTCCGCGCCGCCAGGTTGCGCACCTCGTCGGCGACCACGGCGAAGCCACGGCCATGCTCGCCGGCCCGGGCCGCCTCGATGGCGGCATTGAGCGCCAGCAGGTTGGTCTGGTCGGCGATGCCGCGGATGGTCAGGACAATCTGGCCGATCACCTCGGACTGCTTGCTCACCGCGTCGATGGTGCGGGCGGCGTCGTTGAGCTCGCATGAGATCTGCTCGATCACCTCGACCGCCTGCTGTACCACCTGGGTGCCCTTGCGCGCGCAGGCATCGGTCTGCATCGAGCTGGCATGGGCGGCATCGGCGGCGGTCTGCTGGGTGCTGACCTGGCGGGTGATGTCACTGGCAAACTTCACCACTTTGTACAACCGGCCCTTGTTGTCGAAGATCGGGTTATAGGACGCCTCGAGGTAAACAGTCTGGCCCTGTTTGTTGACCCGCTCGAAGCGATGTGAATGGTACTCGCCGCGGTTGAGCGAGGCCCAGAAATCACGGTACTGGGCCGACTCGCGCTCGTGCGGCAGGCAGAACAGCCCATGGTGGCGCCCCACCACCTCCTCGAGGCGATAGCCCATGGTGTCGAGGAAATTCTGGTTGGCCTTGATCACCCGCCCGGCCGGGGTGAACTCGATCACCGCCATCGAACGGCCGATTGCCTTGAGCAGGCTTTCGCTCTCGTGCTCCTCGATCACGTGGCGGGTGATGTCGGAGGCCACCTTGATCACGCTGGTCACCTGCTGGCGCTCATCGATCACCGGCATGTAGCTGGCCTCCAGCCACACCTCGCGGCCCGCCTTGTCCAGGCGCTCGAACGTACCGCTGATGGCCTTGCCCTCGCCCAGTTCGCGCCAGAGTTGCTGGTACTCGGCGCTCTTGGCGTAGGCCGGGTCGCAGAACAGCCGGTGGTGCTTGCCGCGGATCTCGTCAGCGCTGTAGCCCATGGTCTTGCAGAAATTCTCGTTCGCCTCGAGGATCGTGCCATCCGGCGCGAACTCGATCATCGCCATGGAACGGCTGATCGCTGCCAGCTTCGCCTCCATGCCCGCCAAGGCCTGCCGGCTGCGCTGTATCTCGATCAAGTCGGACTTGCGATGGTACTCGAACATGGACCGGGCCTCCTGTGCTCACGGAATGTCCTGAGCATAGATCGGCGCCGAAGGCATGCAAGCGATCTGATATCACTTTCGCATTAGGCATTTGTGCCGTCTGTCCGGTCATGGCCGTGGCTCGCTTCGATACCGGGTGCGAGTGCAGTCAAAACTGCACACCGCGGGTCAGGCCACCGTCGACCAGCAGGTTGGTGCCAGTGATGAAGCTGGCTGCGGGACTGGCCAGAAACACCGTGGCCCGCGCCACCTCGTCCGGCCGGGCCATGCGCCCCAGCGGATTGGCCGCCAGGCTGCGGGCGAACGCCTGGGGCTGCTCCTGTTCGATACGGCCCCAGACACCGTCGGCGAAGTAGACATTGCCGGGGGACACGCAGTTGACCCGGATGCCCTCTGCCGCATGACGCGCCGAGAGCGTCTTGCCATAGTGGTTGAGGGCAGCCTTGAGCACCCCGTAGGGTTCGTCGAAACTGCTCAGCTCGCGCCCGGACACACTGGAAATCAACACCACCGCCGCTTGCGCGGAACTCCTGAGCCAGGGCAGCGCCGCCGTTACCAGCCCGACGCTGCCCAGCAGGTCGGTCTCGAAGGCCTGCCGCCACACGGCCGCCTCGCTGCCATGGGCCAGGGCACTGACATTGGGCACGACGATGTCGATCCCGCCCATGCGTTCGGCGGCGGCGGCGATCCACCCCTCGACCTGGTCGGCGTCGGTAATGTCCACCGCCCTGCCGCAGGCCTGGCCCCCCAGCTCAGCCTCGACCCGGCCTACTCCGGCCTCGTCCCGGGCGCAGAAGGCCACCTGGGCGCCTTCGTCGAGAAAGCACTCGACGATGGCCCGGCCAATCCCCCGAGTACCGCCGCTGACGACGACCCGGGCACCTTGCAGTTGCAGATCCATGTACTGATTCCTCTGGCTGGTTGAAGTGCCGGCGAGTCTATGCCGCGACACCAGCCAAAAGCTGGATTGCCCCCATAAAAGCCCCGCAGTTCGACATTGCCGAACCGCAGACTCCCGGTGCGCCTGCACACCCCGACGATTGCAGGCACAATGAACGGCCATCGAACACCGGGATCGCCCATGACCACCAGCCCCCGCCAGATCCAGTCCCTGGAGCGCGCCATGCTCTTGCTCGAACTCCTTCGCGCCGAAGGCGGTCGGGCACGCCTTAACGACCTCGCAGCGCGCAGTGGCCTGGGCAAGAGCACGGTCCATGGCCTGCTGGACACGCTGATCTCGCTCGGCTATGTCACCCGCGAGCAGCGCTGCTACGCCCTCGGCCTGCGCCTGCGGCAGCTGGCGCAGCCGCTTAACGAGACCGAGCAACGCCTGCGCCAGGCCTTCACGCCAGCATTGCGCGCCTTCGCCGAACTGTGTGGGGAGAACTGCTTCCTCGCCGTGCCCGGGGGCACTCGTGCCTACCTCACGCTGGCGGCGCTGGATGGCCGCGGCCTGTCCCTGCAGCAGCCACTAGACAGCCGTCGCGATGGCCTGGCCACTTCAGCGATCGGCAAAGTGCTGCTGGCCCATGATCGTCAGTTGGCCAGGCAGTTGCTCCGTACCCGAGCGGTCCCGGAAACCCTTGCCCAGGAACTGCACCAGGTAGCCAACCAAGGCTTCGCCCTTGACCTTGCCGCCTCGCGCCCGGACCTGCACTGCTTCGCCCTGCCCCTGCGCCTGCGCGGCCAGGTGGTGGCCGCGCTGGGTGCCGGTGGCCCCGCGCAACGCCTGCAGGCGCCGGTGATGCGTCGCATGGCGACACGGGCGATGCGCTCGCTGTTCGATCTGGTGAAATGCTGACAGCGCACCAAGGGCCACGAGTGCCATCCACCGCGTCGCCTGCACTGGGGGCAGGCCGCCACCAACGTTCACGCAGCAGCCCGCCCCCATGAATCAGGCCCCTCTTCTATACTCCCCCAGTATCAGGTGCACGATGCCCCGCAAGAGGGATACCCATGAAGATCGTAGTCACCAGCATCCTCGTCGACGACCAGGCCAAGGCCCATGCCTTCTACCACCATGTCCTGGGCTTCGAGCCCAGGCACGACATCCCCATGGGCAAGTACCGCTGGCTCACCCTCACCTCCCCCAATGATCCCAATGGCGTCGAGTTGCTACTCGAGCCCGATGTCCATCCAGCGGCGAAGACCTACAAGGCCGCCCTCAAGCAGGACGGCATCCCCGCCACTTCGTTCGGCGTGCGCGACATCCAGGCTGAATATGAAAGGCTGTGCAAGGCGGGTGTGCACTTCACTCAGCCACCTACTGCCATGGGCCCGGTCACCGTGGCGGTGTTCGACGACACCTGCGGCAACCTGATCCAGATCGCCCAGCGCCACTGATCAGCTCTGCGCCGCCGGCAACCGCAGGGTGGCGCACAGTCCCCGCGGTGAGGCGTTGCGCAATTGCACGCTACCGTCCAGGCGCTGGATGACAGTGCTCACGATCGACAAGCCCAGGCCGGCACCATTGGGCGCGTCCTTGCTGTAGAAACGCTCGAATACCCGCTCCAGGTCCGCCTGCTCGATACCTGGGCCCTCGTCCTGCACTTCCAGCACCAACACCTGCTCCTCGCGGCGCAGGCCCACACGCACCCGTCCTCCCGAGGGCGAATGATCCACCGCGTTGGTCACCAGGTTCTGCAGGGCGATCCCCAGGGCCCCGGCATCGCTGAACAAGCGATAGTCAACGCCTTCGGCGATCTCCAGAGAAGGCTCCTGACCGCGTTCGAGGATCCACGGGGTCAGCTCCGCCAGGGTCTCGGTAACCAGCGCGCCAAGGTCGACTTTGGCCCAGTTGCGCTGCGCCAGGCGAGGTTCAAGGCGGGCCAGGGTCAGCAGTTGGTTGACCACCCGGGTCAGGCGGTCGACGCCTCCGATCAGATACCCCAGGGCCTTGTCGCGCTCAGCCTCACCGGTGGCCGCCTGGGCGTTCTGCGCGTGCAGGCGCAGGATCGCCAGCGGCGTGCGCATCTCGTGGGCGGCATCGGCAATGAAACGGTGTTCTCGGCGCAGCAATTGCTTGATCTGCGCCAGCAGCCGGTTGATCGCCGCCTGCATCGGCTCCAGTTCCTTGGGCAACGGCACCAGCTGCAGAGGTTCCAGGGACTCGGCGTGCCGGCCACGGATCACCCGGGCCATGTTCTGTAACGGCTGCAGCCCCCAGCCGATAGCCGCCCAGACCAGCAGCGCCAATGCCAGGCTGCCGAGCAGAAACGGCATCAAGGTGTGGCGCACGATCCTGTCGATCAGGTCGTAGCGCACATCGTTGCGCTCCCCCACCCAGATCAGCCAGTGCTTCTCTGGCACCGGCAGCACGAAACCACGCCAACGCTGGCCCTGCACCAGCATGTCGGAAAACCCAGGTTTGCTCGGCGGCGTCGCGAAAGCGGGTGCGCTGGGGGTATGCACCAGCAAGGTGGCGCGGTCGTCCCACACCTGGAAGGCCAGTTTGCTTTCGTAGGGATGGCCGACCCGGTGCCGCCCCGCCTTGCTCAGCGCCTCGTCGAATGCCTGGTACAGCGCCTGACGGTTCTGCTCGTGCACCGGCAGGCTCATCACCCCCTGCAACAGTCGAGCATTCTGCGCCAGGTGGGCATCGTAGACTTCGGTGATCTCATGGCGGCTGTCGTGATAGTTGTACAGCGCCAACAGACCGCTACCGACCAGCAGCAACAGCATAACCCGCCACAGTGTGCGCTGGCGCAGCGAACTCATGCGCACCCCTCCACCAGGTAGCCGATACCGCGCACTGTGCGGATCAAACCGTTGAACAGCTTCTTGCGCAACTGGTAGATGTTGACTTCAAGGGTATTGCTCTCAGGCTCCTCGTCCCAACCGTAGAGCAACTGGTTCAGGCGCTCGCGGGTGAAGACTTTGCCTGGCTGGGCAAGCAGCTCGTGCAACAGCAGGTACTCCTTGGGCGTGAGTACTACCGGCTGACCGTTGTAGCGCACCTGCTGGGTCGCCGGATCGAGGCTCACGCCAGCATGCTCGATCAACACCCGGGCGCGGCCCGCGCTGCGCCGCAGCAGGGCGCGCAGACGGGCCTTGAGTTCGTTGAGGTCGAAGGGTTTCACCAGGTAATCGTCGGCACCGGCATCCAGCCCGGCGATGCGATCCTCCAGCCCGTCGCGCGCGGTAAGGATCAGCACCGGCATGGCGTTTTCCGCGGCGCGCAGCCGCCGCAACAGTTCCAGGCCATCCAGACGCGGCAACCCCAGGTCCAGTACCAGCACGTCGAAGCTCTCGACGCTCAGCGCATGCAACGCACTCTGGCCATCCTGCAACCAGTCGAGGGTGTAGCCCTCCAGACGCAGGCCATCGCAGATTCCCTCGCCCAAGGCGGCGTCATCCTCAACCAGTAGCAGGCGCATGCTCAGTCCTGTTTGTCCTTGATGACCTTGAGTAAAGCATCGATTTCCCCGCGCCGGCCCTGGTCGGCCAGCGCGCGTCCTGGCCGCGGCGCGGCGTGCAGGGCCTTGTCCAAGGCAGCGCGGGCCTCACCGTAGCGGCTCTGCCGGTACAAGTGGTCAGCCCAGAAGTAGTTGCTGTCGATACCGTCAGGGTTGATCGCCAGGGCCTGGCGCAGCATCGCTTCGGCCTTGTCCTGGTCACCGAACCCCAAGGGCCAGCCCGGCACCCGGTCGTACAACGCCCCCAGGCTGGTGTAGGCCGACCCTTGCAAGGACTTTGGGTCCAGCGCCAACGCCTTCTCCAGGCTGGCACGGGCGGCCTTGACTTTGCCCAGCGCGCCGAGCCCGCCAGTGGCACCGGCCCAGCTGCTGTTGACGATACCCTCCCAGATCAATGGTTCCGCCGAGCCCGGGTACTGACGGACGAACCCCGCCGCGTCCTCGGCCAGCGCCTCGAAGGCCTCGGCGCGCTGCGCTTCGGGCAGTTGGTACTGGATCTGCGCCCAGCGCTGCTGCACCTCGCTCAGGCGTTGGTTGCCGGCCTGGTCGAGGGCCCAGACAAAGGGCGAAAAGGCCAGCACACTGGCCAATAGCAGATGTTTCATTTGCCTGACTCCTTGCCCGGGTGGGCACTAAAGCGGCGAATCAGCGGCAGTTGCTTGCGCAGGGCGCGATCGACCAGCCCAGGCAGCATGCCGTTCAAACGCACGAAGAGTTTTTCCGGCCAGCCCAGGTACACCTCGCTGCGCTCGGCCTGGACCGCGTCGAGCACCGCGCGGGCAACGTCCCGCGGCTGGTCCACGCCCACCTTCAGCGCTTGGTTGAGCGCCGTGGCGGCGCTGCTGTTCATCGCCGTGCGCGTTGCCCGGGGCGCGGCGTACAACACATTCACCGGGGTGTCGGCCAGTTCACGGCGCAGCGCTTCGGAAAAGCCGCGCAGGGCGAACTTGCTGGCGCAGTAGGCGGCATAGCCGGGGTAGCCGATCGAGCCGTAGGTGGAGCCGACGTTGACCACCAGAGCTCGAGGCTGCCCGCGCAGCAGCGGCAGGCAGGCCCGGGTCAGTTGCAGCGCGGCCTTGAGGTTGATGTCCAGCAACTCGTCGAGCGCCGCCTCGTCAAGCTGGTCGAGCAAGGCAAAGCGATTGACCCCGGCGGCGTTGATCAACACGTTGACGCCGCCCATGGACCGCGCGGCCGCCAGCACGTCCTCGCGGTTCTGGGCACAGCGCAGGTCGGCCACTTGCCAGCGCAATTGCTGCGGATATCGGTTCAACAACTGCGCCAGCTGGCCAAGGTGCCGGCTCACCGCCAGCACCCGTGCGCCGGCGGCACACAGCTGCTCGGCCAGCTCCAGGCCGATTCCGCCACTGGCCCCGGTCAACACCACCACGCAATCAGGCAAGCGCATGCCGCACCTCACTCTGGCCCGCCCGTGGCAGGTGCTGGAACATTTCGGTGTAAAGGCGGTAGACCACCTTGGCGGCATGGATAACCGCCTGCTGATCGCCACTGTCCTCCAGGCGATCCATCAAGCCGCGGTAGGTCACCATATGGTCCTGGTCGAGGGCGCCGTGGGAACTGAGGTAGCTGAACGCCTGGTCCGGGAGCCCCAGGCTGCCCTGTATCCTGCCGGCGGCCTGGGTGGCAAGGGCGATACTGGTACCCTCGAGCACATTGACCATGCCGAACAGCCCCACTGGGTTGCCCCGGGCAATCAGGTCGTAGAGGAAGGCGACCATCAGCTCGATCGACAGCGCAGGACGACCGTCGCGTACTTTGTCCGGATCGCCGCCGCAGGCGGCGATGTCGTCGAGGATCCAGCGTTCGTGACCGTATTCCTCCTCGATGTATTCGCACACAGCGCCACGCAGCCACTCCAGACGCGGCGGCAGACGAGCGCCACAGGCCATCATCAACGGTACGGTATGGCGCACATGGTGATATGCCTGGGTCAGGAAGGCCACATAACCTTCCAGGCTGACTACCCCGCCAAGAGCATCGCGGATCACCGGGACACCGAACAGCGCTTCGCGCTCACTGGCGGTCTGTGCTTGCAGGTTTTCGAAAAAAGACATGGCGAACCTCATGCTTGTTGGAGAATGGACAACAGGGACTGGTAATGCAGCAGGATCGCCTCGCGGCGTGGGCGACCATTGGGGGTGAGGGTCCCCGCCTCGGCATTCAACGGCTCGAACAAGCGTCGCCAGGCATGGACCCGGGCATAGTCCGGCAGGCCTTCATTGCACTGGCAAACCGCACGTTCGATCTGCTCATCGCTGGCCTGCGGGTCGAGCGGCCAGAGCAGTGCCAGGTTGCCCGGCAGGCCCTCGCCATGCACAAAGGCCTGGGCGATGACGCCACCCTGAGTCAGCTCGGCCTCGACCCATTCAGGGTTGACGTTGCGCCCGAAGCTGGTGATGAACTGGTGTTTCTTGCGCCCGGACAGGTGCAGGTAGCCGTCACGGTCAAGCTGGCCAAGGTCTCCGGTCGGCCACCACTGGCCGTCGAACGCGGGCTCGCCGAGGTAACCGAGCAAGGCCGAGCCGGCCACCAGCACCTCGCCATCCTCGGCGATGCGCACCTGCACATGGGGCAACGGCCGGCCGACACTGCCCGGGCGTAGCGCCCCGGGACGGTTAAGGCACACCACCGATGCGCACTCGGACAAGCCGTAGCCTTCGTACACCGGTAGGCCCACCGCTGCTGCGCGCGACAGCAGGCTGGCGGCCACCCGGGCACCGCCCACGGCGACAAAACGCAACGGGCCGACACACATCGCCCCGCGCTCGATGGCCGTGACCAGCCCCAGCAACAGTTGCGGGACCAGGATCAGGCTCTCTGCGCCACTCAGGGCGATCGCCCCGAGCAGACGCGCGAAGTCCACCTGGCTGGCGCCGCGGATACCCAGTTGCGCCTGCGGATGGAGCATGACCACGGCGCCGGCCAGTAACGCCGCGTACACCCCCAGATTTTCCAGCAACACCGCCAGCGGCAGTACGGCAAGGTACTTGCCTGGCGCCGCCTCCCGACTGGCCACTTCAAGCTCGCGGGCGACGCGCAGCATCGACGCGGCTCCCAGGCAAACGCCCTTGGGCGCACCGGTAGTGCCGGAGGTGTAGGTGATCTTGGCGGTGCCGAGCGGCATTCGCGGTGACGCAAGCGGATCACGGCGCCAGAACCGCGTGCCGCGGATGAACCCACAGGCTTCCAACTCATCGGCAAGCGCGCTGTCGGCCACCACCAGTGAGACGCCCCCCTGCGTCAGGCAGTGACGTCGCTGGGCCGCGCTGAAAAAGCCCGGCAGCAGCAGGATCGGCCGCTCGGCCAGTAACGCGGCAAGGTCCCACAGCAGGGTTTGCGGGCCGTTATCCATTGCCAGGGCGAAGGTGCCGGCAGGTTGTTCGCGCAACCAGTCCGCTCGCTGACGAACCTCACCCAGCAACTGCGCGTAGCTGAAGCGTTCGTCACTGCCCAGCAGCGCCGGTTGCTCGCCACGGTGGCGGGCATGGACCTGCAGCGTTTCGAAAAACGCCAGGATGTCATGCGGCATGACCGCTCTCCTGATTCGCCACTGGCAGGCCCAGCCGTTCGAACACGCCCGCACGGGCCAGTGCCGCGTGGCCTTGGCCGATATTGCCGACGAACACCTGGGGTTGTTGTGCGTAGTAGCTGCCCCAGTTGCCGGACTCCTCGCCCAGGCGGTGGGCAGCAGCCTGGGCCACGACCGTGGGCTCCAGCCCTAGTCGGCGGAAGCTGTTGAGCAAGGTCGCCGCGCCAGTGAATGCCACCCACTGCAGACCGCGCGCCGCCAGCAGCCAGGTCACTATGACGATCATGATCCGCGCGCTGCCGGCGCTGAGCGCGGCCAGGTTGCCCACTTCCACCAGTTGCTCTCGGGTGACCGGCCCCGCCGCCACATTGGCCACGGCACTCTCAAGCGGCACGTCGAGGTAGCGCTCCAGGAACAACGGCTCACTGCCGGCCAGGCGTACGCCGGCGGCGGCGATCAGGCGGTCATGGCGATCACGCAGCCCCAGCAGCTCGGGCAGGTAATGATGCACATCGGCGTGATGCACGCAGGCGAATCGCGCGTGAATGAACTGCTCCAGTTCAAGTCGTCCTGGCGTATCCGGCCCATGCAGCAGTAGTCGGGCCTGGTGTTGCGCATGGCAGCCAATGCCCACGGGAAACAGGGTGTTCCAATTCAGCTCGGTCATGACGGGCCCCCGCTCATTTCAGTGGAGGCAGTATCGAGCGCAAATCTGAAGCCAGTCTGAAGTCTCGCCACCGCAGGTGCTGGCGCCCCTCGCTGAGGCTGCTACATTGCTGACTTCCTCGGCGCAGCCAGAACAAGGACACCCCATGCGCTACGAATTCAGCGAAGTGCTCAACGACCTGGTCGACTATTTCCTGCTGGGCGATATCCAGTTGCTCGAACAGTTCAAGGAAGACCAAGACCTGCCCGACGACCTGGCGCGCGCGTTCACCAGCAGCGACAGCGGCGACCTGGCGGTGCAACAAGGCGTGATCCTGCCGCTGGCCGGCGTCGACAACCTGCCCTACCGCATCCTATTCACCCTCGACGAACGCACCCCGGCACTGCTCGAGCCCGGCAGCCGCCTCAAGCACCGTCGTTCGGGCCATGTGCTGAGGGTCGAGCACGGCGCCGTGATGCTCTTCACCTGGCGCATCCTGCAGCACTTCACCAACAAGACTCTGGGTGATCTGCTGGCGCGCTACCAGGAGCCGGGCCGGCCGATCATCGAGTTGGACAACGGCTGGTACTCGGTGGAAGTGCTCGCGGGCGCCGTGGTGCGCGACGGCTTGTACGAACCAGCGTTCGAATTCGTCATGAAAAAGGCCTATGCGCGCCCACAGGCCTCGGAGGTGGATGTCGGCTACCGGTACACCTTGCGCGGTTACTTCGACTGACCGGGGCCGCTCCTGCAGTGATGGCGTGAACCAAGCCATTGCTGCAGCAGCGGACCTTCATCCTTCAGGTGTGATTGATATCTCGATCCTTGGTCTCAGGCAGGAAGAAGATACCCAGCACCGCGGTCATCACCGCAATGACGATCGGATACCACAGCCCGTAGTAGATATCCCCGGTCGCCGCCACCATGGCGAAGGCCACCGTCGGCAGGAAGCCACCGAACCAGCCGTTGCCGATGTGGTACGGCAGCGACATCGAGGTGTAGCGGATCCGCGCCGGGAACAGCTCCACCAGCCAGGCGGCGATCGGCCCGTAGACCATGGTCACGTAGATCACCAGGATGGTCAGCAGCAGCAACACCATCGGGTAGTGGATCTTCGCAGGGTCGGCCTTCTCGGGATAACCGGCCTCTTTCAAGGCGCCGGTCAGGGTGGCGGTGAAGGCGTCGGCCTGCGTCTTCAGTTCAGCCGCGGCCAGGCCTGTCCCCTCGAAACTCGGGATCACCCGCTCGCCGATACGGATCTGCGCCACGCTGCCGGGCTCGGCCTTTTCGTTCTCGTACGGGATCGCCCGCTTGGCCAGCAGGCTCTTGGCGATGTCGCAGGAACTGGTGAAGCGGGCCTTGCCCACCGGGTCGAACTGGAAGGCGCACTGCCCGGGGTCAGCCACCACCACGACCGGGTTCTGCTCCTGGGCAACGAACACATCCGGGTTGCCGTACTCGGTCAGCGCCTTGAAGATCGGGAAATAGGTCAACGCGGCAATGATGCAGCCGGCCATGATGATCTTCTTGCGCCCGATGCGGTCGGACAGGCTGCCGAAGACGATGAAGAACGGTGTGCCGATCAGCAGGGAACCGGCGATCAGCAGGTTGGCGGTCTGCGGGTCGATCTTCAGTGTCTGCAGCAGGAAGAACAGCGCGTAGAACTGCCCGGTGTACCACACCACCGCCTGGCCGGCGGTGCCGCCGAGCAGTGCCATGATCACCACCTTGAGGTTGTCCCAACGGGCGAACGATTCGGTCAGCGGCGCCTTCGACGCCTTGCCCTCGGCCTTCATCTTCATGAACACCGGCGACTCGTTGAGCTGCAGGCGGATGTACACCGAAATCGCCAGCAGCAGGATCGACAGCAGGAACGGTATCCGCCAGCCCCAATCCTCGAACGCCTCGGTGCCCATGGCCGTACGGCAGGCCAGGATCACCAGCAGCGACAGGAACAGCCCGAGGGTGGCGGTGGTCTGGATCCACGCGGTGAAGAAACCGCGCTTGCCCTTGGGCGCATGCTCGGCCACATAGGTGGCAGCGCCGCCGTACTCCCCGCCCAATGCCAGCCCCTGCAGCAACCGCAGGGTGATGAGGATCACCGGCGCGGCCACGCCGATCGTCGCATAGCTGGGCAGCAACCCGACCACTGCGGTGGACACGCCCATGATCACGATGGTGATGAGGAAGGTGTGCTTGCGCCCGATCATGTCGCCCAGGCGACCGAACACGATGGCCCCGAATGGCCGCACGGCAAAGCCGGCGGCGAAAGCCAGCAAGGCAAAGATGAACGAAGTGGTTTCGTTGACCCCGGCGAAAAAGTGCTTGGCAATGATTGCCGCCAGCGAGCCGTACAGGTAGAAATCGTACCATTCGAACACTGTGCCCAGCGAAGAGGCGAAGATGACCTTGCGCTCCTCCCGGGAAATGCCACGTTGGGGCGCGCTACTGCCCGTGGATGCGCTGTCAAGGACCGCCATGGGTCGCCTCCGTCTGGTTGTGGTAGACCGGAGTGCTCCATCAGATAGCCAAAGCACGCACCCAGGCCCAAAGGCATTGCAGGCTGCGCGAAGCACGACGAGGCACGGCCTCGAATCGCGGCAAGTCACTTCAAGCATAATCGGCCTTTGCACGATAGCCACTCGCCTGAGTGATCGAGCGCCGAAACGGATAGGGAACCCGCAATGAGCGAAGCACAGCACAGCGCCTGGCGAGGTCGGCTCTGGCTGGCCGATGATCACGGCCTGCTGCTCGGCACGGCGGGCCACACCGGTGTCCATGCCCACTATGCCCACCAGGTAGTGCTCGCCCTCGAGGGCCAAGCCTGCCTGCAGGTCAATGGCGAAGAGCACCGCGGCGACATGCTGGCCATCGCCTCGTTGCAGCCCCACGCCATTCTCGCGCCCGGCACCGCCTGCATCACCTTGTTCGCCGAGCCCCTGGCGATTTCCCTGGAGACCTTGCTCGACGTCTGCCGCCAAGCCCCCCGTGATATCTCAAGCCTCGCCCAGGCATTGCGCCAGGCACCACGCCGCCCGCTGGATCCGCGCCTGGCGCGGGCCCTGGCACGCATTCGCGCGCTAGACGAGCAGCGCCTGCCGGCGACGGAGCTGGCACAGGCAGCGGCACTGTCGGTCAGCCAGCTCGAACGCCTGTTCAGTGGCCGCCTTGGCCTGTCGGTGCGGCGCATGGTGCTGTGGCAACGCCTGCGCATGGCCCTGGGCGAGGCGCTGTCCGGTGCCAGCCTGACCGAGGCGGCCATGGCCGCCGGCTTCGCCGACTCGGCGCACCTGAGCCGCAGCCTGCGCCAGCAATTCGGCATCCGTGCCAGCGAAGCCCTGCGCCACCTGCGCTCAGACGTGCTCTAGCGCCTGACGCAGGCTTTTCGGCACGGCTGCCGGCGGCTGCGCCGTGGCCGCTGGGCGGAACGGCTCACGCAGTTGCGCAAGGTACGTTTTGGGATAGTCCGGACGGTCGCCGATGCCCATGTCGTCATCGGCCAACCCATAGCCCGGCAGGTGCAGTGCAGTACCGAGCAAGCGATCCCAGACCGGGAAGAACAGCGCGAAGTTGACGTCGCCCAAGGTGCCGTACTTCAGGTGGTGCAGCCGGTGCACGGGAGCCCAGGCGAAAAGATGGCGCAGAACGCCGATGCGCATGTCGACATTGCTGTGCTGCAACAGCAGCTGGACCGCGATGCAGAACGCCAGCAGCGCTGCCACATCCTGCGGCAAACCCAGCAGCAGCAAAGGCAGCACGCCGCCCAGCCCCTCGGCCATCTGGTGCAGCGGGTGCTTCATCAAGCCATTGAAGCCGTACAGCCGGGTCACGCTGTGATGCACCGCGTGCAGGCGCCAGAGCAGCGCGCTGCGATGGCTGGCGTAATGCACCAGGGTGATGCCCAGGTCGGCCAAGGGCAGCGCCAGCAACAGTTGCCCGAGCACGGGCCAGTGGCTGGGCCACAGGCTTGTGGCCGGCAGCCAGCCGGCGAACAGCGGGATGGCGGCGATGCTGGCGATATTGAGGGTTTCGTTGACCAGCGCGTGCAGACCATCGCGCCCGCCCTCGCCTGCCGCCTCGCTCCAGACCGGTTTGTAGGGGCACAGCGCTTCGCAGGTGAACGACAGCAGGATCGCCACGCCAAGCAGGGGCAGCAGCCAGAGGATATCGGCGTCAAGATCGATCAGCCACACCGCGGTGGCAATGAAACCGAAGAAGAAACACGGGGCATAGAGGATACGCATGGATGGCTCCAGTCATGGTTGGAGCCGCCAGTGTTGCCTGGTGCCTGACCTCAGCGATTGAACGAACGGCGCATCTGTCGCAGCGATGCTCTACAGGGTCGGTGTATCCGCGGCTCGAGCTGCCAGCTGTCTACGCATCTCGTCGTTGGCGCCCTGGGCCTGGGCGAGGATGGCGCGCAGCCCCTGCACTTGCGCGTCACGCTGCTGCAGTTGCTCGTCCACCAGCGTGCCCCGGGCCGTGGCCTGGCGATGTTCGGCGAGCAGGCGCTCATTGTCGCGGTGCAGGCGCGTCAGCTCGTCCTGACGCGCCAGGGCGCCCTGCTGCAAGGTCTGCAACTGGCCTTGCAGCTGGCGCACCTGGGTCTCGTTGCGGCGTTGGTCCTGTTGGCGCTGCTCGAGGCTGGCGCGCAGTTGCCCGTCCTTGTCGGCCAAGCGCGCCTGCAACTCACCCTGTGACTGGCTGAGGCTGGCGCTGCGCAACTGCTCGGCCTGCAGGCTGGCCTGGGCGGTCGTGAGCCGTTGAGTCTCGGCGTGCAGCGCAGCGGTCAGGGCCTCGACCTGGCGCAATGCGCCGGCCAGGTCGCGCTGGGTCAGTTGCAGCTCGGCCTGCATCGCCGCACAACGCGCCTGCGCCGCCTGCTCGGCGGCGGCGATCCGGGCCTGCCCTTCCTCCTGCAGCTGGGCGGCCAGTTGTTCGACCAATCGCGCCAACGGTTCGCTCAAGGCTCCCTGGCTACCCAGCAACTCCAGCGGCTGCCGGTCCAGTTCCTTGAGGTAGCGGTGGATAGTGGTCTTCGAGCCGGTGTTGCCCAACTCGATACGTACCGCATCGATACTGGGGTGTTCACCCCGGGCCATCAGCGCCTGCCGTGCCTGCTGCACGGAAGCCTTGTCTATGCCATTGCGGGCCATTGTTTATTCCACCTATTCGTACCATGGCATGTACCATGTAATTCGGCGCAATACTGCACGGCCCCGCCCCTCGATTCAAGCCTGCGGGTGAAATGTCATTCAGCGGCCTGTTCGAGGAAATCCACTGGCGGCACGAAGAACAACCCACCGGTAACGGCGCGGCTGTAGTCCAGCAGACGATCGTAGTTGCCCGGCGGCTTGCCGACGAACATGTTCTCGAGCATCTGCTCGATCGGCGCGGGCGACCGGGCGTAACCGATGAAATAGGTACCGAACTCCCCGGCGCCGGGGCGGCCGAAGGGCATGTTGTCGCGCAGGATCTTGATCTCTTGCCCGCCCTCTTCCAGGGTGGTCAGCGAACTGTGCGAACAACTGGGCTTGCTCGCGGCATCCAGCTCGATGTCGGCCAGCTTGGTGCGCCCGATGATGCGCTCCTGCTCCTGGGTCGACAGCGCCTCCCAGCCGGCCATGTCATGCAGGTACTTCTGCACCAGCACATAGCTGCCGCCGGCGAACGCCGGGTCCTCGTCGCCGACCAGGGTGAAGCGCGCCACGTCCCGCGGACCGGGGTTCTCGGTGCCATCGACAAAGCCGATAATGCTGCGCATGTCGAAATA
Organism: Pseudomonas sp. FG36; assembly: GCF_057809275.1. NCBI lineage: Bacteria > Pseudomonadati > Pseudomonadota > Gammaproteobacteria > Pseudomonadales > Pseudomonadaceae > Pseudomonas > Pseudomonas sp. FG36. The sequence goes on from NZ_JBMDJQ010000008.1 coordinate 46,941, forward strand.
GCGGAACCCCTGTACTTCATCGACCACCGTCACCGCCCCGGCCAGGCGCTTGACCAGCAATGCCGCCAGCTCGAAACACAGGTCCATGTGCTCGGCGCGGATATGCAGAAGAATGTCGCCCGGTGTGGCAAGCGCCTTGCGCGTACCGCTGCCGAACTCGCGGAAGGAATGCAGGCCGGCCGGTTGCGGCGCACCGAACAAACCCACCCAGGCCACCGCGCCGAAGCCGATGACGCAAGACAAGTTACCGGCCGGCACCCGCTTGCCCACCGAACGCACCAGGCCGCCAAGGTCGGCGCACAGCGCCCGCACAGCGGCCACGGATTGCTCGCCCGGATTGAGCGTGGCCACCAGAAACATCGCACTACGGGTGATCGGGCTGTCGACAGCCTGCGGCTCGATCTCGACTGTATTCACCAAGGCTTCCTCTCACGCAGGGTTTGATCGCTTGTGGTATAGCACAGCGCGGCTGAACAACTGCACCTCATAGATGCGCTCTATCAACTCATCCAGCCTATCGATTTGACCGCGTCAAATTGCCTCAGATAACGTGCCGCCCGCTTCGAAGTTGCCTGTTCCCTCCACCACGAGCCGAACCGCGCTGGCCTCGTCCCATCGTTACCAGATCCGCCCAATGGTACCGCCGTTATCCTTGCGTTCGAGTTGTTGAAATGTCTGTGAATACCCCCACCCGGATCACCGAGCTGGTCATAGAAGCCGGTACCCGCAAAGCCCACCTGCCCACCCGCGCCACCTTGATCCTCGGCTTCCTGGCCGGCGCGTTCATTTCCCTGGGCTTTCTGCTGGCGATCCACGTCAGCACCATGATTCCCCCGCAGTGGGCCTCGTTCGGCACGCTGCTCGGCGCCGCGGTGTTTCCCATCGGCCTGATCCTGGTGATCCTGGCCGGTGGCGAGCTGCTTACCGGCAACATGATGAGCCTGCCCCTGGCGATGTTCGCCGGGCGTATCCGCCTGCGGGCAGTGGCGCGCAACTGGACCCTGGTGACCCTCGCCAACCTGCTGGGCGCGCTGTTCGTCGCGTACTGCTTCGGCCATCTGCTGGGGCTGACCGAGGGCGCGTACCTGGGCAAGACCCTGGCTGGCGCTACCAGCAAGGTCAGCGCCGACTTCCTGCACGCGTTCGTCTCCGGCATCGGCTGCAACTGGCTGGTATGCCTGGCGGTGTGGCTGTCCTACGCCAGCCGCGAGATGAGCGGCAAGATCCTCGGCATCTGGTTCCCGATCATGGCCTTCGTCGCCATCGGCTTCCAGCACGTCGTGGCCAACATGTTCCTGATCCCGGCGGCGATCTTCGCCGGCTACCTGAGCTGGGGGCAACTGGCGGAGAACCTAGTGGCGGTGTTCCTGGGCAACGCCGTGGGTGGGGCGATCTTTGTCGGCCTGGCCTACTACGTGTCGTTCGGCGTGCCTGCGCAGGAACAAGGCACATTGCACTGACGCCACCCCACCGAAGCGGTGGGGCGTTTATTCGTCGATGTCCTGGTTGCGTGCGAACTCAGCTGTCCTTGCCCAGCACATAGCGGTCGAAGTGCTGGATATGCTCGTCAAGGTTGTCTTCGAGCATCATCCGGTACTGCTCGCTGAAGTACTTCAACAACTCCTCACGCGCCGCGGCCATCTCCGCCGCGGACTTGAAACTGCGCGCCGCCATCCAGGCATTGAAGCGGCTGGCGGCGAAGGTCATCGAAGCGCTGACCTTGCCGAGGTCCTCGAGCTTTTCGATCTGCTGGTTGGCCAGCTCCACATGCGCATCGGCGCGGTCGTAGAAGGCCTGGTCGGTGGCTTGTGCCATGGGAATCTACCTATCGGAAACGTTGGATTCAGGCGGTCTTGGCCTGAACGGTGAACAGGCTGGCCCCCAGCGTCATGAACGACACGCCGAACAGGCGATTCATCAGGCGAGCGCGGCTTGGTGCCGCCAGCTTGCGCTTCAATGCCTGGGCCAGGAGGACATAGAAAGCATGGGCCAGGATCGAGCACAGGGCGAAGGTGCCGACCAGCAGCCCGAGCTGACTATCGGCGCCGTTGCCCGAGCCCATGAACTGCGGCAGGAAGGCGGCGAAGAACAGGATGGCTTTCGGGTTGGTCAACGCCACCGTCACGCCGTTGAGCATCAGCCGGCGGTTGCTGACCAGGGCCTTGACCGGTTGCTCTAGCTGGTCAAAGGCGCTGCTGCGGCTTTTCCACTGCTTGACGCCGAGGTAGATCAGGTAGCTCGCGCCCACCACCTTGAGCAGCAGGAAAGCGCTGGCCGAAGTCTGCAGCAATACCCCGAGGCCCGCACTGGTGGCGGTGGACACCACCAGCAGCCCGAGCGCGTTGCCCAGCGAGCCGAGCATCGCCCGCTTCGGCCCGTGCGACAGCGAGTTGGACAACGCCATGATGACACCCGGGCCTGGCGACAAGGTCACCACCATCGAGACAACGACAAATCCGAACCAATCGTGCAGCGACATCCTTGTACATCCTCGGGCCGATTACATGAGGCGGCGACTGTAACAGAATGCCGCCCCGCTCCGGAATTGGCGCTGCGCCTGATATCCCCGTGCTATATCAGGTCTGAGAATCCGCCAGTACCGTCCCCACCGGCGGTTCTTGCGTCGGTGCACGGTTGCAGGCCACGAAATCCTCCTGGCGCAGCACCACCAGCGCCACCAGCGACGCCACGCCGGTGCCCACGTAGAAGTACCACGGCGCGGTGATATCACCGGTCACCTTGATCAGCCAGGTGGAGATCAGCGGCGCGCTGCCGCCGAACACCGCCACCGGAATGTTGTAGGCCATGGCGATGCCGGTGGAGCGGATGCGCGTCGGCAGCAGCTCGCTCATCAGCGCGTAGGTCGACGACGCATACAGCCCGAACAGGATCGCCACCGCCATCAGCGGCCAGAACAGGGTCGCCGGTGTGGCGCCCGGCGCGGTCTTGAAGAACCAGTACATGGCCAGGGTCGCCAACGTGCCGATCACCATCAGGAACGGCTTGCGCCCGTAGCGATCGGTGAAGGCGCCGCCAAACGGCATCACCAGCGCCGCCGACAGGCTGGCGACGAACACATAGAGCAAGGTGGTGCCGCTGTCGAACTTCAGCGTGTTGGACATGTAGGTCGAGGCGAAAGTCAGCACCAGGTAGAAGATCGAGCTGTGCAAGGTGATGATGAAGAACACCAGGGCAATCGAGCGCTTCCACTGCCACACCTCGCGCAGCGGTGCCTTGGAGGTCTGCCCGGCCTCCACCAGGGCGAGGAACTCCGGGCTGTCCTCGAGCTTGAGGCGAATATACAGCGAGATGAAGCCCAGAGGGCCGGCAATCAGGAACGGAATCCGCCAGCCCCAGTCCTGCATCAGCTCGGCGCCCAGGGCCCAGGTCATGCCATTGGCCACCGCGCCGCCCAACAGCAACCCGAGCACCGCCGTGACCATCAGCCAGCAGGTGGCGAAGCCCCGACGGCCGGGGCCGGCGTATTCGGAGATGAAGCTGGTGATGGTGCCGATCTCGCCGCCGGCGGAGAAGCCCTGCACACAGCGGATCAGCACCAGCAGCACCGGCGCTGCGATGCCGATGCTGGCGTAGGTCGGCAGCAGGCCGAGCAGGAAGGTCGAGCCGGCCATCATCACCAGCACCGTGATCAGCGTGCGACGGCGGCCGATCTTGTCCGCCAGCGGGCCGAAGAACAGCCCGCCCAGCGGGCGGATGAAGAAGCTCAGGGCGAAGGCCGCGAAGCTCGCCAGCAGGCTGCTGGTAGGGTCGTCAGAGACAAAGAAGGCCTTGCCGATATACAAGGCCAGGAAGCCGTAGACGCCGTAGTCGTACCACTCGATCAGGTGGCCGGTGGTGGCGCCGATGAAAGCCCGGCGCCGCTGGCGCTGGGTGTTGGCGGGTGACATGCCCATGCGGGTAACTCCTGTCGTGTCGCTTTCCATGAAATGTCGCGGCTCAAGCGCTGCCGAGCGACCCGTCCGGGTCCTGCAGCCATTGGCGCAACTGGGTCTTGAGAATCTTGCCATAGCTGTTTTTTGGCAGCTCGGCGCAGAACAGGTACTTCTTCGGTTTCTTGAACGAGGCCATGCGCGCCAGGAACCACTGATTGAGTGCCTGGGAGTCGAGGCTGCCTGCCGTGCGCGGCACGACGAAGGCCACCACCGACTCGCCCCACTCGGGGTCGGCTTCGCCCACCACGCAGGCCTCGAACACTTCGGGGTGCTGGATCAGCACTTCCTCGACCTCGCGGGGGTAGATGTTGCTGCCCCCGGAAATGATCACGTCCTTGCTGCGGTCGGTCAGCGACAGGTAGCCCTGGCCGTCGAGAAAGCCGATATCGCCGGTGTGCAGCCAGCCATCCACCAGGGCCGCCACGGTGGCCTGGGGATTGTCCCAGTAACCCTGCATCACCACCGGGCCGCGCACGACAATCTCCCCTGCCTCGCCAGCCGCCGTCTCCCGGCCCGCGCCATCGACCACGCGCACCTCCACGCAGGCCTGGGCCCGACCAACGGAAGCGGCGATGGCCGGCCAGCCCGGGTTGCCACGGTCGGCGATGGCCTCGCGGGACAACGCGCTGATGGTCATCGGGCATTCGCCCTGGCCGTAGATCTGCACCAGGCGCGGGCCGAAGGTATCCAGGGCATCCACCAGGTCCGCCAGGTACATCGGGCCGCCGCCGTAGACGATGGTCTTGATGCCTTCGCCGGCATAGCCTTGCTGGCGCGCCTGCTCGACCATGCGCTTGACCATGGTCGGCGCGGCGAACAGGCTGACCTGCCCCAGCGATCGCGCCAGGGTGAACAGCTCCGGCGCCTGGAAGCCCCGGGACAGGGGCACCACGTGCCGGGCGCCGCAACGCACGTGGATGAAGTTGTAAAGCCCCGCGCCGTGGGACATCGGCGCGGCATAGACCACGGCGTCATCGGCGGCTACCGGGTCGACGTCCAGTGGATAGCACAGCGACATGGCGATCAGGTTGCCATGGGACAGCATCACCCCCTTGGAACGCCCGGTGGTGCCGGAGGTGTAGAACAGCCAGGCCAGGTCGCTGTCCAGGCGTGGGTGCGGCGCCTGCAGCTCATCGCTGGCCGGCAACCCCGGCATGCGCTGGACAGGCGTGGCCAGCTCGCGACAACTGTTCGGCAATGCCAGGTCGGCGAACAGCTGGCCCTCGTCGGTGAAGATCAGCCGCGCCCCGGCATTGCCGGCGATCCACGCGGCCTCCAGGGCGTGTAGTTTGTGGTTGATCGGCACCGCCACCGCCCCGCACCACCAGATCGCATAGAGCAGTTGCAGGTAGTCGCAGCTGTTCTTCATCAACAGCGCCACCCGCTCGCCCGGCTCGATGCCGTGCACGTGACGCAGCTCCAGCGCCCGTGCCCGCACCTGGGTGGCAAACATCCGGTAGTCGGCGATCTGCCGCATCCCCTCGAACAACGCCGGCCGCCCAGGCCAACGCTGGGCCGCATCCTGCAACCAATGGGCAATATTCATGGCTCAGACCCTGACGGCTTGCAGCACGCTGGCGTAGTTGGCCACCGCCATCCCGCCCATGTTGAACAGCAGGCCGAACTCGGCATTGGGCACGCCCAGGCCGATGGGCTTGCCGGTCAGCTGGGCGAAGCCCAGGGCATGCATCGACACCCCGGTGGCCCCCACCGGATGCCCCTTGGCCTTGAGCCCGCCGGACAGATTCACCGGCAAGCGCCCACCCTGGCGCACGATGCCGTCGTCCAAGGCGCGGTGCCCCTCGCCACGCGGCGCCAGGCCCATGGCTTCGTAGATCAGCAGTTCGGCGATGGTGAAGCAGTCGTGCACCTCGGCGAAACTCAGGTCGTTGAGGGTCACCCCCGCCTCGCGCAGCGCCCCGTGGATGGCCCGCTGCGGCCCCTCGAAGGCCAGCATGTCGCGGCGCGACAACGGCAGGAAGTCATTGACCTGGACCATCGAGCGGATCGCCACCTGGCGCCGCATCGAGCGGGCGCGGGCAGGCGAAGCCAGGATGATCGCCGCAGCACCATCGCTGATCAGCGAGCAGTCGGTCAGGCGCAGGGGCGCCGCGATCAGCGGGTTGCTCGGCGACACCTGGTTGCAATGCCCGAAGTCCATCACCCGGTGCATCTGCGCCAGCGGGTTGGCCATGGCATTGGCGTGGTTCTTCACCGCGATCGCCGCCATCGATGCCAGTGGGCTGTGGTAGCGCTCGGTGTATTGCTGGGCAACCTGGCCGAATAGCTGGGCAAAACTCAGGCCGGCCTCCTGCAAGGCGTTCTGGTAACCGGCACCGGCCAGCGCCCGGGTGACCTCGACCGTGCTGTTGCCAGTCATCTTCTCCGCGCCGACTACCAGCACCAGCTCGGCGGCGCCGCTGCGGATCGCGTTGATCCCGGCCTGGATCGCCGCCGAGCCCGAGGCGCAGGCGTTCTCGCAGCGGGTAGCGGGTTTGAAGCGCAGTTGCGGGTCGGCCTGCAGCATCAGCGAGGCGGGGAAGCCGTCGGCCACCAGGCCCGAGTTGAAATGGCCGAGAAACAGCGCGTCGATCTCGGCGGCGTCGATGCCTGCATCCTGCAAGGCATCACGGGTAACCTGGACGATCAGGTCTTCGAGGTTCAGGCCATCCAAACGACCGAAAGGGCTGTGCGCGGCGGCGACGATGGCGACGGAATCGTGGAACATGGTGTTTTCTTCTGTCCTTGAAGCGGGTATTGCATACAATGTGTCAGCACCCGAATCCCACGCTAGTTGGGGCAACTACGTACACGAGTAAGTAGTGAGCCTTACGGGGCATGACCATAAGCACCGAGGCAGGAAGCCTGATGACCGTACCCACCCACGCCTCCCCGGACCTCGAGCGCCTGGCGTTCCAGGTGTCACCCGCGCCGCAACTGATCACCGGCCACCGGCGCATGCTCGACTGCAACGAGGCCTTCGCCCGGCTGTTCGGCTACACCCGCGAGGAGCTGCGCGGGCACCTGACCCTGCTGCTCTACCCTTCCCAGGCCGACTACCAGAGCATTGGCGAGCGCAGCGAGCACTGGCTGCGCAACGGTCTGGGCGCTTTCTATTCGGACGAGCGTTTCATGCAGCACCGCAGCGGCGAGGTGTTCTGGGCCCGGGCCCAGGGTTTCACGCTGACGGCGGAGGATCCGTTCAAGCTGATGATCTGGCATTTCGAACGGCTCGACCGGCAGCCGGCGCCAGCGGTGCAACTGACGCCTCGGGAGCGGCAGATTTCGTCGCATATCGTGAACGGGCTGACCTGCAAGGAAGTGGCGCGGCAGTTGGGGATATCCCATCGGACGGTGGAGGTGCATCGGGCGCGGCTGATGAAAAAGTTGCAGGCCAAGAACAGTGCGGAGTTGGTGTCGAGGATAATTTTCATCAGTTGAGCTGGGTGCGACAGGCCCAGCCGGACCTTGCAATCCCCCCGCCACCCCGAGACAATGCGAGCAATTACCATTTACATCGTGGATTTCGCTCTATGTCGACGCTCGACCGCTCGGCGCTTCACCAGCTGTACTGCGAAAACAACGGCTGGCTGAAAAGCTGGCTGCGCGCACGCCTGGGCAATGCCGCCGATGCGTCCGACCTGGCCCACGATACCTTCCTGCGGGTGATGACTGCCCGCAACCAGGGCCCCATTCGCGAGGCGCGCAGCTACCTCAGCGCCATTGCCCGCGCGCTGCTGATCGACAAAGTCAGGCGCCGCGCCATCGAGCAGGCCTACCTGCAGGCCCTGGCCCTGCGCCCGGAGCCGGTCGAAGTGTCGCCGGAGACGCGCCTGTCGATCATCGAAATGCTGGTGGCGGTCGATGCACTGCTCGACGAGCTCGGCCCCAGGACCCGTGACATATTCCTCGCGGTGCAACTGGAAGGGCTGACCTACGCAGCAGTTGCCGAACGCTTCGATGTATCGATCACCACAGTCAAGAACCACCTGATCCGGGCCATGACCCGCTGCCTGCTGGTGGTCGACAATTGAGGGCCGGCCAGTGGACCTGAAAACCCTCGAGGCGGCCGCGACCTGGTACGTGCAACTCAATGACGGTGATGCCGACACAGCACGAACCCAGGCCTGGCGCGATTGGCTGGCCGCAAGCCCCGCGCATGCCGAAGCCTGGTCGCGGGTGGAGAAACTCCAACACCAGTGGTCAACGGTTCCACGCCAGGCTGCGCTGTCAGGCCTGGGCGCGGCCCAGGCGCAGCGCCGCGAGGTGCTCAAGGTGCTGGGCCTGCTACTGGCGGTCGGTGGCGGTACCTGGTTGGCCAGCGAACAGGTGCCCTATCGCGCCCTGCTCGCCCAGCAGCGCACCGGCAGCGGTGAACGGCGCTCGCTGCGCCTGGACGACGGCTCGCAGCTAGAGCTGAACGTCGACACCGCCCTCGACGTGCGCTTCGACGCCCAGGTGCGGGCGATCCAGTTGTATCGCGGCGAGATCCTGATCAGCACCGCCAGCGACGCCGCCCGCCGCCCGTTCATCGTGCACACCGACAACGGCAGCGTGCGTGCGCTGGGCACGCAGTTCAGCGTGCGCCAAACAGCGCAGCAGACACAGGTCGGCGTGTTGCAGTCCGCCGTCGAGATACGCCCGCAACGCCACCTCGACCAGGTGTTGCGCCTGGACGCCGGCCAGCAGGCCGGCTTTGACCGCGACGCGATCGGCCGCGCACAAGCCCTGCCCGCCGATTCCGCGGCCTGGGTCCAGGGCATGCTCAGCGTGAACGACTGGCGCCTGGGCGATTTCATCGCCGAACTGGGCCGCTACCGCCCCGGCGTGCTGCGTTGCGCGCCGTCCGTCCAAGGCATGCGCATTTCTGGCTCGTTCGCCATCGATGACACCGATATCGCCCTGGCGAACCTGCCGAAATCCCTGCCCGTGAGGGTGCGCTACCTGAGCCGTTACTGGGTCAACGTCGAACCTGCCTGAGCCCGGAGCCAAAAAAATTTTTCCGCAATCTTGCTGATTTCGATTCTCGTCCGTCCATGACACAAGCCGCGACGACAGCGACTTTCCGCCATGACACGCAAGGATCACCCAATGCCCCTGCTCCAGCCCAGCACCCGCCTGCGCCATGCCATCCACCGGTTCACCCTCGGCCTGTCCCTCGCCACCGCGCCTGGCCTGATGTTCGCGCCGGTCGACGCCCTGGCCATCAGCCAGACCGCCTACCACATCGCAGCCGGCCCCCTGGGCAACGCCATCACCCAGTTCGGCGTGCAGGCGGGGGTGACCATTTCGTTCGACACCGAGCAGACCCGCCATCTCTCCACCCCTGGGCTCGACGGCAGCTACAGCGTTGAGGAAGGCCTGCTGCGCCTGCTCGGCAGCAGCGGGCTGCAAGCCCAGCGCCAGGGCAATGGCGGCTATGTGCTGATCCCGGCTGACAATGGTCCCGCGATGGAGCTGGGGCCGTTGACCATCGACGCCAACCGCCTCGACGCCACCAGCGAGGGCACCCAGTCCTATGCAGCGCGGGCGGTGACCATCGGCAAAGGCGTGCACACCCTCAAGGAGACGCCGCAGTCGGTCACCGTCATGACCCGCAAGATGCTCGACGACCAGAACCTCAACACCCTGGAACAGGTGCTCGACAAAACTCCCGGCATCACCGTCTACGACTCGCCCATGGGCGGCAAGTACTTCTACTCGCGCGGTTTCAACCTCGACGGCCAGTACCAGTACGACGGCGTGCCGCTGGATGTGGGCGGCAACTATGTGCAGGCCAACAGCTTCTCCAGCGACATGGCCTTCTACGACCGGGTCGAGATCCTCAAGGGCGCGGCCGGCATGATGAAAGGTTCCGGTTCATCGGCAGGTGGCGTCAACTTCGTGCGCAAACGTGGCCAGGACAAGGCCCAGACCACACTGACCCTGTCCGCCGGCACCTGGGACAACTACCGCGGCCAGGTGGACGTGGGCGGCCCGCTGAACGAATCGGGTACCGTGCGCGGCCGCGCCGTGGCCACCCTGCAGGATCGCCAGTACTTCTACGACAACGCCAAGCGCCAGGACCAGGTGCTGTACGGCGCCCTGGACTGGGACGTGACGCCGGACACCACCCTGGGCGTCGGCCTGGCCTATGAAGACGTCGATGCCTCGCCCTGCTACCACGGCCTGCCCCGCTATGCTGATGGCAGCGACCTGAAGCTGTCGCGCTCCACCTGCCTGGGCGCCAGCTGGAACGACCAGCAAAGCCAGCGCACCACCGGTTTCGCCGACCTCAAGCACCGCTTCAACGACGACTGGAGCCTGAACTTCGCCTCGGTCTATACCCACAACAACCAGAACATCGAGTACGGCTACGCCGAGGGGGCGGTGCCGGTCGGTGCAGGCAGTGCCGCCATCGGCCGCTACGCCGGGCGATTCGACTACGACCAGGACGACTACGGCTTCGATAGCTACCTCGACGGCAAGTTCGAGGCGTTCGGTCTGCAGCACGAGGTGATCGTCGGCGCCAACGCCAGCCGCCAGCAGACCCACGACTACTTCGCCCTGAGGGGCCTGGGCGGCACCCAGAATCCGTTCGACCCGTCGTCGGCCTTCCCGCACCCGTCCAAGGACGCGTTCCTCGCCGCCCCCAGTCGTGGCGGCAGCGTTCCCACGGATTCCACCACCACCCAGTACGGCACCTACGCCACCCTGCGTCTGAAACTGGCCGAGCCGCTGACCCTGGTGCTCGGCACGCGGGTTAGCTGGTACCGCAACAAAAGCGATTCCTACACCCAGGCCTGGGACTACTGGGTGCACAACCGCAGCCAGGAAAACGGCCAGGTCACGCCCTTCGCCGCGGTGCTCTATGACCTCAACGATGAATGGACCGCCTACGCCAGCTACGCCGATATCTTCCAGCCGCAGAGCAACCTGGTGAACGCCCAGGGCCAGGCCCTGCAACCGAAGACCGGCGCCAACTACGAGCTGGGCATCAAGGGTGAACTGTTCGGCGGCGCACTCAACACCGCCTTCAACCTGTTCCGCACCATCGAGGAACACCGCGCCGAAACCGACTTCGTCGACACCTGCAAGGGCTCGGGCGACCAGTACTGCTACACCGACAGCGGCAAGGTGCGCGCCCAGGGCTTCGAGGCCGAGGTCAGCGGCTCGCCCATCGAGCGCCTGCAACTGCTGGCGGGCTACACCTACACCCAGACCAAGTACCTGAACACCATCAACCAGACCGAGCCGACCGAGCTCAACTTCACCTCCAGCTTCATCCCCCGGCACATGCTCAAGGTCTGGGGCGATTACCAACTCGCCGGCGCGCTTGACCGCTGGACCGTGGGTGCCGGGGTATCCAGCCAGAGCGAGAACTTCCGCCGCCAGGGCAACCTGAGCATCGAGCAAGCGGGCTACACGCTGTGGAGCGGTCGCGTGCAGTATCGCCTGGACGAACACTGGAGCCTGGCGCTGAACGGCAACAACCTGCTGGACAAGCGCTATTACTCGACTGTGGGGGCCACTGGCTGGGGTAACTACTACGGCGAGCCGCGCAACTTCATGGTGACGCTCAAGGGGAGTTTCTGATGGGTGTAGGGATGTAAGCGCCGGGCTTTTCAAGGTGTTCGCCACGAAGGCTTCTGTGCCTCGAGCGCCGCCCGCGAGGCGCTCGTTCTCATAGCCACTTACGTCATTGCCCGCGCTCTGCTCCCGGCTTGAGGAAAGCCGCAACAGCGCTGGCAAACCGCGCCGGTTGATCGAGCATGACGAAATGAAAACTGTCATCGATCCGGGTGAAATGGATATCAGGTGTCGAAGCATAGGCCCGACGGAACGTTGCATCGACGCTGGATGCAGGTACGCCGTAAAAAGCATCGTATGCATACACGACCTCAACCGGAGCACTAATACGACCAAGTTCAGGACGCAAGTCAGTGACCATTAACTCATACACCGCGTCGGCCACAGTCTTGCGATCAGAACTGATCCCCGCAGAAATCAGCCCTGGTCTTACCGCCTCGGTTTTGGCGAGTCGGGCGATGGATGCCCTCTGCATCGCTTCGTTCTGCTCCGGCGATGCTGCCAACAGCGAACTGCGCATCGCTGCAGCCTGCACGGTAGCGGTTTCGCTGGTGGCGGAAGGATCGATCAGCAACGTATAGAACGGCAACGCATCGACGATCATCAAGCGACCGACCTGATCGGGATGGCGAGCCCCCAGCATGAGTGCAACCTCTCCCCCTAGCGAGTGACCGATGATCACGGGTGCCTCGATATGCTGGGTGCGGATGTAATCAGCAATGGCCTCGGCCACTGGAGCGACCACTTTCCCTTCGCTATCGGACACCGCAGGCAAACCCGCGAAGCCTGCAAGCTGCACGAGGTGAAGGCGGTGGTTCTGGCGTAACCGAGTAGCAAGGTCAACCCATACCTCGCGGGACGATGCCAGCCCCGGAATCAGGATCACATCCCTGCCCGCGCCTTCGACCTGGACAGAGATACGCTGCTGGTCAGCGTGCCTTGTTGGCGGAGAAGGAGGTTGGCTGGGTGACGCCGATAGCGACGGCGACATCAACGACAAGGTGGTCCCGATTGTTGCGAGGATCATTGCAATACGCATCGGACTCCCCTCCTCATGCGATGTGCTGATTGTTTCATGGCCACTCCTTTGACTGATGAGAGCTAGTGTGGTGTTTTGCAAATACGATCAATAAATCGCCGTGAGTTATGGTCGTATTTGTGAAACACCACACTAGGCACTATACGGGCTTGTCGCCACGATAGGAGGTGTCAAGGACATTCGAGCACGGCCTGGGGGATGCGCTGCCCGCCCCCAGACCATCGGGCTCTGTTTCACACCTTCTTCAAAATCCCCATATGGGCATCATCCATCAATGCCTTGGCCATATCGCTCAGGTAGTGCGAGGCCCAGACCAGCACCGGTTCGTTGTCCATCACACCGATAAAGGAAGCCCGGCGGGCGCTATCGAGCAATACGGAAGCCTGCTCCATGGCGTAGTTCGCACAGTTGCCGGGCTCTACGCGGAACAGCCGCGTACCTTTGGTGGCGCCTTCCAGGCAGGTGCAGGTGCCGACGGTCCAGCCGAGCTGGCCGTGGTCTGCAGGGGTTTCGTTGTCCATTTGCGAAATCCTCGGGTGTCTTTGATGTAGCGGGATCGAAGACCGGGTTGCGTGCCGACGGTTTATGCATCGGATGCGTGGGAGCGGGCTTGCCCCGCGATGAGGCAAGTCCAGGTGATGACGGGAATCGCATCAGCAGTTTCACTGATCCGAGCGCCCACTCTCACCAGTCCGTGGCGGCTCTGTCAGTGCAGAGTGTATGACGGCGGTCGCGTACTCATGTGGAGCTGGGCAAGTGCCGACTCCAGCAATGTGCGGGTGGCGTCAAGCTCGTGCATCATCGTCAACATCACCAAAGTGGCCGGTGACTTCGGCAGGTGATTGAACGATTGATGGGCGACGGCCAGCGCGCACATGACGTACTCGGTGGCCTGGACCAGGGTGTCTTCAAGGAGATGGGGGGACTCGGTGGACGGTGGTGGATCCGGGACGATCTTCAACATGACTTCATACTCGACGCTCATGAATGATCAACCAGACACCCATTCACCTGCAGGAGGATGGGTGGCGGCTACGTGCGGGTCTGCAAGTCCGGGGAACATCGAGCGATGACCCGGCCGGCCCGAGGGCCACCCACACGTAGCCACCATTGAGCACAACCACTGGAAAACGCCAGCGACTCGAAGATGAGTACAGTTCGATGTTCAGACGGGCTTGCAGGCCCGGCCGTTGATTTGGCAACAACCCAGCGAGACTAGCCGCCACTTCGAGGGCGCAACAGTGGCCGAAGCATGCTTCGGAAACGGACTACTCGAAATAGGGAAAATCTTATTCTTGTCTGTAGGACGCGATACGAACTTGCTCCCTACCCCATTACCCAGCTATCCGAGAGACAGTTTGCATCTACCCCATCGCTAGTAGAACATCCTCTCTTTTGCACGAATGGACACGCGCATGAAGTTCGAGAGGACCACGCAGCACAGAACCGATGAAGGGATCGTCTTCAATCTCTCGCAAATTACCCTTATGGAAAAGAGGTTCATGGCTGGATTGGCCCGCAACGTTCTGGCGTGACGTTGGTCATCAAGGTCTGAGGAGCGGCACATGCCTTACATCATGCAAGCTGTCATCCTTCTGGTACTGGGAGCACTCCTTGTTCAGTTTCTGAGACCATCCCCCTTACGCAAGTGGCTGGGCGTGGCGCTGTTAGCCGCGGGCTTGGTCGGCATCTTCAAAGTCGACCAGCAACACGTGCTGGGCTTTGACCTGGAGCTGCTGGCGCTACTGGCTGTGCCGCTAGGCGTGGTGCTGTTCCTGACGCGGCGGCGACTCTCGGATATGGACTGATAGCCATTCCAAACTCTGGCGAGGAAAAATCCGCCCCCTTTTACTCAGGGGGCGTTTCTGACGGGCGCAAGTCGGGGCGGCCCTGCGCGCGCCTCCCCTGTCTGTGTCACACCTTCTTCAAAATCCCCATATGCGCATCATCCATCAATGCCTTGGCCATATCGCTCAGGTAGTGCGATGCCCAGACCAGCACCGGTTCGTTGTCCATCACACCGATGAAGGAAGCCCGGCGGGCGCTGTCGAGCAGCACGGAAGCCTGCTCCATGGCGTAATTCGCATAGTTACCAGACTCTACGCGGAACAGCCGCGTACCTTTGGTGGCGCCTTCCAGGCAGGTGCGGCGCGTCTTTAAGGAGAAGGAATTCGGCGGACAGTGAAAGATGGCAGCTACGTGCAGGCCTGCAAGACCGGGGCATTACGAGGCGAAAACCCGGCTGACCAAAAGGGCACCCGCACGCAGCCACCAAAAAGCGAGACCCACGACTCAACGCCGAGGCTCATGGTGAGCACCATCGTAATACCGCGCAGGCTTGCAGACCCGGCCGTTGATACGACCCAGCGAGACTAGCCGCCACTTCGGGGGCGCAACAGTGGTCAAAGCATGCTTCGGAAACAGACTACTCGAACTAGGGAAAATCTTATTCATGCCTGTAGGACGCGCTATGAACATGCTCCCCTACCTCATTACTATTGCGGCAGTTTCGCGATCACCTTGATCTCGAAATCGAAGCCGGACAGCCAGGTCACGCCGATAGCGGTCACCGTGGGATAAGGCGCCTCGCCCCAATACTCGGCTGCGACCTCCCAGATGGTTTCGAATGTCGAGTCGGGGTCGACCATGAAGATGGTCGTATCAACCACATCCTCGAAACTACCGCCGGCCTCGGCCAGGATCACGTTGAGGTTGGCAAAGGCCAGGCGAACCTGCGCCGCGAGGTCAGGCTCGGCCGAACCATCCTTGCGGCTGCCGACCTGACCGGATACGAACAGAAAACCATTGGAGCGAATCGCTGGCGAGTAGCGGTGCAACTCGTACAAAGCATGGCGATCTGGCGGGAAAACGACATCACGTTTGCTGGACATGGCCTACCTCGTTCTGGGCCATAGCGGCCCGCTGTTTACGGTGAGGCCACTATAAAAAACGCCACCTGCCTGGATAAACGGGCAGCGCTGGCCAGGACTGTTTGTATACTCCAAACAATCCAGGGGCGAACGAGGCGTGGAATGGACCGATTCGATGCAATGCAGGCGTTTGCCCGGGTGGTGGAGACCGGCAGTTTCACCAAGGCGGCCGCCACCCTGCACATGAGCAAGACCACCGTGACGCAGCTCATTCAGCAGCTGGAAGCAAGGTTGCGCGTGCGCCTGCTCAACCGCACCACACGCAAGGTCAATGTCACCGCCGACGGCGCGGCCTACTACGAACGCGTCGTCCGGTTACTGGCAGACATGGACGACGCCGAGACCAGCTTGTCCAGCGCGTCGATGGCGCCGCGCGGTCGGCTGCGGGTGGATGTACCCAGCCCGCTGGCGCGAA
Source organism: Pseudomonas sp. FG36 (assembly GCF_057809275.1). Classification (NCBI taxonomy): domain Bacteria; kingdom Pseudomonadati; phylum Pseudomonadota; class Gammaproteobacteria; order Pseudomonadales; family Pseudomonadaceae; genus Pseudomonas; species Pseudomonas sp. FG36. The sequence goes on from NZ_JBMDJQ010000008.1 coordinate 62,847, forward strand.
TGCTGCTCATACCCGCCTTGCCGGGGTTCTTTGCACGTTATCCGGAAATCCAGCTGACGGTGGGCGTGAGCGATCGCATCGTCGACATCATTGGTGAAAACGTTGACTGCGTGGTGCGTGGCGGCGAGATCACCGACCAGTCCTTGGTGGCAAGGCATGTGGGCGATCTGAAACTCGGCATCTATGCCACGCCCGGCTATCTGCAGCGCTTCGGGACGCCGGTTCACCCCCTTGAGCTGGAGGAAGGCCAGCACAAAACCGTCGGCTTTCTCTGGTTTCGCACAGGCAAAACCTTGCCCTATGCGATGCACCGAGGTGATGAACGCTTGGAGGTCCAGGCGCGCCCGCAACTGACAGTCGATGACGGCAATGCGTACCTTGCCGCCGGCCTGGCTGGCCTCGGGATGCTCTGGCTGCCGCAGTACATGGCCAAACCGCACCTGATCAGCGGCGAACTGCTGCCGCTGTTCGAAGACTGGCACATGTCGCCGATGCCGATGTACCTGGCCTTCCCGCCGAATCGCCATGTCAGCGCCAAGGTGCGGGTGTTTATCGACTGGATAACCGAATTGATGGCCGAGCATGCGCCGGTGATTGGCTGAAACAGGTGCAAGGCCGCTCAAGGACCAGGCACTTCGAATTTCCGCTTTTGCCCGTTTTCTGACAGTGCGCTGGAGGCCAACTATGAGTCGTTAGCAGCATTTCGTGACTGGCCGCTTCCGACCCATAGCAGCCCTTCGCGAAAGGCAGCTAACGGCCAAGAGCAGCCTGTTGCAACCGGTCTGAACCAGGCAGCTCTCTTACAGCTCTGAGTTGACTGTTCAGGTTGGGCTCTAAAGCTGGGCGCTACTCACATCGGGGGAGACGTCGCTGCGACCTCGAAGACATCGCAGTTTCCCGCTGAGTGGGTGCGTTGGAAGTGCTCTTCTACTGGCGTAATTTCTCATTATTTCTGCCACTATCCAATTGAGCGGTACGGGTCTAATTACCTGATATCTTCAGATTTGCGCGAAAATCTATCGCTTCATTTTCAGCCTCTACGACGGGGTCTGCTATGACGAGATGATATGTAATATCTTTTCCCGGTGAATTAGGAATAGCAATTGTGCCGGAAGACTCAAAGCCCAATTCTATTTTTCCATCCATTGCAGAGTCCGCAATGGCGCCTGCAGGAAGATCAAATGATACGTTACCGAGTGCGCCAAGCATGCATTTCCCTTTTGCCTTTAGATCAGCAGGGACCTTAAGATCTAAAGCGTAAGGGAGAGCTGTTCCTTCCATTGCAAGAGGCTTGAAAGTTGCCGCCACCTTGGTGGGAGGTAATTTCATCTCGCACAAAATATTTGTCTTTCTACTGAGAATTTCTGCGTAAATTCTTGATTGAGCATCAGTGGCAATGCTGAGGGAGAGCGTAATCTCGCCTTTCCTTCCAGTCAGCGTCATATCTCGTAAATGAATCTTAGCCCTCGTATCTCTGGCTGGCTCAACCCAAGCCTTTCCGATGCCTCCCTCGTATTTTATGTTTCCGTCTGATGAGATGCCGGCGACAGTAATTGTATATTGAGGAGAGCTGATTTCTTTAAGCCATTTAGCAGGAACTTGATAATTAATACGGGCATGCAGATCGTGCGTTGTTATTAGCGCGCCAGGGGTTTCATTTCTAAGCTGCCGCTCAAGTGCATCTAGCTCTGTTCTTTTTTCGCCAACCCTCTGCTCGAGCTCTCGGACGTCTCTATTAATTGCGCAGCCAGTGGATGTGAGTACGATAGCGAAAAATAGCGAGTAGTGAAGTAGCTTTTTCATTTTAACACCCCGTAGACGTGCAGGCCTTTCCCCAAGAACAAATACTTGGATACGGTGAGCTCTCGCTTGCGCAAGGTTGAAGGGATATTTATATCAACAACCAGTGTTGCTTTTTCTTCTCGCTTCTTGCCTTCTATTAATAAACTTTTCCTGATTATTGACTCTGGAGTGCCAAGTGACAGCTCTTGGGATACTGGAAGCTCAATAATAGGCATGTTATCGGCCAACTTATTCGCCTCCACAGCGAGTAGAGATTTGATAATTTTCGCCTTGGTCAACTCAAATATCCACCATCTAACTTTTGGGGAGAAACCTAGGATTTTCATGCGGAGCGCTGGCTTGCCTGAAGGAGTGCTTTCCGGGACTAATATCACCCCTAAAGCAACATCCACATTAATAGATCCATTGGTTGCTGATGCGTCAACGCTTACAATGGGGGAGGCCCCTGCGTCCGCTATGCGGACGCTCTTTATGTTTATTTTAATGTCTGGATTGTCCGGCACTGGAAATGAGTAGTTATCAACTCTGGCTAGAGCCTGGTTGATGGCACTGTATGAAAAAAACAAATAAATGTCTCCCGGCGGCGGGACTTTACCGGTGCGGATGTCGTTTAATGTGGCTTGGGTGGCAGTCGATACACTATTAAGCACATTTAGCTGCCCTTCAAGCTCTTGTTTTTTTGTAGATTGACAGCCGCTGACAAGCAAAAGTGCTAATACTACTAATATAGCTCGAGATTTTTTAGCTCTCGAAATGCATGAAATTTTCATGTTTATTCCTTGTGGACGTTATCTGCAAATAAGATTAGTGCGTACTCCTCGCTAATCAAGACGACCGAGGTGCCGTTCGAAAAAATAGTTGATATGTAGCTTTTTGCTACTACCAATAAACTAGCTCCTTTGATGGAGCAGCCGATCGGACTCACTGATCGCCAGCAATACGTGGGTTCGCAAACAGTTGACTGTTTTATTTGGAGATAACGGTCTCAGTGGGTGCAATCGGCCGCTTCCTGCCAATCCAGAACGACCGCTATTGGCCGTTAGCTGACACCCAATGAATACCGCTATAGGTCGAAAACAGTCGCTGAAGACTGACCGCTATCGACCCATAGCCGCCCTTGGCGGAGGGCAGATCACGGCCCAGAACCGGTCGACACAAACCAACCCGGTACAGATAATCAACGTCTCACAGGGATGCCCAGGAACGAATGTCATGGACTGTCTTGCGACGCTTGTCACTGATCGGCTGGTTCTCACCCCCCCTCCAGTTAGAGGATTCGCCCATCATTCAGGAGCTGTTCCCCTGCTGGGAGGTGGTTCGCTACCTGGACAGTCGTGTCCCATGGCCGTATCCAGAAGACGGGGCGCTGATCTATGTCCGAGATATCGCCCTGCCTGCCATGGCAGCAGGTCGTGAATGGCACTGGATGATCCGCATGCGCGACGATGCCAGCTGCACCCTGGGAAGCATCAGTTTGTATGATCAGCCTGGAAACAACAGAGGCTTCTGGCTCGCCCCACAGTGGTGGGGAAAGGGCTACATGCGCGAGGCATGCCGGATCATCAATGCCTATTGGTTCGAGACACTGTCGCGTCCGGTCATGCAGGTTCCCAAAGCTGTTGCCAACGACGCATCTCGCAGGGTCTCGGAACATGAGGGTATGCGTTTGGTAGACGTGCGGCCAGGAGATTTCGTATCTGGACGGATGGAGGTCGAAGTATGGGAGATGACTCGTGCTGACTGGTTAGGCTCTGTATGAAAAGCCTTGATACTCGGTGATGCTGCGTTGAAAACAGCCTCGGAATGCTCATTTACAACCCGTAAACTCCGCTTCCTCGGCTGTTTTCGCCTTGCCTGACCTTCGTCTCAAGACTTTTCATACAGACCCTAGAAAGGTCGACTGCCAGTCGCTAGTTTTTTCACGATTGCGTCCGCTCCTCGCCTGCTTTCGAATTGCCTGACCGCCGCTCGGCGACTTTCCGTACCCCCCCCCCGGAGGTGTAACGGCTAAAACTTACTGAATCGACTGCGATAGTACCCGGCTTCGTCTGGACAAACCTGCTTGCAAGGCGAACGCAATCATTACAGTCGATGGTGCAGAAAAGCTGCCCAGCCCGCCACCGGCAAACATCAAGGCCAGCCCCGAAGCGGTGGCGCCAAACCAGGCCGTCAAGCCGACAGCATTCCATGCGCGCTCCCCGCCGAGCGCAACCACGTCAAGACGACCCAAAAGAATCTGCGCTAATGCCACGCCGACCCAAGCCACTACAAAGATGCCTTGGTAGGCCAACGCCTTGAGCAAGTATGCGAATACATCCGCGAGCATCAGGCCATACACGATCAGCCCAACCGCCAGCGCCCACAGCAGGTACGAACCACGCAGGCCGAAACGGGAAAAGAACGCCTGCATGTTCAAGGTCGCCAGGTAGTAATTGGCCGTGTTGATCCGGGTTTGCGTGGCCCAGACGAACAACAGCCCCCACAGCCCCATCAACTGCAGGATCGCCATGACCACCGACACTTCGTTCAGCGCGCCTTCGTGGGGAATGCTGCTGACCAGATAGATGCCCGCCGCGCCATTGAGCAGGAAAGTCACCATGTAGAACGGCATGCCGAAGTTCCAGCGACCATGGTACTCAGCGTCCTCAGGTTTGCCGAAACGCGCGTAATCGAAGGTGAACAGCATCAGGATCCAGACCCCCATGTAGGCCACGAAACAGTCCCACCAGCCCAATGCAGCGGGAATCGCCGGGCCAAAGTCCAGCCATTGCGGCTGGTAGCCATAACGACTGATCGACAACCCCACCGCCGCCAGCAGACCGCCGAGGTACACCGGCAGCAGTACACCGTTGAGCTTGTCCAGCCAATGCTGAACGCTGCCCAGCACCATCGGCACGCTGTACAGCACCACCAGCAATGCAGCCAGCGGATACGCCAACTGTGGATACAGGTGATTGAGCGCCACGGCGATCACCGAACCCTCGAAAACCGCGTAGTAAATGGCCGTGGAAAAGAAGATCAGCGTCGCCAGGCACGCACCGGTGCTACCGAACAGCAGCCGCGAAAACAGGGCCACCGACAAGCCGCTGCGCATAGCGAAGCGACTGAGCACGCTGTTGACCAGGCCATAGCTGATCACCGACAACAGCATGCCGATCAACGCATTGCGCGCGCCGTAGGACAGCGCCAGGGAAGCGCCGACCACGATATAGAACATTGCACTGCACACCGCCCACCAGGCCATGGTCAACGACAGTCGCCCCATGCGCGCGTCGGTCGGAACGGGGTGATTGGCCGGGTCCTTTCCGGTTTGACTCGATTGCGATAAAGCAGCCATATGCGTGAACTCCAGAGCCAGTCAGAGGTTGAAGCGCGGGCAGCCGCCCCCGCACCGAGGGGCGGCGTTGGCTAGCCTTTTTTGGCTTTACCCGCGCAGTGCGGCGGGCAGATCAGGAAGGGAACAGCTTGCTCAGACAGCTGAGTTTTTTCTTGTAGGAACGTCGGGCTTGCAGCGCCTCTTCCAGAGTCACCGCGACGAAGCGGGCCTTCTGGTTGGGTTGCATCTGGCCGACCAGATCGAGGTCGGCGCTGATCACCGTGCCGATCATCGCGTAGCCGCCACCGGACACTGCATCACGGTGCAGAATGATGGGCTCGAGCCCTGCCGGCACCTGGATAGAGCCGATCGGGTAGCAGCTGTCAACGATGTTCGAAGGGTCGGAGCCGGCGCCGAACGGCTGCTCGCGAGGCTGGAAGCTCAGCGGGCTGCCACCCTTGAAGCGATAGCCGATGCGATCTGCCTCCGAGCCGACGGTCCAGGCTTCGGCGAAAAAGCTGTCCGCCGCCGCCAGGGTCAAGCGATCGTAGTACAGCCCCGGCACCACCCGCAGGGTGACCTCCCCTCCCAGCGACTGTCGCAACGCCATGGGCAGACTCGCCCCGACGCGCCCCTTGCCGCTGGCGGCGCCTATCGGCAGTTCATCGCCAATCACCAGCCTGCGCCCCTGAAAACCACCCAGCGCCCCTAGCGCGTAGGTGGAACGACTGCCGAGCACCACCGGTACATCGATACCGCCGGCCACCGCCAGATAAGCCCGCGCGCCAGCCTTGGGAAAATCGAAACGCAGCACTTGTCCGGCCTTCACTTCGAAGGCGGTGTCCAAGTGCATGTCCACGCCATCGACTTTCGGCGTCATCTGCGCACCACAGACCGCCACCAGGGCGTCCTGCTGAAACTCCAGCTCCGGCCCCAGCAAGGTGCACTCCAGCGCCGCCGAATTGGCCGGATTGCCCACCAACTGGTTGGCCGCGCTCAGGGCGTACTGATCCAGCGCCCCGGAAGGTGGTATCCCCAGATGGTAGTAGCCCTCGCGGCCGAGGTCCTGCACTGAGGTGGCCAGGCCTGGTTTGAGTACCTTGATCATGCCAGCACCTCCTGCAGCGACTTGGGATAGCCGATCGGGTCGGCGAGGAACGCATCGAGCGAGAACTCCACTGGACGGATGCGCAGATCGAAGCGTCCGGCTTCGACCTCGGCCACGGCGTGGTCATAGGCATCGCGGTCCATCGACTTGAACTGCACGATGTCGCCGGGACGGAAGAACACCATGTGTTCCTTGAGGTACCCCAGGTTCTGCTGCGGGTCGTAGATCGGTGCCGGAGTGACGCCAAACATCTGGTAGCCACCGGCGCCACGTACCGAGTAGATGCAACCGAAGCAGCCGCCATGGCCCAGGGTCAATTTCGGCGTGTCGGTACGGGGTCGCAGGTACTTGGGTACCTGCAACTGGCGTTCGCGCTCGACCATCTGGAACATGAACGGCAGGCCCGCGACGAAGCCCACCATCGAAACGAACCACGGCGCGCCACTGTGGGCGGCGATGAACGCCTCGACGTCGGCCAGGCCGTTGATGCGCGCGGCGTACTCCAGGTCCGTGGCGTTCGGGTCCTGGTGGCGGTCGCGAAAACGCATCAGGGTTTCGTGGGTCCACGGATCGTTGTAGAGCACCGGGATTTCGATGATCCGGGTGTGCAGGGTGCGCTCGGCCACGGCCTCGGCTTCGGCGCCCTTCACCGCTTCGAGCAGATCGGCCGGGGCGATGCGGTCCGGGTCGAAACGGATCTGGAACGAGGCGTTGGCCAGGCACACGTCGAGCACGCCATCGAGGGCCAGGCGCTCCACCGCACGGGTGACGGCCATGCCCTTGAAGAAGGCTTCAAGGGACATGCTGTCGCTGACTTCGGCAAACAGATGTTCGTCGGCGCCAAAGCTGTAGCGAATCGGACTGCTCATGCTGCACCTCCGCTGCGGCGCTCGGCCAGCCAGGTTTCCAAAGTGCCGGTGTGGAAGTCGGCGGTGTGCAGCCAGGGTTGCTCCAGCAACTCGCCGTGCAGAGACAAGGTGCTGGCCATGCCCGTGAGCGTGGTCTGCTCCACGGCCAGTCGCGCGCGGGCCAGGGCCTCGGCGCGATCGCTGCCATGGACGATCAACTTGGCCAGCAGCGAGTCATAGTATGGCGGTACCCGGTAGCCTTCATACAGATGGCTGTCGACGCGCACGCCCTCGCCTTCCGGCCAGTTCAGCGCTTGCACAAGACCCGGGCTTGGGAAGAAATCCCGCGCCGGGTCTTCGGCGTTCAGGCGCATTTGCAGGGCCGCGCCGTTGAGCCGGATATCGCTTTGCTTGAGGCCCAGCGGTTCGCCGCCGGCGATGCGCAACATGGCCTGAACCAGATCGATGCCGGTGATCAGCTCGCTGACCGGGTGTTCCACCTGGATCCGCGTGTTCATCTCGATGAAGAAAAACTCTCCGGTGGCGTCGTCGTACAGATACTCAAGGGTGCCCGCGCCCTGATAGCCCAGGGCCTCGGTCAGGCGCACGGCACTCGCGCAGAGGGTCTCGCGCTGCTGCGCATCGAGGACCGGCGACGGCGCTTCTTCGAAGATCTTCTGCCGGCGGCGTTGCAGCGAACATTCCCGTTCGAACAGGTGCACCGCATGCTTGCCATCGCCCAGCACCTGCACTTCGATGTGCCGGGCCTTGCCAATAAAGCGCTCCAGATACACCGCGCCATTGCCAAAGGCGGCCTGGGCTTCGCGCTGGGAACGGGGGAATTCTTCGCTCAGTTGCTGCGGGTTTTCCGCCAGGCGAATGCCACGCCCACCGCCACCGGCCGAGGCCTTGATCAGCAGCGGGAAGCCGACGGATTCGGCGGCTTTGAGCGCCGACTCCACATCGAACAGTTCATCCGGGGAGCCGGGCACAACCGGCACACCCGCGGCTTGCGCAGTGCGCCGGGCTTCGGCCTTGTCGCCCATGCGCCGGATGGTCTCGGGGCTTGGTCCGACGAAAATCGCCCCGGCGGCTTGCACCGCTTCGGCAAATTCGGCGTTCTCCGAGAGAAAGCCGTAGCCTGGGTGCACCGCGTTGGCGCCGGTGGCCTTCAGGGCACCGAGCAGCGCTTCGACATTGAGGTAGCTCTTGTCGGCGCGGGCCGGGCCGAGGATGTGCACTTCGTCGGCCATGCGTGCGGCCAGGGAATCGACGTCTGCTTCGCTGCACGCCGCCACGGTTGGAATACCCAGCGCTTGCGCGGCGCGGATGATCCGCACGGCAATCTCGCCGCGGTTGGCGATCAGCAGTTTACCAATGCCTTGAGTCATGGTCGTGCCCTCACGCGTCTTCGAGTGTGGCGATGACCTGACCCGGCTCCACCGGATCACCGTCTTCGACCAGAAACGCGTCCAGACGCCCTGCCGTACCCGCGGTCAGTTCGGAAAACTGCTTCATGACCTCGATCAGGCCAATCACCGTGTCGGCGCTGACGTTGGCACCGGCCTCGACGTAGTTCGGCGATTCCGGGGTGGCCTTGCGGTAGAAAGTCCCCGGCAACGGGGTGATGACTGTGTGCTGCGCCATGTCTGTTCCTCTTGGAATAGTTGTAGAAAGGCAGGCAAAAAATCTGTGTGTCGAGTAAGCCCTGGCGTCTGCGTGCCAGGTGTCTTCGGTTGCGTTATCGCGGTGCGCGCACCTGGATCCCTGCGCCATCGAGCGCATTACGGGTAGCCTCGACCAGTGCCAGGGCACCGGGTGTATCGCTGTGCAAGCAAATGGAGTCGAATTTGATCGCCAGGTCTTCACCCTCCACCGTGCGCACCACGCCCTCCTGGCAGGCACGCAGTACCCGCGCAGCTACTTGCGCGGGGTCGTAGGCACGCACGTTGCGGGTGAAGACGATGGAGCCGCTGAGGTCGTATTCGCGGTCGGCGTAGAACTCGCGGATCACCGGTTGGCCCAGCTCCGTGGCGATACGCCAGATCGCCGAGTCGGGCATGCAATACAGCAGCAACTCGGGCTCCAGGCGCTGCAGGTTTTCCACCAGCAAACGCGCCGCTTCCTCGTCCCGGGCCAGGTGCATGTACAGCGCGCCGTGGGGTTTGATGTGTTGCAGGGCCACGCCTTGAACCCGGGCGAGCTCCCGCAGGGCGCCCAGCTGATACAACATGTCGTCCACCAGCTCCTGGGCCGGTGCATTGATGTGACGGCGGCCGAAACCGACCAGGTCGCGAAAGCCCGGATGGGCACCGACGGCCACGTCCAGGCGCTTGGCCTGCTCGACAGTGCGACGCATGGTGCCGGGGTCGCCGGCATGGAAACCGGTGGCGATGTTGGCCGAGCTGATGAAGCCCATCAGTTCGTTGTCGACTCCGTCGCCGATAGTCCACGGACCGAAGCCTTCGCCCATGTCCGAATTGAAATCTACTGCCTGCATGACACTTGCTCCTGACGCTTGTGACTTCATGCAGAGCACGTTAAATTCCAGCCACCCCCTTGGGAAGATCTATTATCAGAGGGGATATCTTCTGAAAATCAGATACCTCATCAAGCGGAGTGTTCATGTCACTGACCCTGCGCCAGGTTCGCTATTTCGTCGCCACGGCCGAGATCGGGCAAATCTCTCAGGCTGCGATTCACTTGAATATTTCCCAGTCGGCGGTGACCACAGCGATCAAGGAGCTGGAGGGCATGCTCGGCACGCTGCTGTTCCAGCGCTCGGCCCAGGGCATGAGCCTGACCGATGCCGGACGGCACTTTCTCAATCGGGCCTACGTGATCTTGCGCAGCGTCGACGATGCCCTTAACAGCCCACTGCCGGACGTTCGCGCCACCGGTCTGTTGCGGGTAGCGGCCAGTTACACGGTGATCGGCTACTTCCTGCCGCACCATCTGCAACGCCTGGAGCACTGGCACCCGGACGTGGCCATCGAAGTGCACGAACGGGAGCGCCAGGCCATCGAGCAAGGCCTGCTGGAAGGTGAATTCGACATGGCGGTGGTGCTGACCTCGAACCTGACCCACCCGGACATCGTCTCGAAAACCCTGTTCAATTCCGAGCGCCGGCTGTGGCTGCCCAGCCATCACCCACTGTGTGAACACTCGGCCGTGAGCCTTGCCGACGTCACACAGGAGCCCTTCATCCTGCTTACGGTCGACGAAGCCGAACAAAGCGCCATGCGCTACTGGGAACATGCCCGACAGCAGCCCAACGTGCGAATCCGCACCAGTTCCGTGGAAGCGGTGCGCAGCATGGTGGCCAACGGCAGCGGCGTGGCGATCCTCTCCGACCTGGTACACCGCCCCTGGTCGCTGGAGGGTAAACGCATCGAAACCGTGACCATCACCGACAAGGTCACCCCCATGAGCGTCGGCCTGGCCTGGCATCGCGAGCGGGAATTCAGCCCGGCGATGCACGCGTTCCACAATTACTTCCACGATGCATTCCTGGCGCCGCAACAACTTTCCGCACGGCGCTGAAAGCAGCGAAAGCCTATCCGAGTGATGGACTGGCCAACAGCAATTAGTCCACCAATCTGCTCAGCAGCCGGTGCCCGTCAACTGTAACCTCCACCATCGCCGACAGCATGACGCTGTCTGCACCATCCTGTGTGTGGACAGTCCAAAAATCAGGCGGCTGGAAGCGCACCCCGAATGCGCCTGCCTTCGCGATCACATAAACATTCAGCACCTGCCCTGGTTGCATGAGGGTGTTATCGTTTGTGTAGCCCTTGTAACCCAGCACCTGAGGTTCCTGTACCCGCGACTGCCCCATGGCGTAGCCCGCGAGTTCATGAATCGCAACCGCCTGGTTGGCGTCAAGCACCTCTTGAATGGCCTGGCCCACATTGAACAGCGGCTCGCCACCACGAACCTGATCAATGCCACTGCGCAACGCGCTGCGGGCTGTTGCCAACAACTGTCGCTGCTGTTCGGTGGCGTTGGCGGTGGCAAATGTCCAAACCTGGGCGATATGGGCCTGGGCCGAAGCCGCAACCAACTCAACTTTAACCAAGGCTGCGTTCGGGAATGGGGTATTAGTAGGCGGTGCGTTACCCACTTGGCTATTCACCGACACCGGCACGGCTGCCGTATAGCCTTTGTAGCCCACTAGCATTGGTAGCCAGCCGTAGCGTTCGAACTGCGTCAATACGTAGCGTTGAATCGCCGCACCGCTGCCGCCCTCGCGGATCATCGGCTTGACCTTGAGCAACAGGTCACTGGCCAACGGTGCGAGCCGAGTCTCCTCGGCAAGGATTGTCGAGCTATCTAGTTGAGTGATGCCAACCGCACGGGAGCGATTAGCTTCGGCATAACTCTCGAGCGATGACTCTGTGGCGAAAATATTCACGCAATAGAGCAACAACAATATCCCTATGCTTCTCAAAATTTAACTCCTTGACAAGTACGCTCAGAAAGATGATCTCCGCCCCGACCATAAGGATTTGCCCGCTCTGAAAACACTGCTTTGGTTCGGAAACAGCCGGACACGAGCGACTGAGTCGCCTTATAGATAATAATCACCAGGTCTGATGCCGACCTCACACAGCGCGGTGATGATGAACGGCCCCTTCCTCGCCAGATACTCAGCCATACCGCCGGTATTGGAGGCCTCCAGCTCGAGCTTGAGGTCTTGATATCGCTGCCGGAGGGAGGCGTCGTTTCTGAGCAGATCCCTGAACGTCAGCATCTGGATGACTGAATCGTGACCACACCTGCAAATATGGATCTTGTGGGTGCGCACCTCGCCAACATTGCGGCGGTAGAAATGGTGTCCTTCCGACAGGTCAGTGCCACGTACATACCCCAGTTTCAGCAACACCTGGTCCCGCGCTGCCTCATTGCGATGCTCTGAAACCTCGATCAGCACATCGATCTCTGGCTTGGCTGCAAGTTGCCGGACAGCCGTGCTGCCGACATGGTGCAGGGCGAGAAGCTCATCACCGAATGCCGAAGCGAGCAGCACTTTGTCCGCCTCGTACCGCTGCGGCCATTCAGGGTTGTAGATCGTGATCTTGCTGGTCAGCGCCATGGGCCATCCTTGGGCAGTTTGAAACGTTGTGATGCGTCTTCAAGGCAGGCGTCTGCCAACAATCAAACGAGAACGAACCTCTAATGACCTCGCGCCACCTGATCAGGCAATGCTCCCAGGTTCGCGAGAAAAACTTCGGTATCTCGATTCGACCGCAGGCAGACCACGCGACAACCCGACGGGGCGGTCGCCACGAATCGCTTCATCGCCTCCCGGGACGAGTTTTTCGTCCGCCACATGAACCTGAAAAACTCCGGCAGGTTGGCCAGCAGTTCCGGACACTCGTCCGGCAAGTCAGGCCGAGATCGACCGCGGCTCAGCATCGTTCTGAAGAACACACGCCAGAATCGAAGCGGCGCCGAGCGATCGATCCATATCACCGTGTCAGCGCGGGCCAGCCGGTTTTGCCATGTCGTCGAGTGCCCGCCTTCGAAGACCCAACGCTCACGGGCCTCGACTTCATGGCAAAGACGCGTCTTCTCGTCACGGCTGCGCTCGACCCACCCTGGCTGCCAGTGAATCGTGTCGATATGCACGACCGGCAAGCCCGTGCGCTCGCCAAGCGTGCGCGCCAGGGTACTTTTCCCAGACCCTGGCTGACCAATGATCATCACCCGTTGCATTGAAGCTCCCTCTCGCCATGCCTGCTGATTTTTGGGGGCGCGATTGTACGGCAACGGCGGGTTCGGTCAACTGCAAGCGCATGCATGCTTTGAGCGTCTGTTGTAAGTCGATAGCCGTTCATTGATGACTGGTATCGACCCATAGTGGACGTTTGAGTGATCGGTGATTGCTTCGACGCTTTTCAATGAGCATCATCGGGGTTCGACAAGGAGACGTCTCTATGCCCAAACCAGTGCTGCATCTCATCTCAGGAAAGATTGCATCCGGTAAGTCAACACTAGCCAAAAGTTTGGCAACTGAAGGATCGACGGTTCTGCTGACTGAGGATCATTGGCTCTCACGGCTATACCCTGGACAGATCAAGTCAGTAACCGACTATGTGCGTTTTGCGCACCAGATTCGGGAGGTGCTGGGCCCACTCGTCATTGATGTTCTTCGGGCTGGAGTGACTGTCGTTTTGGATTTTCCTGCCAATACTCCTCAAGATCGACAATGGCTGCGCGGCCTGGCTGACGCCGCCGAGGTTTCACATTGCGTCCACTATATCGAGGTGGACGATGACACCTGTCGAGACAGGTTGCATATTCGTAATCACCATGGTGAGCATGAGTTTGCGGCGACTGACGCGGAGTTCGATCTGATCACTAGCTACTTTCGAGCACCACATGAGAATGAAGGGCTCCAGATTGAAGTTCACCGATAACGAGTAGCCCCTGCGAGATTGAGTTATCTCTAATGCGGCATTGGGCCGCTAACGGCCCACATCGGATGGCCTCTATGGGACGGTAGCAGCCCTTCAATGCCGGCAGCTTTCAACCCAAAGCGGCGGCCCGCAATCAGCCAAAATCGGACATAGATCTGCTGCAATGCTACTCTGCGACCGATCCACTCAAGGCCGCCCAATGGATATACCGTCTAGCTTCATCATCCATGAATCCAGGTACTGGATTCTCAATCAGCGCATGGACAGTGCGTTGCCAGGCTACCTGATGCTCAGTGCCAAGCAGATGACCAATTCCCTGGCAGCACTGCCGCTCGAAGCGCAGGCAGAGTTGGGTATGTTGCAGGCGCGAATTCAGCACGCGATCGAAGCGGATCTCCGGCCCAAACGCTTGTATATCGGTCGCTTTGGGCATGATGCCGGTTACTCCATTCACTTCCACTTCATCCCAGTGTATGACTGGGTGGAAGCCTTGTTCTGGCTCGACGAAAGGTACAGGCTGCTGCAAACCTTCGGCTCAATCGACAGCGCGCTGCTGCAAACAGATGGCGCAGAACTGATGCTGTTTGTCTGGCGGGAATTTTGTGAACGCCCTGTGCCGCCACCGGTTCAAGGCCCCTGTGTTGACGACGTTATTGCGGCCCTACGCGGCGCTTTGGATTGTGAGCTGCCTCATTGACCTAGGAAGTTTAGCTTACGCAGTTGGCCGCTATGGGTTGATAGCGGTCATCCACAACGTTCAGCTATGGAACCAAAACGGATGTTGTATCCAGGCCTCAAGTGATATCCCGCAGAGGCGAAACAAGCCCCAGAAAGCCTCAACACCGGGCCTCAAGTACGTTACGTATCTCCCGCACGACCAGCGCCTCGACACTTCCCTCATCCAACTCCATCGAGAACACTGCGCAACACGCGACGACCTCCCCCACCGCACATCGATAAACCGCCACCACACTCCCGGGCCCGCACCCGGTATGCCCGGCCAGCGTCAAGCCGCCCTCGACCGCCCCTCGCATCAGCCCCAAAGCATATCCAGGCGCAATCCACGGCCGGCCAGCCATTGCCCCACCCAACACCTTTGTCACCTGCATTTCCTGCAGCAGCCCGGCCGGAAGCAGTGCCCCGGAAAGCAGACGATCCAGCAAAAGCACAGCCTGCGAAACAGGGCCGATCAGCAGCCCGTGATAGACCCAGCCAGGGTCGTAGTTCAACGAATCGCCCAGGTAGTCCCCATGCAGATCCGCACGTTTGCTCGCCAGGCGAACCGCCGAGATACCGAGTGGCGCCAACACCTGTTGCCTGAGCGCTTCTTCAAGCGGCAGCCCCGTGGCACGTTCGATGAGCCTGGCTACCAGCATGTAACCCACATTCGAGTAGCGCCAACCCGCTCCGGGGGCGTAGCGAAGCCGGGCGCCATCCAGGCGCTTCATCATCTCGTCCACGGGCCACGCAGGTTCATGCTTGGCAACCGCCGCGTAGTATTCGGCAAGCTCGCAATAATCTGCGAGGCCCGCCTCATGACGCAGAAGCTGGCGCAGGGTGTAAGAGGTTTCGGGCAACGCGGCATCCAGGGCAAGTCGACCGTCGCGCACCAAGGTCAAGGCGGTCGCGGCCAATACCGTCTTTGTGAAGCTCCACCAGGGCACACAGGGTTCGGCCTGGAGGGATGGCGTTAATGAGCGACCATTGAATAGCGTGGAAATCAGCATCGAATACTCATGATAGTCATGACGGACCGGTACGCAGGCGTAGAGGCAACACCTTACCCCATAGCGACGATGCGGGCCTCCGCTCTCGTCTTACATCCAAAGCCGTACGAACATAGGTGCGGTGGATAGCCGCAGGCATCTGCAATCCAGTACGCCAAGCACCGAAATACAAGGCCTCAACAAACAAACCCGTCATCTGATATGGTTTTTATCTCGATACCTGGGCCTGTGCTGAAAACAGATAGCGGGCCATAGTGCCCTGGCCTGATCGAGGCCTGATGAGCGACGAACCATGAGCGACAGAATCCCCTTCCGAGTCATCGAGGTTGCCCCCACCACCCACAAGAGCAAAAGCCAGGTGGCCGGTGGCATCCATACACGCAGTTTCACCGGCTTCTACCGCAACCTGCGGATCGCCTTCGCCGGCTTGCTGTTCGTGCTGTTCTTCGGCACCGCCTGGTTGCAATGGGGCGACCGCCAGGCCGTGCTCTGGGACCTGGCCGACAGCAAGTTCCATATCTTCGGTGCGACCTTCTGGCCGCAGGACTTCATCCTGCTGTCGGCGCTGCTGATCATCTGCGCCTTCGGCCTGTTCGCCATCACCGTGTTCGCCGGGCGCGTGTGGTGCGGCTACAGCTGCCCGCAAAGCACCTGGACCTGGCTGTTCATGTGGTGCGAGAAGATCGCCGAGGGCGACCGCAACCAGCGCATCAAGCTGGCCGCCGCGCCCTGGGGCGTGGAGAAGATCGCCCGCCGCGGCCTCAAGCACGGCCTGTGGCTGGCCATTGGCGTGCTCACCGGGCTGACCTTCGTCGGCTACTTCACGCCGATCCGCCCGCTGGCTGCCGAACTGTTCACCTTAGAGCTGGGTGGCGTGGCCTTGTTCTGGGTGCTGTTCTTCACCGCCGCCACCTACCTCAACGCCGGCTGGCTGCGCGAAGCGGTGTGCATGCACATGTGCCCCTATGCGCGCTTCCAGAGCGTGATGTTCGACAAGGACACCCTGGCGGTGGCCTACGACCCCAGCCGCGGCGAAGCCCGTGGCCCGCGCAAGAAAGGCAGCGACGCGCGCAGCCAGGGCCTGGGCGACTGCATCGACTGCACCCTGTGCGTGCAGGTATGCCCCACCGGCATCGATATCCGCGAAGGCCTGCAGATGGCCTGCATCGGCTGCGCCGCCTGCATCGACGCCTGCGACGGGGTGATGGACAAGATGGGCTATGCCCGTGGCCTGATCGGCTACAAGTCCGAACACAACCTGCAAGGCGGCAAGACCCACTGGCTGCGCCCTCGCCTGCTCGGCTACGCCGCCGCGCTGACGGTGATGATCGGCGCCCTGGTGTTGGCCCTGCAGATGCGCCCGATGGTGTCGATGGATGTGATCAAGGACCGTGGCCTGTTCCGCGAGAACGCCCTGGGCCAGATCGAGAACATCTACCTGCTCAAGATCATCAACAAGACCCAGGAACCGCAGCACTATCGCCTGCGCCTGGTGGACGCCGACGGCTTCGAGCTGCATGGCCGTACCGAGTTCACCCTGGCCTCCGGCGAGATGAGCGAGCTGCCGGTGTCGGTGGCGATGCTTGCCGATCGCCCGACCAGCAGCTCCCAGGAACTGACCTTCGAGATCCAGGACAGTGACCAGCCGGGTATCCGCAGCACCGCGCACAGCCGTTTCGTCGCGCCGATGAATCGCTGATCCCTTACACTGAACTTCACCTTGCCTGCCAAAACCATAATGAAACGCTACGAACGATTCGCCGACGACATTGCCGAACTGATCCGCTCCGGGGTACTAGGCCCCGGCCAGCGGGTGCCTTCGGTGCGTTACGCCAGCCAGACCCACGGGGTCAGCCCGTCCACCGTGTTCCAGGCCTACTACCTGCTGGAGCGTCGCGGCCTGATCCGCGCGCGGCCGCGTTCGGGTTACTTCGTCAACGCCCACGCGCCGCGGCCGTTCTGCGAGCCGCAGCCCCAGGCGCCGGCCAGCGAGTCCACCGATGTCGATGTGAGCGGCCTGGTGTTCTCGATCCTCGACTCGATCAAGGACCCGCACACCGTGCCGTTCGGCTCGGCCTTCCCCAGCCCGAACCTGTTCCCGCTGCAACGCCTGTCCCGTTCGCTGGCCAGCGCCAGCCGGGCCATGGACCCGCGCATGGTGGTTACCGACCTGTCACCCGGCAACCCGCAGCTACGCCGGCAGATCGCCCTGCGCTACATGGTCGGCGGGCTGATGCTGCCCATGGAAGAACTGCTGATCACCAACGGCGCGCTGGAAGCATTGAACCTGTGCCTGCAGGCAGTGACCCAGCCCGGCGACCTGGTGGCCATCGAGGCGCCGGCCTTCTATGCCTGCCTGCAGGTACTCGAGCGCCTCAAGCTCAAGGCGGTGGAAATCCCGGTGCACCCGCGCGAGGGCATGGACCTCAACGTGCTGGCCCAGACCCTGGAAAAACACCCGGTCAAGGCCGTGTGGTGCATGACCAACTTCCAGAACCCGGTGGGCGCGAGCATGCCGGAGGCCAAGAAGCAGGAGCTGGTTGAGCTGCTGCGCCGCCACCAGGTGCCGCTGATCGAGGATGACGTCTACGCCGAGCTGTACTACTCGCAGCAGGCGCCGAAGCCGGCCAAGGCCTTCGACACCGAAGGGCTGGTGATGCATTGCGGCTCGTTCGCCAAGAGCCTGGCCCCCGGTTATCGCATCGGCTGGGTCGCGGCCGGGCGCTTCGCGCAGAAGATCGAGCGACTCAAGCTGATGACCTCGCTGTGCGCCTCGATGCCGGCCCAGGCGGCGATCGCCGACTACCTGCAACATGGCGGCTACGATCGCCACCTGCGCAAGCTGCGCTACGCGCTGGAGGGCCAGCAGGCCAACATGCTCGCCGCCATCGCCCGTCACTTCCCGGCGCAGACCCGGGTCAGCCAGCCTTCCGGCGGCTACTTCCTATGGCTGGAACTGCCCGAGCAGATGGACGCGTTGAAGCTGTTCCACATGGCGCTGGCCCAGGGCATCAGCATCGCGCCGGGGCCGATCTTCTCGCCGACTCGGCGCTTCGGTAACTGTATCCGCCTGAACTATGGCAGCCCCTGGGGCGATGGCGCGGAGCAGGCCATGGAAACGCTAGGCAGGATCGTGCGTTCGTTCTGACGCCATGGCGGCGACCGGTCGGCGCGGCTATAGTTGCGCGACGCGCCGACCGGTACCTGCTCATGCTCGACGACCCTGCGCCCTCGCGAGAACACTTGAACGCACGCATCGCCGAGCTCGAGGCGCAGCTTGCCGAGCATGCGTTCGAACGCGCATGCCTGACTGTGCTGCGTAGTCACATGACCGAAGGGTTTTGTGTACTGGAGTTGCTGGATGGGCCAGAAGGGCCGCTGAGCAACTACCGCTATATCCTCAGCAACGAGGCTTATACGCATCACACCGCGCACGCCAAGCAAATGGGCCAGACGATACGCGATCTTATCCCGGCCGAAGCCGATGCCTGGGTACCTCGCTTCGCCGAGGTATTGCGAACCGGCAAGCCAGCCTGCTTCGAGCAGCGTCTAAAAGCCACCGATCGCCTGTTGTCGATCGCGGCCTACCCGCTCGGGCCGGCCAGCGAACGACGGGTGGCGGTGCTGTTCACCGGGGCCCCGGCCAGCGAACGGCTCATCAATGCCATGCTCGATCGCGCCCAGCAGCACGTTGACGAAGCAAGGGTCAACAACAAGCTGCTGGGTGAGCTGGTCGACCATAGCCTGGCCAACGTGTTCGCCGCCGACTGCAGCCTGCGCCTGACCGCCATCAACCGGACCGCGTGCGAAACCTTCGAGCGGTTGCACGGTTTCACACCCAAGGTGGGCGATTCCATTTCGCGGATCCTGGCCGACAAGCCGGACATCCTGCACTGCCTCGAGCCGGTATGGCCGAGGCTGCTGGCGGGCGAGCCATTCACTCACACCATCACCCTCGGCCCACCTGAAGCGCAGCGGCACTACGACATGCGCTACAACCCATTGCGCGATGCCGAGGGGCAGATTCAGGGCGGCTACCTGTTTGCCTACGACATCACTGAGCGGGTGCTGGAGCAGGAGCGCCTGCTCCAGACCGAACAGGCATTGCGCCAATCGCAGAAAATGGAGGCTATCGGTCAACTGACCGGTGGCATTGCCCATGATTTCAATAATCTTCTGGGTGGCATCCTGGGCGCTCTGGAACTTGCCGACAAACGACTGGTTCAAGGACGCGGCCAGGATTGTCGCCACATGCTGGGCATCGTCCAACAAAACGCATCGCGTGCCAGCTCGCTGGTCCAACGCCTGCTGGCATTCGCCCGCCAGCAGACGCTCACGCCACAGACCGTGGATGTGCACCACCTGGTAGCGGGCATGCATGACCTGATACACAGCACCCTGGACGCGAGCATCGGTTTTGTCGACGCGACGCTGGCCGGGCAGTGGACAGTGCGCGTGGACCCACCGCAACTGGAAAGCGCCTTGCTGAACCTATGCATCAACGCCCGGGATGCCATGACCAGAGGCGGCACACTGCGTATCAGTTGCCAGGATCATTCACTCGCCCCGACCCAGGCCACCAGCATGCAACTCGCGCCTGGCGACTACCTTCAGATCGTGGTGGAGGATACCGGCTGCGGCATGTCCGAGGACATTGCCTCCCGCGCCATCGAGCCGTTCTTCACCACCAAGCCCCTCGGCCAGGGCACAGGCCTGGGCTTGTCCATGGCCTACGGGCTGATGCGCCAGTCCGGCGGGCACTTGAGCATTGACAGCACTCCCCAGGGCGGCACACGCATCAACCTGTACCTGCCCCGTGAACAGCGTACCGAGGGGCCGCTCGCGTCCTTCGACCCTCGCACCGCAATACAACCGCCACGCAACGTTGGCCTCGACATTCTGTTGGTCGAAGACCAGCCGACCCTGCGCATGGTGATCCGCGAGGTATTGGAAGAGCGAGGGCATCGGCTACAAGTCTTCGACGAAGGCACTGCCGCCATGCAGGCGCTGGGGCAGGCTCCCCGCCCAGCATTGCTGATTGTCGATATCGGACTACCCGGTAGCGTCGATGGCTACCAGGTTGCCAACGCTTATCGTGCTAGCAACGAGCACGCCCCCGTGCTGTTCATCACCGGCTACGACGGTGACCTGGACAGTGACCGGCTGACGACAGCCAACCTGACGGCCCTGCTGCACAAGCCCTTTGAGCTGGCCTTGCTGATCGCCCGGGTCGACCAGTTGCTCAGTAGCGTCAGCCAGGCACCTGGCACGGTGTAACGCAAAACAGCTACAGTGCCCTCCCACTTCACTGGAAGCCCGCATGCCCTCGCGCGAACTGCAGACCCTTCGTCGACAGGTCGAAGACCTTCGCCAGCGCAATGCCCAGCTGGAAGCACAATGGGCCCACCATCAACAGGCTGACCAGGGCCTGTTCCGCTTTCTCTTCGATACGATGGACGAGGGCTTCTGTGTCATCGAGTTCTTCGATGGCCCCCACGGCCCACTCAGCGATTACGTGCATGTGCTGGCGAACTCGGCCTATGCGCGCCACGCCGGCATCGCCGACGTGACCGGGCAGAAGCTGCGGGAAATGGTGCCGGATGAGGCCGATGACTGGATCGCCCGCTATGGCGAGGTACTGCGCACCGGGAAACCCTTGCAATTCGAACAGGAGCTGGTGGCGACAGGGCGTGTGCTGTCGGTAACCACCTTCCGCATCGAGCCGGTCGAGCGACGGCAGGTGGCGGTACTGTTCAAGGATGTCACCGAGCGATACCGCGCCGAAGCTGCCTTGCAACAACTCAACGAGCAACTCGAACAACGGGTGGCCGCTGCCCTGGCTGAGCGCGGCTTGCTCGCCGAATTGGTGGAGAACAGCGTCGCGCGGGTTCAGGTGGTGGACACCTCGATGACATTCCTTGCGGTAAACAAACGCGCGGTCAAGGATTTCGAGTATCTGTTCAGCCACAGGCTCCAGCCAGGCGATAGCCTGATCGAGTGCCTTGCGAATTTCCCCGTCGAGCTTGAAGGTTCCATGGCGCTCTGGCGCAGGGCATTGTCCGGTGAAAGCTTTACCGAAGTAATTGCCTACGGTAAAAACGACCGCATTCGCCACTTCGAGTCGCATTTCACCCCCCTGCGCAATGCCGCCGGGGCAATAGTCGGCGCTTACCTGTTCGTCTACGACATCACGCGTCGGGTCAACGAACAGCAAAAACTGCTTGAGGCTGAAAAGGCCTTGCGCCAGGCGCAAAAGATGGAGGCAGTCGGTCAACTTACCGGCGGCATCGCCCATGACTTCAACAACCTGCTGGCGGGGATACTCGGCGCCCAGGAGCTGATGCGCCAACGCATGCAGCAAGCACGCCATGCTGATATCCCGGCCTTGCTCGACAGTGCCTGCAGTTCAGCCCAGCGGGCCGCCACGCTGGTTCAGCGCCTGCTGGCTTTTTCCCGGCAACAGACCCTGCAGCCCCAGATGATCCGGCTCCGTACCCTGGTCGAGGGCATGCAGGACCTGATCAGCCGCAGTGTCGGGCCGGCGATTGAAGTGAGCTGCCATTTCGAGCATGACGAAGGGGTGACCTTTATCGACCCGCCACAGTTGGAGAGCGCCCTGCTCAACCTGTGCATCAATGCCCGCGATGCCATGCCCAATGGCGGCCGCATCGATATCGATTGCCGCCAGGTAGAAATTCCAGATGACACGGCCGAGACGTTGAATCTGCCAGCGGGTCGTTATCTGTGCCTGGGCGTCAAGGACAATGGCCTGGGCATGTCCGTCGAGGTCGCGGCACGTGCGGTCGAGCCGTTTTTCACCACCAAGCCGGCGGGCCGTAACACAGGGCTGGGGCTGTCCATGGCCTACGGCTTCGTCCGCCAGTCCGGCGGCCAGCTGCAGATCTGCTCGACGCAGGGTGAAGGGACATGCATACGCCTTTATCTGCCCTGGCAACCCGGGAGCGAACACCAGGCCTTGCCGGCGATCGAGCCTGCTGCCCGTACTCTCGCCCCTGGGCGGCGCATCACCCTGGTAGAGGACCATGTGCCGCTGCGCGTGATAATCACCGAAGTGCTCGAAGAGCTCGGCCACAGTGTCGAAAGCTACGCAAGCGGCCCCGCAGCCCTGGAAGCGCCAGGCCAGCCCGAGCTGTTGATCACCGATATCGGCCTGCCCGGTGGGCTTGATGGGCGACAAGTCGCCGAAGCGTTTCGCCAGCGCCTGCCTGATGTACCGGTGCTGTTCATCACCGGTTACGATGCAAAGGCCGTGTTGCACGAACGTCCCCTGCCACCCGGGACCTGCGTGCTGACCAAACCCTTTACGCTCGAGGCGCTGGTCGAACAGGTGGAGCAATTGCTATCAATGACAAGGAGTCCCATCGATGACCGTGAGCCCACGCAGCGAGAGCCCTGACGAGTTGCACGATCTTCGACAGGCGCTGCGCATCGAACGCCAGCACAACCTGCGCATGGCCCAGGAGCTTGAGCAACTGCGTGAGCGCGTGCAGGAAGCCGAACGTTATCGGTTCCTGTTCGAGACCATGGAGGAAGGTTTCTGCATCATCGAGTTCATTGCCGACGCGAACGGCCACTGGGTCGACTACCTGCACCTGATGGCCAATCCCGCCTATTGTCGCCATGCCGGCCTGCCCAATGTAGTGGGGCGAACCCTGCGCGACGTCATTCCCGATGAGGCCGAGATCTGGCTGGAACGTTTCGGCCATGTAGCGCACACCGGCGAGCCGATCTACTTCGAGCACGAACTGTATGCCACCGACCGCTGCCTGGGGCTGGCGGCAATTCGGGTGGAACCCGCCGAGCGCCATCAGGTGGCGGTTATCTTTCGCGACGTGACGGCGCGCAAGCGCGCCGAAACGGCCTTGCAGGCGCTCAATGCGCAACTGGAACAACGCATTGGACAGGCGCTGGCCGAGCGCAAGGTTTTCGCCGATCTGATCGATGCCAGTGTCGCCTGCGTGCAGGTGGTGGACCGGCAGATGCGCTGGCTGGCCATCAACGCCGCCACCCGCGGCGAGTTCCAGCGAATCTTCGGTTTCCAGCCCGAAGTCGGTGCATCGCTTGAAGCAGAGTTCGCAGCCCGCACAGACGATTGCCAACGTTCATTGGCGTTGTGGAACAGGGCACTGGCCGGGGAGACCTTCATCGAAATCGACGCGTTCGGCGAAGGCGATGCACGGCGCCATTATGAAATGCGCTTTGCCCCCTTGCGTGACAGCAATGACCAGACGCTTGGCGCTTATGTGTTCGCCTACGACATCAGCGAGCGGATCGAGGAGCAACAGCGCCTGGCACACGCCGAACACGCGTTGCGCCAAGCGCAGAAGATGGAAGCCGTGGGCCAGCTTACTGGCGGTGTGGCCCATGATTTCAACAACCTGCTCGGCGGCATACTGGGTGCACTGGAACTGGCCGGCCAGCGCCTTGATCAGCAACGTCACGATACCTTGCCCCCGCTGCTGGACAACGCCAGGGACGCGGCGCAACGGGCCGCCTCGCTGGTTCACCGGCTGCTGGCGTTCTCCCGCCAGCAGACCTTGCAGCCTGAGCCAACGGCTGTGGCCGCGTTGGTCGACGGCATGCATGATCTGATTGCCCGCAGTGTCGGCCCACATATCGAACTGCATTGCCAGAACGACGACGACCTCTGGAACGTGCGCATCGATCCACCGCAACTGGAAAGCGCGCTGCTAAACCTTTGCATCAATGCCCGCGACGCCATCAGCGGCAGTGGCACGGTCCGCATCACCTGCTGCAACGTGCAGTTCGACGAACTACACGCCAGCCCTCTGGATCTGAAGGCAGGGCAGTACGTACGTATCAGTGTGCACGACAGTGGGCGTGGCATGGACCAGCAAACCCTGGCGCGGGCCATTGACCCGTTCTTCACCACCAAGCCACTTGGCCAGGGGACAGGCCTTGGGCTTTCGATGATCTTCGGTTTCGTGCGCCAATCCGGAGGGCAGCTGAACATCGACTCGACACCAGGGCAAGGCACGTGCGTACACCTGTTCCTGCCGCGTCATCACAGCGCGGTGCAGCGCAAGCCAGCGATTGTCGCTCCCGTAGCCCTGCCGCGTGCCCAGGCTCGTGCACGGCATGTGGCGGTGGTCGAGGACGAAATGGCCATACGGCTGGTCATTGCCGAAGTACTCGAGGACCTCGGCCATGAGGTATGGATGTTCGAAAACGGCCCTCAGGCGCTGGCGGGGCTCCAGGCGCGCAGCGCACCAGACCTGCTGATCAGCGACGTGGGCTTGCCTGCCGGCCTCAATGGCCGGCAGGTGGCCAGCGCATTGCGCCTGCGCTACCCAGGTTTGAAAGTACTGTTCGTCACCGGCTATGACGAAACGGCCGCACTGCGTGATGGCGTTCTGGAGGAAGGCATGAGCGTGCTGACCAAGCCGTTTTCCTTGCAGCAACTGGCGGAGCGGATCGAGCGCATGCTGCAGGGTTAAGGCGCGCTTCTAACGCCCGCCGCCCAGGTCGATGAAGCTGCCGGTCGAATAGGAGGCCTTGTCCGACAGCAGCCACATAATTGCCTCGGCCACTTCCTCGGGCTTGCCGCCACGGCCCATCGGCAGGCCGGGCTCAAGCTTGCCAACCCGGTCCGGATCGCCACTCAGGGCATGGAAGCCGGTGTGGATGTACCCCGGGCGCACGCCGTTGACGCGCACGCCCTCGCCCGCCACTTCCTTGGCCAGGCCGAGGGTGAAGGTATCCAGCGCGCCCTTGGACGCGGCGTAGTCGACGTACTCGTTGGGCGAGCCCAGGCGCGCGGCCACCGACGATACATTGACGATCGCCCCGCCCTGCCCGCCATGGCGCCGGGCCATGCGCAGCAAGGCATGCTTGGCGCACAGCATCGGCCCGACCACATTGGTCTTCATCACCTTGAGCAGGCGAAACTCCGACATCTCCTCGACCCGGCTCTGCTGGCCGATGGTGCCGGCGTTGTTGACCAGCGCGGTGACCGGCCCGAGCTCCTGGTCGACGCACTGGAACAGGCGCACCACTTCGTCCTCGACGCTGGCGTCGGCGCGCACCGCGATGGCCTCTGCGCCCAGCGCGCGGACCTGCGCCAGCATCGCCTCGGCAGCCTGGTCATCGGCGTGGTAGTTGATGCAGATGCGGTAACCCTGTTGCGCCGCCAGCAACGCGGTGGCGGCGCCGATGCCCCGGCTGGCGCCGGTGATGACGATGACCTTGTCCATGAGCCTGCCAAGTAGTCCGGAAAAGACCTACAAGATTAGGGGAAATGCCATCATTTGAAAACGGCAGGCTTATCGGATCTCTCCACAGCTTGGACTCAATGCCCTGCCGACGCCGGCGCAGCCTTGGCCGTAAACGGTGGCTTGGCCAGCCACACCAGCAGGATCAACCCGGCGAACACCCAGGTCAGTAAGGTGAAGTAGTCCACCGTCGACATCATGTACGCCTGGCTGTTGAGGATCTGCTCAAGCTTCGCGTAGTTCTGCGGGCTGGCCCCGCCCAGTTGCTCCAGGGTCTGGCGGGTGGCCGGCTCGAAGGTGCTGATGTGCTCGCTGAGGTAGGCATGATGCTGGTCGGCCCGACGGATCCAGATCCAGGTGGTCAGCGACGCGGCGAAACTGCCGCCCAGCGTACGCAGGAACGTCGCCAGCCCCGAACCGTCGGCGATCTGGTGCGGCGGCAGGTCCGACAGCAGGATGCTCAAGGTCGGCATGAAGAACAGCGCCACGCCGATGCCCATGAACAACTGCACCAGGGCGATGTGCAGGAAGTCCACCTCATTGGTGAAGCCGGCGCGCATGTAGCAACTGGTGCCGATCGCCAGGAAGGCGATACCGGCCAGCAGGCGCAGGTCGAAACGGTGCGCGTACTTGCCCACGAACGGCGACATCAGCACCGGCAACAGGCCGATCGGCGCCACCGCCAGGCCCGCCCAGGTGGCGGTGTAGCCCATCTGGGTCTGCAGCCATTGCGGCAGGATCAGGTTGATGCCGAAGAACCCCGCGTAGCCGCCCACCAGCACCAGGGTGCCGATGCGGAAGTTGCGGTGCACGAACAGGCGCAGGTTGACCACCGGGTGGCGGTCGGTCAGTTCCCAGATGACGAACACTGCCAGGAACACCACCGAGATCAGCGTGCCGATGACGATGAACGACGACTCGAACCAGTCCAGGTCGTTGCCCTTGTCCAGCACCACCTGCAAGGCGCCGACACCGACAATCAGGGTCAGCAGGCCGATGTAGTCCATGGGCTGGCGGCTGGTGACCACCGGGCGCGTGCGCATCTGCTGGCGCACCACGGCGGCGGCGAACAGGCCGATCGGCACGTTGATGAAGAAGATCCACGGCCAGCTGTAGCTGTCGGTGATCCAGCCGCCGAGGATCGGCCCGGCAATCGGCGCGACCACCGTGACCATCGCCAGCAACGCCAGGGCCATCCCCCGTTTCGCCGGTGGGTACACGGCAATCAGCAGGGTCTGGGTCATCGGGTACAGCGGGCCGGCCACTACGCCCTGGAGCACCCGGAAGAACACCAGCTCGGGCATCGACTGGGCGATACCGCAGAGGAACGACGCCAGCACGAACAGCAGCGTGGCCCAGATGAACAGCTTCACTTCGCCGAAGCGCCGGCTCAGCCAGCCGGTCAGTGGCAGGGCAATGGCGTTACTCACCGCGAACGAGGTGATCACCCAGGTGCCCTGCTCCGAGCTCACCCCGAGGTTGCCGGAAATGGTCGGCAACGCCACGTTGGCGATGGTGGTGTCGAGCACCTGCATGAACGTCGCCAGGGACAGCCCGATCGTGGTCAGCAGCAGGCTCGGCGGGGTGAACTGCGCGGGGGCCGCCTGGCTCATCGCTGGGCCGTCTTGCCGGTGGCGCTGTTCTCGTGGATCAGCCGGGCGATCAGGTCATCGGCCTCGACCAACTGGCGGTCGTACACCTCGGTGGTATAGCTGGCCTGCTGCGGCGGTTGCTGGGCCAGGGCCGGACCACTCTGGTCGTGCAGGTCGACTTCGGCGACGGTAGACAGGCCGATGCGCAGCGGGTGGCTTTTCAGCTGCTCAGGAGCCAGATGGATGCGCACCGGTACCCGCTGGACGATCTTGATCCAGTTGCCGGTGGCGTTCTGCGCCGGCAACAGGGCGAAGGCGCTGCCGGTGCCGGCGCCGAGGCTGTCGACGGTACCGGAGTAGGTCACTTCGCTGCCGTACAGGTCGGCGGTGATTTCCACCGGCTGGCCGATGCGCATGTCGCGCAGCTGGGTTTCCTTGAAGTTGGCGTCGACCCACACCTCGTCCAGGGGGATCACCGCCATGGTCGCGGTGCCCGGCTGCAGGCGCTGGCCCAGTTGCACGGTGCGCTTGGCGACATAGCCGGTGACCGGCGCCACCAGCGTGGTGCGGGCATGGTCCAGGTAGGCCTGGCGCAGGTCGGCGGCGGCGGCCATCACTTCCGGGTGCGACGAGACCACCGTGTCATCGACCAGCGCGGAGCTGGTGTTGAGTTGCTGGCGGGCACTGTTGACGGCGGCCTGGGCCACGGTCAGGTCGTCGCGGGAGTGGGCGACTTCCTCGGCGGCGATGGCACCGCTGTCGGCCAGCACCTTGCGTCGGTTGTAGTCCTGCTGGGCCTTCTGCAGCTCGGCCTGGCGGGTCTGCAGTTGCGCCTTGAGCGAATCGACATTGCTGTACAGCCCGCGTACCTGGCGCACGGTGCGCGCCAGCTTGGCCTCGGCGGCTTGCAGGGCAACTTCGCTGTCGGCCGGGTCGAAGCGCAGCAGCACCTGACCGGCATGCACAAGGTCGCCGTCGTCGGCGCCGATGCTGGTGACGGTGCCAGTGACCAGCGGGGTGATTTCCACGACGTTGCCATTGACATAGGCATCATCGGTGCTTTCGTGCCAGCGCCCGACCAGGCTGTACCAGGCCCAGGTGCCGGCACCGGCGAGGATCAGGATCAACAACAAAGCGAACAGCCAGGCCTTGCGCTTGCCCGAGTTGTCAGGCTCAGCGGCCGGGGTGGAGGTGTCAACGGGAGTGGCCATGACAATACCTTGGAAAATGCGTGACTGGGATCAACGGTCGCCGAAACGGCGGATCGTCAGGGGGTCGCCAGCGCTGAGCAGGACTTTGGCGAGCAGTTGCTCGAGGGTCTTGAGCTCCTCGGGCTGCAGTACGCCGACCAGTTCGTTCATTGCCGCCGCGCCGACCTGGGGCAGGCGGTCGGCCAGGCGCTGGCCGTCGGCGGTCAGGGCCAGGCGCACCTGGCGGCGGTCGTCGGGGCAGCGGTTGCGCAGGATCAGGCCCTTCTGCTCGAGGCGGTCGAGCATGCGGGTCATCGAACCGCTGTCCAGGCCCAGGTAGCGGCACAGTTCGGCCGGGGTATCGACCTGGTACTGGGTGACGATGATCAGCACCTTGAACTGGGCGGCCGTGACACCGTCGGCTTCGAGGTGCCAGTCGAGGATGCGGTCCTTGAGCAGCGCGGCGCGGCCGAGCAGCATGCCGATGGCGCAGGTCTGGAAGTTTTCCGGGGTGAAATGGGACATCGGCGGCCTGCTCGGGTAATTGTGTGAAAATATTACTGCTTAGGCAGTGAATGTCAAAGCTTTGATTAGGAGGCTAAATAAATATTCATCGGGAGGGGGTGAAGGCGCCAGCGTTTTGCTGTGTGGAGTCGGGCTATTGCGTATTCATGTAAGGAGCGCCGCCTGAGGCGGCGCATCGAGATGGATGGCACCGGTTTGACGGGCAAGCACCGCCCCTGTGGGAGCTGGCTTGCCAGCGATGAGGCCCTTGCAAGCATCACGAGACAGTTGCGTCCACAGGGGCCGGGTCAGCCTCATGGAGCCTGGTTGTCTTGGAAAGTCGTCAGCCTTGGCGCGCCACCTGCCACAACCGCGCCACATCCGCGGCCCGCGCCTTGAGCAACGCCCCCGCCTCGGCACAGGCCTGCTCCAGACTCATCGGCCCGCTGGCCAGGGCGAAGGCCGCATCGATGCCCTGCTCGTACAGTTGCTCGTAGCCCGCACCAAGCGTGCCCGCCAGCACCACCACCGGCACGCCGTGGCGCTTAGCTACCCGCGCCACACCAAGGGGCGTCTTGCCGCGCAGGGTCTGGGCGTCGAAGCGCCCTTCGCCGGTAATCACCAGATCCGCGCCCTGCACCAGGGCATCGAGCCCGGCCAGCTCGGCGACCACCTCGACTCCCGGGCGGAACTGCGCACCCATGAACGCCTTGGCCGCAAACCCCATCCCTCCGGCCGCACCACTGCCAGGCTCGTCACGCACATCCTTGCCCAGTACACCCGCGCAATGATCGGCGAAGTGCGCCAGGGCCTGGTCCAGGGCCTGCACCTGCTCGGGGTTGGCACCCTTCTGCGGGCCGAAGATCGCCGAGGCGCCATTGGCGCCGCACAGCGGATTATCGACATCGGCGGCAACGTCCACCCGCACCTGCGCCAGGCGTGGGTCCAGGCCGCTGGCGTCGATGCGCGCCAGCTGCGCCAGGGCCAGCCCGCCCTCGGCCAGCGGCTCGCCCTGGGCGTCCAGCAGGCGCAGACCCAACGCGCGCAACATGCCGCTGCCACCGTCGTTGGTAGCGCTGCCGCCGATGGCCAGGACAATGCGCGAGGCGCCGGCCGCCAGCGCCGCGGCGATCAGTTCGCCGGTGCCCCAGGTGCTGCTGCGACACGCATCGCGCCGCCCGTTGGGCACCAACTGGATGCCACTGGCCTGGGCCATCTCGATCACCGCCGTGCGGCTCTCGGCCAGCCAGCCCCAGGCGGCCTCGACAGGCTCGCTCAACGGGCCGCGCACCACCTGGCGGCGCAGCTCGCCCTGACTGGCGGCGACGATCGCCTCCATGGTGCCTTCACCGCCATCGGCCATCGGGCATTCGATGCGCTCGCAGGCCGGCCACACCTCGACCAGGCCGCTGGCGATGGCGCGGGCGACACCGGCGGCGTCGAGGCTGTCCTTGAACGAATCGGGGGCGATGACGATTTTCATGGGGATTCTCCTGTCCTGTTCCGCGCATGCTGACAGGTGCGCGGTGCACTGGCCTCGGTCGGATGCACAAAACCCAGGGGCGGTTGTTTGGGCGAATGCCTTTGCCAGCCGTCAGTCCACCGGCAACAACTGCAACCCCAGGTACAAGCTCAGCATCCCCTCCATGCGCAACGGGTCCACCTCCCCCACCTCGGCAATGCGCTCCAGCCGGTAGCGCAAACTGTTGCGGTGGATCCCCAGCGCCTCGGCGCAGGCCTGGCTCTGCCCGTCATGGGCGCACCAGGCGCGCAGGGTAAGCAGCAACTGCCCGCTGGCATCCTTGGCGCGAATGCGCTGCAAGGGTTCGAGCAGCTCGTCCAGTGCATCGTCGTTGCGATGCCGCCACAGCAGCGCCGGCAGGCGGTAGCGGGCCAGGCTCAGCAGGCGCTCGTCGGGCAGCACCTCACGACCGTAGGCCAGCAGGTCGCGCACCCGCCGATAACTGCGGCGCAGTTGCTCCAGGCTCTGCGCCGGGCTGCCCAAGGCCAGGCGCTCGACGTCCCAACCATGGCGTTGCAGTCGCTCGAGCAGGCGCGGCTCGTCCACCGGCACGCCAGCTGGCCGGCACCATAGCAGCGACTGCCGCGCAGGGCTGACACACCAGCTGTCGGGGTAGCGGCTCATCAGCCAGGCCGAAAGCGCCTCGGCAGGCGGGCCGCCACGCAACTCGAACAGGCAGGCAATGCGTGGCAGGTTCGGTTTGAGCCCCAACTGCCGGGCTTCATCGACCAGCCGCGGCGAGTCGCCGCTGCCGCCCAGCAACAGCGCCAGCAGGTCGTCGCAGCGCTGGCGGCGCCACTGCTGCTCTACCTGCAGGTGACGCTGGGCCAGGAGCATCTCGGCGGTCATGCGCACCAGCTCGGCGTAGGTGCGCAGTTGCTGAGGATCGCCGGTGAGGCCGAGCACGCCGATCAACCGGCCATCGAGCATTAATGGCAGGTTGACGCCGGGTTGCACGCCCTTGAGGCACTTGGCTGCTTCGACGTCCAGCTCGACGATGCGCCCGTTGGCCAGCACCAGCTGCGCGCCTTCGTGGCGGGTGTTGATACGCTCGGCCTCGCCACTGCCCAGGATCAGCCCCTGGCTGTCCATCACGTTGACGTTGCACGGCAGGATGGCCATCGCCCGGTCGACGATGTCCTGGGCCAGGTCGTGGTCCAGCTCAAACATGTAACAGTCCTCACCTAGGGTCTGTACGAAATGTGTCTGCGCGAAGGCCAGACAAGGCGAAACGGGGGGAGGAAGCGCAGTGTACTGGAGTACATGAGCATTCCGAGCCCCGTTTCAACGCAGTATGGGCGAGTGCAGATACATTTCGTACAGAGCCTAGGCTTTGGTCGGCGGCACAGCAGCCAACACCTGACGCTGTGCAAAAGCACAAAGACAGCCGCGCTACACTGCCCGAGACTTTTCCAGGCGAGCGCCGGCACAGGCGACGCGGTGACAACCATAACAACAGAGAACCCGATCATGGCACACAGCCCCGCCCCTGACCAAGGCAACGAGATCACCCGCAACGCGCTCTACCGGCGCATCACCCTGCGGCTGATCCCGTTCATTTTCATCTGCTACCTGTTCAACTACCTCGACCGCGTCAACGTCGGCTTCGCCAAGCTGCAGATGCTCGACGCACTGAAATTCAGCGAAACCGTGTACGGCCTCGGCGCCGGCATCTTCTTCATCGGCTACGTGCTCTGCGGCCTGCCCAGCAACCTGGCGCTCAACCGCTTCGGGCCGCGGCGCTGGATCGCGCTGATGATGATCGCCTGGGGCAGCCTGTCCACCTGCCTGATGTTCGTCACCACCCCCACCGAGTTCTACACCCTGCGCCTGTTGACCGGCGCCGCCGAAGCGGGCTTCTTCCCCGGCGTTGTGCTGTACCTCTCGCGCTGGTTCCCGGCGGACCGTCGTGGCCGCATCATGGCCTTGTTCATGTCGGCGATCCCGGTGTCCGGGCTGCTGGGCGGGCCGTTCTCCGGCTGGATCCTCGACCACTTCGCCGCGGGCCAGCACGGCCTGGCCGGCTGGCAGTGGATGTTCCTGATTCAGGGCTTGCCCACCGTCGTGCTGGGCGCGTTGGCCATCGTGCTGCTCAGCGACGGCTACCAGAGCGCCCGCTGGCTGAGCCCGGCCGAACGCCAACTGATCGAGGCGGACCTGAAAGCCGACGCCGCCGGCAAGCCGGCCACCCGCGGCGACAGCGTGCTGTCGGTGCTGGGCAACCCGCTGATCTGGACCTTCGGTTTCGTCTACTTCTGTATCCAGAGCGGTGTCTATGCCATCAACTTCTGGCTGCCGTCGATCATCAAGAACATGGGCTTCGACAGCCCCCTGCTGATCGGCTGGCTCAGCGCCATCCCGTACCTGCTGGCCGGTGTATTCATGATTGTCGTCGGCCGCTCGGCGGACCTGCGCAACGAACGCCGCTGGCACCTCGTGGTACCGATGCTGATGGGGGCGCTGGGCCTGCTGATCGCGGTGAACTTCGCCGCCCACCCGACCATCGCCATCCTCGGCCTGTCCATCGCCACCATGGGCGCGCTGACCGGCCTGCCGATGTTCTGGCCGATGCCGACCGCGCTGCTCACCGCCGGCACCGCCGTGGCGGGCCTGGCGATCATCAACTCGGTGGGACAGATGGCCGGCTTCCTCAGCCCCTACCTGGTGGGCTTCATCAAGGACCAGACCGGCTCGACCGATGCGGCGCTGTATGCGCTGGCCGGGTTGATCGTGGTCGGTAGCCTGGTGGCCTTGCGCGTTTCGCGCAGCACCAGCAGCGCCCTGGCAGGCGCTCGCCAGTAAGTGTCGACGAGGCCATCGCGGGCTTGCCCCGCGATGGCCACTACGCTAGTCGCGAGGTTTCCAACCTGCTTCATGCAATGCCGTCAGCAAGGTATCCCCATCCAGCGCCGGCACCACCACCCCTCCCTTGCCCTGCATCGTGCGCCCCGCCAGCAAGGCATTGACGATCGCCTCCTCCACCGCTTCCGCCGCCGCCATGAACAACGCCGAAATATGGTCGTTGTTGAGCATGCGCAACTCGGTGCATTGTTCCAGCCCCTTGCGCGCATAGTCCGCCGGCGGCAGATTCTGGTTACCGGTGGAGAACGCCAGGAAGATATCGCCGCTGGAGTCCTCGGTGCCGCCACCGGTGCGGGCGATGCCGATCGACGCGCGCTGGGCCAGGCGCTGGCACTGGTGTGGCAGCAGCGGCGCGTCGGTGGCGATCACCACCACGATCGAGCCCATGCCCGGGGTGCCGGTCACAGGTTCGGCGAAAGGTGACGGCAAATGCCCCAGCTGACGCCCCACCGGGTAACCGTCCACCCGCAACTCGCGCCGCTGGCCATGGTTGGCCTGGACCAGCACACCGACAGTCCAGCCGCCCTGCCCGTCCTCCAGGCGTCGCGAGGCAGTGCCGATGCCGCCCTTGAACTCGTGGCAGATCATCCCCGTGCCACCACCCACCGGCCCTTCCTGCACCGGCCCCGAGATGGCCGCCTCCTGTGCCTGGCGCACCTGCGCCGGGGTCACGTGCTGGCCCCAGATGTCATTGAGCAAGCCATCGTAGGTTTCCATGACCACCGGCATGCACCAGTACACCGCCTCGTCCGGCAGGCGCTCGCGCTCGGCGGCGATCAGCGCATCGCGCACCACGCCGACGCTATGGGTGTTGGTGATGGCGATCGGCGTGGTCAGCAGGCCAGCCTCACGGATCCACTCCAGGCCCGTGGCGTCGCCGTTGCCGTTGAGCACGTGGCAGCCGGCGAAACAGGGTTGCTGGCGGGCCGCGCTTGCGCGGGGCTCGATCAGCGTCACCCCGGTGCGGATCGGCGCCGCGCATTGTTCGTCGATCAGGGTGCTGTGGCCGACCCGCACCCCTGGTACGTCGGTGATGGCATTGAACGGGCCCGGGGTGCCGTGGCCGAGGGTGATGCCCAGTTGACGCGCACGCATGTGTACTCCTTGGATACTCACAATTTCTGGAAGGTCGGGCTGAGCCGGCCGTGGGTGCTGTACAGCGTCACCGACACGGCCAGCAGCCCGAGGATGATCAACAGGTCGCGCAGGGACGCCTCGCGCAGCAGGGTCACCAGCAGCCAGCCGGCACCGCTGACCGCCAGCAGCGCCGGCAACGGCCACAGCGGCATGCGGTACGGATGCTCGCGGTCGCGGCGCAGTACCCGGCTACACAGGGCGCATGCGGCCACCACCAGGTAGATCAGCAGCAACAGCAGCACGGTGAACGAGGTCAGCTCCTCCAGGCTGCCGGACAGGCTCAGCAAGGCCGACGGCACGGCGAGGAACAGCGTGGCCAGCCACGGCGACTCCCAGCGCGGATGGATCAGGGTGAAGGCACGGTTGAGCGTGGGCGTCCAGATCGCGTCGCGCCCGCTGCTGTACACCACCCGGCCGACCTGGATGACGATCGCCACGATGGCGTTGAACACCGAGAGGAAGATCCCCGCGCTGACCAGCCGCGCCAGGGTCTCGTTGCCATGGGCGGTCAGCAGGTAGCCGATCGGATCGCCGCTGGCCAGCATCGCCTGCAGCGACGGCGCCCCGATCAACAGCGCGGCCAGCGGGATCACCTCGATGGCCACCACCACCGCCAGCGACCACAGCACCGCCCGGTGCACGGTGCGGCCACGGTCCTTCATGTCCTCGGCCAGCAATACCGCGCCACCATAGCCATTGAAGGCGAACAGCGCCATGCCCACCGCGCCCAGCACCAATGCCCAGGGTGCCGCCGTCAGCGCACCTTGCTCGAGCATCTGCGGCTGCAACAGGCTCGTCGCCGGCTGGCTGGCATTGCCGAACCCCAGGATCACGATCACCAGCAGCGCGGCGACCTCGCAAAACAGGAACACCCCGGTGATCCAGGCATTCAGGCGGATATTGAGGATACCCAGGGCGTAGCTCGACACCACGATCACCAAGGCCACGGTCTGGGTATCGAAACGCGTGCCCAAGGCATTGTTCAGGTAGGTGGCGGCGCCACCTGCGAGCACCGGCGGGATGAACAGCATCGAGGCCAGCACGGTGAGGAAGGTGGCATAGCCCGCCAGCCCGCCGAACACGCGCTTGGCGTACACATACTCGCCGCCGGCGGAGCTGTGGGCGCGCCCCAGTTCGGCGTAGCACCAGGCGAACATCAACGCCAGCGCACCGGCCATGATGAACGACAGAAACGCACCACTGCCGGCCTGCTGGATGGCGAACGGGGCAATGACGAACACGGAGCTGGCCGGGGTCACCGCGGAAACGGTGATGGCGACCACGTCGAACACACCCAGGCGCTGCTTGAGCGCGCTTGCGGGCTCTTCGCTGGAGCTCATGGCGTTTTTCCTCTGATTGTTATTGGTTGTGAGGGGAAAACCGGTCGCGCGGCCGCTGGACCTGGGCTGGACTGTAGGCCTGGACAAGCCTTTGGCCAATTACCCTTAGGGGGTACGCCCCTTGACGGGGCGGTGCAAAGCTCTGAACACTGCGGGCCTACCACCAGCCGCGGCGGGCCCCATGCACCATCTATTCAGCGAAGCCAGCGCCCACGCCGGCCTTGCCCGCACCGTCGAGCAGATCGGCCAGCCGCGCTTCTGGCGCCAGTTGATCCTGCTGCTGCAGCAATGGCTGGCGTTCGACAATGCCCTGGCGATGTTCTACCCCCGTACCGGGCTGCCCCGGGCACTGGAAATTTTCGACGCACGGGGTGAAGGCAACCCCGAGGCCATGGCCCTGTACCTGAGTGGCCTGTATCAGCTCGACCCGTTCTACCAGGCCTGCCAGGAGCGCATCGGCGATGGCCTGCATCGCCTGGAAGAAGTGGCGCCGGACCAGTTCCGCCAGAGCGAGTACTACCTCAAGTACTTTCACGACCATGTCCTGGAGGACGAGGTGCAGTTCATCGTCCAGCTCGGCGACAGCGGCGCCCTGTCCCTGTCGCTGGGCCGGCGCGCACGGTTCGACAGCGCCAGCCACGGCCTGCTGGCGCTGGTCTGTCCGTGGGTGGTCGCGCTGATGGCCCAGCACTGGCAGCAGCACAGCTTGCGCCCGGCGCCAGTGGCGGGCATGGCCCACCAGGTGCGCGACGCCATGAGCCTGTTCGGCGCCAAGGTGCTGTCGGAGCGCGAGCTGGAGATCGCCCGGCTTATCCTGCGCGGTTATTCATCGAAGGCCATGGCCGAGCGGCTGGCCATTTCACCGGAGACCATCAAGGTGCACCGCCGGCACTTGTACGCCAAGCTGGACATCTCGTCGCAACCGGAGCTGTTCTCATTGTTTCTGCAATCGCTGGGGCACGATCCGCAGGACCCTTGAGCCTGTCACTGGCGCAACCGCCCCAAGGCCTCCAGCACATGCCCGGTCGCCCGCTCCACCTCACCTTCACGGCAGGCAATACCCAGCTGGCGCCACAAGCCAGGTCGCAATGGCCGTTGGGCGATACGCGCCTGCGGCTGGCGCACCTCACCTTCCTGCGGTAGCAAGGTGGCGCCATACCCGGCGGCCACCAGGCTCTTGATCGCATCGTTGTAGTTCAGCTCGATCCGCGGTTCGGGGTACAACCCTGCGGCAGCAAACCACTCCGAAGTCACCCGCGACAACTGGGTGGTGCTGTCGTTGAGGATCAGCGCCCTGCCGGCCAGCCAGGCCGGGGTGACCCGCGCCGGAGGCTGCCAGTCGGCGGGCACATAGGCCATGATCGGATCGCGCCGCCACGGCGTGATCCTCAAGCCCTTGCCCGCCACCTGCGGCAGCGCCACCAGGCCGATGTCCAGGGTACCTTCGCGCAGACGCGCCAGGGAGGCCTGGGAGGTGAGCACCTGCACCTGCACGTCGATCCCCGGATGATCCACCCGCAGGGTTTCCAGGGCCTGGGGCAACAGGTGGGCGATGGCGCCGGTCGAAGCACCGAGGCGCACCCGGCCGGTCAGGCCCTCGACCTGGCGGCGCACCTCGTCCAGCGCCTGGTCGGCATCGGCCAGCAGGCGCCGGGCGCGCGCCAGCAGCGTCGCGCCGATGGTCGTGGGGCGAACCTGGCCGCGCGTGCGGGTGAGCAATGGGGCACCGATGCGCGCCTCCAGTTCGGCCACATGCAGGCTGATGGTCGGGGGCGCCAGGTTGAGCTGGCGGGCGGCCTGCGCGAAGGACGCGCAGTCGGCGATCACCACCAGGGTGCGTAGGCGGTCGAGGCTGATTTCTCGCATGAGGTCTCGCAAGAGCGGCTATCAATTCAGGATTACTGAACGTGGCCATCATGATATTCAAATTTTCTTTCGTCCAGTGAGCAGCGAGGATTAGCCATCACTCTCGTCACCGGACAATCGACATGCACCAACCCCTCGTCTTCATCGATGGCGACCAAGGCACCACCGGCCTGCAGATCCACGCCCGCCTGCAAGGCCGCGATGACCTGCGCCTGCTAACCCTGCCCGAGGCCGAGCGCAAGGACCCGGCCCGCCGCAGCGAGGCTATCAACAGCGCCGACATCGCCCTGCTCTGCCTGCCCGACGAAGCCGCCCGCGAGGCCGTGGCCACCCTGCGCAACCCGGCGGTGCGGGTGATCGACGCAAGCTCAGCGCACCGTACCGCGCCGGGCTGGGTCTACGGCCTGCCGGAGCTGAACGCCGAGCAGTCCGAGCGCATCGCCACGGCCACCCGGGTCAGCAACCCCGGCTGCTACCCTACCGGCGCCATCGCCTTGCTGCATCCGCTGGTCAAGGCCGGCCTGCTGCCCGCCGACTACCCGCTGAGCATCCATGCCATATCCGGCTACTCCGGCGGTGGCCGTGCCGCGGTCGAGCGCCATGAGCAGCGCAGCGATGATTACCTGCCGACGCTGCAGCTGTACGGCCTGGAACTGGCCCACAAGCATGTACCGGAGATCCAGCGACACGCCGGGCTCAGCGCAAGGCCGGTGTTCGTCCCGGGCTATGGCGACTATCGCCAGGGCATCGTGCTGAGCATCCCCCTGCAGCTGCGCCTGCTGCCCGGGGTAAGCGCCGAACAGCTGCAGGCCTGCCTGGAACAGCACTACCAGGGTGCCCGGCATGTGCAGGTCATGCCCCTGCACCAGCACGGCGCGGCTGCGGCGCTCGACCCGCAGGCGCTGAACGATAGCAATGACCTGCGCCTGGCCCTGTACGCCAACCCCGAGCATGGCCAGGTGCTGCTGACCGCGGTGTTCGACAACCTGGGCAAGGGCGCGTCGGGCGCCGCCGTGCAGAACCTCGATCTGATGCTGGCTGGGCTGCGCTAGCATCTGCGGGTAGAATGGACACCCGCCTCGCCCGGGGCGGGTGTTTCACACCTTGCCGGAGCTCCACCCGCGATGTTCATCCTCCGCCGCCTTGACGGCGTGCCGCCCGAATCCTTCCAGAACCAGATCCGCCAGCTGGTGATCGACCACGTCGGTCAGCTCAGCAGCGTCGCCATCAGCCCGGACAACCCGCTGTACCCACTGTACCAGTACGGTGTCGGCCTGGAGGTGCACCAGTACCTGATGGCCCTGGACGGCACCCGCGGCCTGCGGGTCGAACTGACCCTCGCCCTGGATGCCGACGCGCCGGACCGGTTGCTCGGCTTTGCCCTGGTATTGCCAGCCCAGGACAACCCGCAAGCCTGCGCCCTCGCCTACCTCGCCGTGGACGCCAGCCACCGCCGCCAAGGCATCGCCCGTGGCCTGCTGGATGCCGTGCGTGGCCGCTATGCCTGTGTCGAGCTGAGCGCCTTCGCCCAGCAGGTGCCGTGGTTCGAGAACATGGGCCTGCAGGTAGTCGCCAGCGCCGGGCCGCAGGTATTGATGAGCAGTACCGGCAAGGCCAGCGACGCACTGATCGGGCGGCTGGACATCGCGCCGATCTACCAGACCGTCGAGGTGCGGCAGATCCATGCCTACCTGCTCAAGCAGCAGGGCGAAGCGGCGATGGTCGAGGCCGAACGGCTGCGCGACGTACGGCTGGATACGCTGGCCGAGCAAGCGAGGGCATGCGTCAGCGAACGCAAGCGTGTGCACTGAAGGGTTCAGCCCTTGATGGCTTTCTCGATGGCGGCGATATCGATCCTGCCCATCTGCAGCATCGCCTCGAACGCCCGCTTCGCCACGGCGCGATCGGCGCTGGCAACGGCCTCGGTGAGTATCCGTGGACTGATCTGCCAGGACAGGCCCCATTTGTCCTTGCACCAGCCACAGACACTTTCACTGCCACCATTGCCGACGATGGCGTTCCAGTAGCGGTCGGTCTCTTCCTGGCTGTCGGTCGCCACCTGGAACGAGAACGCCTCGCTGTGGCTGAACGCCTTGCCGCCGTTCAGGCCAATGCAGGGCACGCCCATCACGGTGAACTCGACGGTGATCACGTCGCCCGCCTTGCCCGAGGGGTAGTCGGCGGGCGCCTTGTGCACCGCGGTCACTCGGCTGTCGGGAAAGGTGCTGGCATAGAAGTTTGCCGCGTCCTCGGCGTCGTTGTCGTACCACAGGCAAACAGTGTTCTTGGCGGTCATGGGCGCTCTCCTGGGCGGGTCTCACTGCCCACGAGTCTAGCCCCAGGGTCCACCCACCCCGGGCAAGCGCGATCAACGGCTGGCCAGTCAGCTCCCCTGGCAGGCGAAGGCCCGGGCCAGCTCAAGGTCGCTCAGCGCGCTGGCGTGGTGCAATTGTCGATATTCGTCCAGCGCCTGCTCCAGGCGTGCGCCGCGCAGACGCCCATCGCTGGCGATGAACAGCAGCGCATCGTCGCGGGCGGCCTGGTAGCTGCGCTGCGGGTGGCTGGTGGAGCCGCTCACTGCGGCCGTGCCCAGGCTGGAGCCAACGGTGAAGTGATCGGTGGAGTTGCCCTTGCCGTCCATGGCCCACGCCGGCCCGGCGAGCAGCAGGAGCAGGACAGCGCCGCCACGCAGGTTCAAGAGGCGACCCGCGCGGCTTGCTCGGCGTCACCGTGGCGCTGGCTGAACGCCAGGTAGTAGCCGTTACAATCGCGAACGCCGAATTCACGCGAGCCATAGGCCGTGTCCTGCAATGGCCAGGCGATGTCCGCGTGCTCACGGACCTTGGCGTAGTAACCCTCGACGTCCTCCATCGCCAGGTAGAAGGTGCCGGCGCAACCTGGCGCTTGCCGCCACAGGTCCTGCTCGGTGAAAAGCAGGCTGCAGTCGTGCAACTGCACGGTGAGGGTCGACTGCGCGGTGTCGGTGACCGTGAACTGCAGCACGTCGCGATAGTGACGGCGAGTAGCTTCGAGGTTGGTGCAACGCAAAAGCGGGGCAACAGGCATGCGGGCCTCTTCGTCGGGTGTTCGCGTTGCCGCGGATCATCGCCGTAAACGCCAGCAGCGGCAAGACGCTGTATGCCGGGTTTGCTCGCCATCTGTGTCTAACGGCAATTGTCCGCCACGCCTAGGATCGAAGCCTGTAACCAACGGAGCTGCCATGAACGAACTGCCAACCACCAGCGACTTTCCCGGGCTGGTCCTGCGCCGCTTGCTGCCGGGCGACCAGGCCATGGTCTGCGCCCATCGCGAGGCCATGTTCCTGGAGGCCGGTGGCGACCCTTTGAGCCTGCAAACCATGACCGAACACTTCCGGCCCTGGCTGCAACCGCGCCTGGCCGATGGCCGTTACTACGGTTTCGTGCTGCTGGATGACGAGCAGCCGGTGGCGGCCATCGGCCTGATGTCGATCGACTGGCCGCCGCACCCGGCGCATCCTTGTCACGACCAGCGCGGCTATGTGCTCAATGTCTACGTGGAGCCTTCCCATCGCCGCCGGGGACTGGCTTCGAAACTGATGCGCCTGGCCGAGGCCGAGTTCA
The DNA here is from genome assembly GCF_057809275.1 of Pseudomonas sp. FG36. Taxonomy (NCBI): domain Bacteria; kingdom Pseudomonadati; phylum Pseudomonadota; class Gammaproteobacteria; order Pseudomonadales; family Pseudomonadaceae; genus Pseudomonas; species Pseudomonas sp. FG36. Next base: position 103,939 of record NZ_JBMDJQ010000008.1, read on the forward strand.
CCCGGCGCGGCCTGGGCTTTGCCGTCCTGCATGCGACCGAGGTGGGCCGCCCGGTCTATGCCGGCCTGGGCTGGGCGCCGACCGCGGAAATGGCCAAGCACCTCGGCGCTTGCGCTCAAGTCAGCCGCGCAAGCGCCGATACCTCTCATGCATCCGCTCCGGATGCATGATTGTGCAGTTACTCAAGGAAGATTCATGTCGCGTCACAACCTACCAGCGCTGCTGGTCCTGTCACTGTTCCTGTCACTCTCCGGCTGCAACGGCCTGCCCCGCTCCACCACCGACAACGCCCCGCCACTGGGCCCGGTTCTGCCGGACAGCGAGGCGCGCACTACCTGGATCACCCAGGCGCTGGCAGCGGACCCGCTGGCCAGCCAGAACCGCCAGCCAGCACCGCGCCAGAGCAATGCGCAGATCGTCGCCAAACTGCGCCAGGAGCGCGATCTTCAACTGCCGGACGCCTACTGGGCGCAATGGCAACGCAACCTCGATGCCTTCGAGGCCGACACCAGCCGCCACAAGGAAGCGCAACGCGCCCTTTACATCGCCACCTTCACCGATCAGCTCAAGCGCGTCGACGATTTCACCCTGCAACGCCTGGCCTACGCGCCCGACACGCTGGACGCCGCCACCCGCGAGGCGTGGAAGCTCCGCCTGATCGACCGCTACAGCCGCTACATCATCGACAGCGAAGTGACCCGCGACATCATCGACGCCCACCTGCGGCGCATGGCGCTGATGGACCGGCAGTACGGCGTCTGCGCCCTGGACAGCGACTGCTGGGACCGCCCAGCCACGCCGTGATATTTGACGCTTGCAGGTCCAGCGTTCAAGGTTGTCGCACCCCATCGCCCCGGAGTTCTACATGCATTTCGACCTGATCCAGTCCCTGAGCCTGGCCGGCAAGACCGATGTGCCCAATGACGATCGCGTCGGCAGTGCCGACCGCCATGCCTGGGTGATCGACGGCGCCACCGACCTCGGCGCCCCCGGCCTACTCGGTGAGCGCGGCGGCGCGGCCTGGCTCTCGGCCACGGCCCAGCGTGCCTTCGCCATGGCCTCGGGGCCGCTGCGCAAGGTCTGCGAGTCCGTCTTCGACTCGATCGCCCAAGCCTATCTGCAAGACCGTCAGCGCGAGCCCGTGGCCACCTGGGAGTTGCCACGTGCCGCCTTTGCCGCCGTGGCGCTGGAAGGCGAAGAGCTGGTCTGCGCGCACCTGGCCGATTGCGTGGTGCTGCACCGCAGCGTGCGCGGCATTCACTTCCTCACCCCTGAGCCCGACCGCGAGGCCGAGCGCGCAGAAGCTACGGCACTCGGCCCCGGCACCGGCGCCCACGGCGTGCGCACCCCAGCTGTGCTGGCTGATCGACGGGTAGCCCGTGAACGGCCCCGGGCCGTGCTCGGCATCGACGCCCAGCTGTCCAGGGAAGGAACGCTCTACAGCCGCGCGCCAGTGGCCCGAGGCGACGATATCCTGTTGATGAGCGATGGTTTCGCGGCGTTGTTCGACACCTACCGGGCCTACGACCCGGCCGGTTTCATCGAGCGCCTGCTGGCTCACGGCCTCGATGACCTGGCGCGCACGTTGCGTGGCATCGAGCACGACGATGCGGCATGCCTGCGCTATCCGCGCTTCAAGATGAGCGACGACGCCTCGGCGATCTGGTTGCGGGTTGGCTGAATCTCCGCGAGTTATGGTCGTTATTTGTGAAACACCACACTACGCCAAGCGCTTGTGCAGAAAATAGCGGGTATGCCCAGGCGGGAAATCGGCAATCTCGCCAAAGACTTCGAACCCCAACTTGCGGTAAAAGTCCGGCGCCTGGAAGCTGAAGGTGTCGAGCCAGATCCCGCCACAGCCCTTCTGCCTCGCCAGCGCCTCGGCCCTGGCCATCAGCTCGCGCCCGCTGCCCTGCCCGCGCATCCGCTCGGGCACCACCAGCAGCTCGACGAACATCCAGCCCCCGCCGAGCCTGGCGTAGAGGCCACCGACGATCTCATCGCTGTCGGGGTCGCGCAGCGTCCAGGCGACAGTAGCCGCGCCGGGCGAGCCGATTACGCCATCGTTGAATGCGCGCAAGGGTTTGAGAATCGCATCGTGATGCAGGCTGGTGGCCTGGTCGGTGAAATCGATCGTGAGTGTCATGGCAGGTCGTCCGGTTGACCACATGGAGAGAGGCGCAAAACGCGCCGGAGCAAATTTACTTCTTTCAGGCGCGGGAGCTGCTGGTTTGAAATGCGCACCTCGCGTCCAACATCCACGTTACTGGAAAATATATGCGACAACATACCGCCATTTTCTTGCTGCTTGCCTTGACAGGCTGCAACGGTACCCCCACGCATCTCTCGGAAGGCGCTGAATTCACGCTAAATGAGCCAATGCCAACATCTGAGGCGCAGCGTGTTTGGGACTGCGCAGGCACGACGAACACCAAAGCTGCTCTGAAGTTTATTTTCAAGTTGCAAGGACGCCCCGCGCAATGGGGTGGAGAAATATGGGCGCTCGAAGAACGCGCCAGGCGAGTCGGCTGTACGCAGGCAGAGATGGACGCCCCAGATATGGGGCGATTTTCGGATCCGATGAATTTGCCGGAGCCGGGGAAAATCCCTCGCCCCCAATAGTCTCCAGACCGGTAACGTTCTTATTATCAGCCATTTGCCCCTCGCCGCCGTCCTCGATCATATAAACATCGCACTTCTGGACGGCGCCGCGACTGAATTCAACGAATGAGGGGGCCGAGCTAACCAAGCTGAAATCGGCAGTAATTGGTACGGAATGGGTACAGGATTAAATTTCGTTCACGTTACGCCCTTTGGATATAAGGCATTCGACAGCCGTTCGGCCATACTCCAGAATGCAACGGTTTTTTGGGGGGAAACCCTTGCACAGCCAACGACATACCAACATTTAGTGAGCCTCAACGTGAAAACTTCCCTGTCCATCCTCAGCCTGCTGCTGTTGCTCACAGGAACCGCGACCCTACCGTCGACCGCTGCTGCACAACCCCCGGCCCAGGTCCAGCGTGACCCGAGCAAACTGCACCTGGCGTCCGGCAGCGCCCTGTTGATCGACCTCAACACCAACAAGGAGCTGTATTCCAGCCACGCCGATCGCGTGCGCCCCATCGCCTCGGTCACCAAATTGATGACCGCGATGGTCGTGCTCGACGCCAAGCTGCCCATGGACGAGATGCTCACCATGACCATCGCCAACAACCCGGAAATGAAAGGCGTGTATTCCCGGGTGCGGCTGGGCAGCGAGCTGAACCGTCGCGAGACGTTGCTGATCACCCTGATGTCGTCGGAAAACCGTGCGGCCAACTCCCTGGCCAACCACTACCCCGGTGGCTATGGCGCGTTCATCAAGGCGATGAACGCCAAGGCCCGCAGCCTGGGCATGAGCCATACGCGCTACGTGGAGCCGACCGGCCTGTCGACCTTGAACGTCTCCACCGCCCAGGACCTGGCCAAGCTGCTGATGGCCTCGCGCAAGTACCCGATGCTCAGCGAGCTGTCGGTCACCCGCGAAAAGACCGTGGCGTTCCGCAAGCCCAATTACACCCTGGGTTTCCGTAACACCGACCACCTGGTCAACAAGAGCAACTGGGACATCAAGCTGACCAAGACCGGCTTCACCAACGAGGCGGGGCATTGCCTGGTGCTGCTGACGAAGATGGACAACCGTCCGGTGGCCATGGTGATCCTCGATGCCTTCGGCAAGTACACCCACTTCGCCGACGCCAGCCGCATGCGCCAATGGCTGGAAACCGGCGCGGCGAAGCCGGCACCGGCGGTGGCCATGCAATACAAGAGCGAGCGGCAGAACCGCGCCCGCGTGGCGGTGGACTGATGGCCTGACCATGGGGCTGCAGCGCAGCCCCATGTTGCATTGACCGGCAGGCCTCAGGCGCGGGTATTCACCGAGCCGCCGGCACTGCTGCCACCGGCCTGCTGCAACGCTGCGAGCAGTTGCGCGGTAGCGGCCAGGATCAGGCCGGTAAGAGTGGCGATACTGGCCTGCTTGGCTGTGACCGCCGCCATCTTGGACGGATCGCCCTTGGCTTGCTCCATCAACTGGGCCAGTTGTTTCTGCTCTTCGGCCAACTGTTTCTGCAGGCGCTTGATCTGCTCGCGCTGCTCCTTGATGCTCGGCTCCTCGTCACCTTCAATACTGCTTTCGATCTGTGCGGCCTTGGTGTCGCTCTTGAACGCGTCACCCTTGAATACCAGGCCGCCCCGCTCGTCGACCGAGGGCGTGCCGGGCGAGGCATTCGAGTTGGCCGATACGTTCGCAGGCGTGGCGCCGGCAACGCTTGGGATGTTGAGATTGGCTGCGGTTATTCCAACCATTTCTTACCTTCCTTGAGGTGGATTCTTACATGGCAGTTATCGGCCAGCCCTCCCCGTTCTTGAGTCATCAATCGATGTAAACGGGCCTGCGCCGTGCCGACACCCTCGCGGGTCAGGTCAGCCCTTGCCGTATGCGTTGTGTGTCCGGCATTCAGCCTCGCCTGCACGGGTAAATTTGCCGACCATTCGTTCGTCCACCTGATACCCAGGCCCTGCCCAGCCGGCAGGCCGACCCGATCAGCCCCGCAACGAGATGGCAATGACCAAGACCCGTTCCCGCAAAGCCTTGTACATCGGCCTGCCCCTGGCCCTGGTGGCCGCCCTGGGTGGAGCCGCCGGCTATTACTTCTGGAAACAGGACGGCGGCTACCCCCGTGCGATCGTGCAGCAGGCCAACGACCTGCATGAGCACATGCTCTCCTTCGACAGCCATGTCACCGTGCCGTTGGGCTACGGCAGCAGCGGTTACGAAGCAGACAAGGACGGCCGTGGCCAGTTCGACCTGGCCAAGGCGGCCAAGGGCCGGCTGTCCGGCGCGGCGCTGACCATCTTCGGCTGGCCGGAGCTGTGGAACGGCCCGAACGCGCCGCACCGCCCTACCCCTGGTTTCATCGACGAGGCCCGCAACCAGCAGGAAGTGCGCTACAAGATCATCAGCGGTATCGTGCGCGACTTCCCCAACCAGGTCGGCATCGCCTATACACCGGACGACTTCCGGCGCCTGAACGGCGAAGGCAAATTCGCCATTTTCATCAGCATGCTCAACGCCTACCCACTGGGCAACGACCTGTCGCAGCTCGACTTGTGGACCAAGCGCGGCATGCGCATGTTCGGCTTCAGCTACACCGGCAACAACTCCTGGGCCGATTCCTCGCGGCCACTGCCATTCTTCAACGACACCCCCGACGCCTTCGGCGGCCTGTCGCCCCTGGGCGAGCAGGCGGTCAAGCGGCTCAACGACCTGGGCGTGATCATCGATGTCTCGCAGATGTCCACCCTGGCCCTGGAAGACGTCGCCCGCCTGAGCCGCGCGCCGTTCGTGGCCTCGCATTCGGCGCCACGGGCACTGGTGGACATTCCGCGCAACCTGTCCGACAAAGAGATGCAACTGATCAAGGACAGCGGCGGCGTGCTTCAGGTGGTGGCCTTCACCACTTACCTCAAGCCCCTGAGCAAGCCGACCCTGGAGAAACTCGAAGCCCTGCGCGCACGCTTCGACCTGCAACCGTTGCAAGGCCTGACCAACGCACTGATGCCGGGCGACCCGATCATCGCCATCTGGCCAGAGGCGCGCTTCGGCGAATACGCCGGCAGCCTGTACGCCATCGTCGACGAAGAGCCCCGCGCCGGCCTCAAGGAGTATGTCGACGCCATCGACTACGCCGTGAAGAAGATGGGCATCGATCATGTCGGCATCAGCTCCGACTTCAACGATGGTGGCGGCGTCACCGGTTTCATGAACGTCGGCGAGATCCGCAACGTGACCGCCGAACTGCTGACCCGCGGCTATTCCGAAACCGATATTGCCAAGCTCTGGGCAGGCAACTTCCTGCGCGTCTGGGGGCAGGTGCAGAAAGCCGCCAACCCCGTGGCCCAGCTCGCCAATACCGCCCAGGAAACCCGCCATGACTGATCGGCGCGCCTTCCTCAAGCAGGCCGCCGCCCTGGCGGCCAGCCTGCCGTTGCTGCCAAGCGCCCTGGCCGCCACCTCCACCCCGGCATCATTGCAGGGCCCGGACAAATGGCGTCAGTTGCGCCAGCTGTTCCCCCTGGCGCCGGATGTCGCGCACTTCGCCAACTTCCTGATCACCGCCCACCCACGGCCGGTACAGGATGCGATCGACCGCCACCGTGCCACCCTCGACCACAACCCTGCGGTATGCATGGACTGGGAGAGCCAGTACGAATGGCAGCGCGAGGATGAGGTCCGCGAGTGGGCTGGCCGCTATCTGGACGTGCGCCCCCGTCAGGTCGCCCTCACCGGCAGCACCACCGAAGGCCTGGGCATGATCTACGGCGGCCTGCACGTGGCGTCGCACCAGGAGATCCTGACCACCGAGCACGAGCACTACTCGACCCACAACTGCCTGGCCTTCCGTCAGCGCCAGCATGGCACCCAGGTGCGCAAGCTGCGCCTGTTCGACAAACCGGGCGACGTGTCCACCGACCGGGTGCTGAGCGTGATCGACCGCAGCATTCGCCCTGAAACCCGTGTACTGGGCATGACCTGGGTGCACTCGGGCAGCGGCGTCAAGCTGCCGGTGGGCGCCATCGGCGAGCTGGTGCGCCAGCACAACCGCAACCGCGACGAGGCCGAACGGATTGTCTACGTGGTCGATGGCGTGCATGGCTTCGGCGTGGAAAACGCCCGCTTCGCCGACTTCAACTGCGACTACTTCATCGCCGGCACCCACAAGTGGATGTTTGGCCCACGCGGCACCGGGATCATCTGCTCGGCGTCCGAGCAGATGCAGCACCTGACACCGACCTTCGCCACCTTTTCACGCAACGAGGACTTCGGCACCATCATGACTCCGGGCGGGTACCACGCCTTCGAGCACCGCTGGGCGCTGGGCGAGGCCTTCAAGCTGCACCTGGAGCTGGGCAAGGCCGATGTCCAGGCGCGTATCCACCAGCTCAACGACTACCTCAAGGCGCGCCTGGCTGAACACCGCGCCGTGGAGCTGGTGACGCCGGTAAGCCGCGAGTTCTCCTCAGGCTTCACCTTCTTCCGCATCAAGGATCGCGATCCCGATGCCGTGGCCGCCTACCTGAATGCCAACAAGGTCATGGTCGATGCCGTTGACCGCGACGCAGGGCCGGTGATCCGCTTTGCGCCGAGCCTGCTCAACGATGAACAACAGGTCGACCGGGCCATGGCATTGCTGCGTACGCAGATCGGGTAAGCCTCGTCGCAGGCTCCACAGGGGCTGCGTGGGAGTGGGCTTGCCCCGCGATCACCGGCCTCGCCGGTGCATGCGCGCCATCGCGGGGCAAGCCCGCTCCCACGTTAACCGTCCGCGTGCTCGCAGCTAGCGCAGCAACGCCTGGATCTGCTCGTGGAGGGTATCCAGGTCGAACGGCTTGGCCAGGATCGGTGCCTTGCGCGCGATCGGGCTGCCCGACTCGAGAATCTCCGCCGGATAGCCGCTGATGAAGATCACCTTCAGGTCAGGCCGCAGTTTCACTGCAGGCTCGGCAATCTCCACTCCGGAAATCCCGCCCGGCAGGCGGAAATCGGTGACCATCAGGTCCAGGTGCGGTTTGCTGGCCAGGATCGCGAACGCCTGCTCGCCATTCTCGGCCACCAGCACGTGGTAGCCCTCGCCTGCCAGGTAATCACGCAGGATCATGCGGATCGCCGGTTCGTCCTCGACCACCAGTACCACGTCTTGTGCATCTTCACTCATGACAACGCCTTCGAATTCAATAAGTTGGCTATCAGACCGCAGCTTTACGCAGAGGTTGCCCGGGTCTGGTCACAGGCGTGCGGCAACACCGACAGCGGCAACTGGACGGTGAACGTCGACCCTGCTCCAACCTGGCTGTGGACCTGTATCCGCCCGCCGTGGGCCAGGATGATCTGCTCGGAAATGTACAGCCCCAGGCCCAGGCCGCCACTGGCCTGCTGCGCGGCAACGCGCTCGAACTGCTGGAAGATCCGCTGCTGGTTCTGCGCATCGATGCCGATACCCTGGTCCTGCACCTGCACGCAGGCCATGGCGTCCTCCTCGAACACCCGCACCTGCACAGGCTTGCGATTGCCGTAGCGCAAGGCATTGGACAACAGGTTGGCCACCACCTGTTCAATCCGGAATTCATCCCACTCGCCCTGCAAGGCGTCGCAACGCTGCAGCTCGATGACGGTGTCCACCGCGCTGGCCTGGGCGGTAAAGTTCTCCACCAGGCCCCGCACCAGCTGGCCAAGGTCGAAGGTGCGCGGCCGGATCGACAGCTTGCCGGTGCGAATCCGCGAGACATCGAGCATGTCCTCGACCAGGCGGATCAGGCTGTTGATCTGGCGCTCGTCGCGCTCGACCATGGCCTTGAGCTTGTCCTCGCTGAACGCCGCGAGGTTGCCGCGGGACAGGTGCATGCGGCGCAACTGGGTTTCCAGGATCAGTCCGTTGAGTGGCGTACGCACCTCATGGGAAACGATCGACATGAAGTCGTCGCGCATGCGTACCGCCCGCTCCAGCTCGCCACGGGCCAGCTGCAACTGGTTGAGCAGCAGTTCCTGCTCCTGGCGGCCCTGCTCCAGGGCCTGCAACTGGCGGTCCAGGGCCTTGCGCTGGCGGAACAGGTCGACGAACACCGACACTTTGCTCTTCACCGCCAAGGTTTCCAGGGGTTTGTGCAGAAAATCCACCGCCCCGCTCTCGTACCCCTTGAAGGCATAGTTCATCTCGCGCCCGGCGGCGCTGACGAAGACGATGGGGATGTTGCGGGTCTTCTCCATGCCGCGCATCAGCTCGGCCAACTCGAAGCCGTTCATGCCCGGCATCTGCACATCGAGGATGGCCAGGGCGAACTCGTGCTCGAGCAGGAGCGACAACGCCTCGTCGGCCGACTGGGCCTGGTACACCTCGCGGTCATCGCCCTGGATCAAGGCGTCCAGGGCCAGCAGGTTTTCCGGCAGGTCGTCGACGATCAGCAGTTTCGCGGTGATGTGGCTTAGCATGCGCTGGGTTCCAGGGTAGCGAGCAACTGCCCGATACCACTCAGGGAAAGAATATGGTCCGGGTCGTGCAGGGCCAGGGCGGCCTCCGGCATCAACGCGACCTGTGCTTCGCGAGGGTCCTGGACGATCGTCCGGCCACCGCTTTGTCTGATCCGCAAAAGCCCGCGGGCACCGTCTTCATTGGCCCCAGTGAGCAATACGCCGAGCAGCTCCGGGCCATAGACGTCGGCGGCCGACTCGAAGAGAAAATCGATTGCCGGTCGCGAGAAATGCACCGGCTCCTCCTGGCTCAGCGACAGGGTGAAATCACCCTCCACCGACAGGTGATAGCCCGGCCCCGCCACATAGATCATCCCGGGTTCTATCCGCGCCTTGTCGAGGGCCTCCCGAACCGGGCGGCGCAGGCGGCGCTGCAGCACCTCGGCCAGCTGGCTGTGGCGATCATCGGGCAGGTGCAGCACGCACAGCACCGGAATGGCGAAATCGTCGGGCAGCGCGCCGAGCACGCTGAACAGTGCCGACACGCCACCCGCCGAGGCGCCAATGACAATCGCGCGTACGCTGTTCATGTCTTGCGGTAGATCCGTTCGGGCCGCACCAGCGGCTCGAAACGCTCGCCGTAGGCCGAGAAGTCCACCGACTCCTTGCTGCCCAGCACCAGGAAACCGCGGTGGCACAGCGACTCGTGGAACAGCCCCAGGGCACGGTCCTGCAGGCCCTTGTTGAAGTAGATCAGCACATTGCGGCACGACACCAGTTGCGTCTCGGAGAACACGCTGTCGGTGGCCAGGCTGTGATCGGCGAAGGTCACGTTGTCGCGCAGGCTGGCGTCCATGATGGCGTTGCCGTAGGCGCTGGTGTAGTAGTCGGAAAAGTCCCGCCGGCCACCGGCCTTGCGGTAGTTCTCTTCGTACTCGCGCATGCTCTGCATCGAGTAGATGCCCTGCTTGGCCCGCTCCAGCGAGTGCGGGTTGATGTCGGTGGCATAGAGGATGGTGCGTTCGAGCAGGCCTTCCTCGCGCAGCAGGATGGCCATGGAATACACCTCCTCGCCGGTGCTGCAGCCGGCGATCCAGATCTTCAGCGACGGCCAGGTGCGCAGCAGCGGCACCACTTCGTTGCGCAGTGCCAGGAAGTGCCCGGGGTCGCGGAACATCTCGCTGACCGGGATCGTCAGGTACTGCAGCAGCTCGAGAAACATGCCCGGGTCGTGCAGCACCCGTTCCTGCAGCGCCGATACAGTACGGCAGTCGAACTGGCGCACGGCGTGGAGGATCCGGCGCTTGATCGAGGCGCCGGAGTAATCGCGAAAATCGTAGCTGTACTTGAGGTAGATCGCCTCGATCAGCAGCCGGATCTCGATATCGGTATTGCGTTCACTGGTCAAGATTTCAGATTCGCTCCAATTGCGGCAGCCAGACCCGGATCAGCGAGAACAGGCGGTCCAGTTCGATCGGTTTGGCCAGGTAGTCGTTGGCCCCGGCCTGCAGGCAACGCTGCTGGTCGTCTTTCATCGCCTTGGCGGTCACGGCGATGATCGGCAGCTTGCGCCAGCGCGGTTGCTGGCGAATCAGCCGGGTCGCCTCGTAGCCGTCCATTTCCGGCATCATCACGTCCATCAGCACCAGGTCGATGTCGTCGTTGGCCTCCAGGCATTCTATGGCCTCACGCCCGTTGCGGCCGATCTCGACGATGGCGCCCTTGTGCTCCAGGGCGCTGGTCAGGGCGAAGATATTGCGCACGTCATCGTCCACCAGCAGGATCTTGCGCCCCTCGAACACCTTGTCGCGGCTGCGGGCGGTCTTGAGCATGCGCTGGCGTTCGTTGGACAGCTGCGACTCGACCTTGTGCAGGAACAGCGTCACCTCGTCGAGCAGGCGCTCGGGCGAGCGCGCCCCCTTGATGATGATCGAGCGCGAGTACTTGAGCAGGTCGGCCTCCTCCTCGCGGGTGAGGTTGCGCCCGGTGTAGACGATCACCGGCGGGAAGCTGCGGATGTCCTCGGCGGTCATGCGCTTGAGCAGCTCGTTGCCGAGCATGTCGGGCAGTTTGAGATCGATGATCATGCAGTCGTAGATGTTCTCGCGCAGCAGCGCCAGGGCATCCTGGGCCATGGCCACGGCGGTGATCTCGATATCGTCGTCGCCGATCAGGCGGGCGATGCTCTCGCGCTGCAGGTCGTCGTCCTCCACCAGCAGGATGTGCTTGAGCTTCTGCGTGAGCTTGGCCTCCAGGCGACCGAACACTGCCTTGAGTTCCTCGCGGCTGGTGGGCTTGACCGCGTAGCCCACCGCGCCCATGTGCATGGCCGCCTCGACCCGGTCCTCCACCGAAATGATATGCACCGGAATGTGCCGTGTGCCGGCCTGCTCCTTCAGGCGCTGCAGCACGGTGAGCCCGGAATGGTCAGGCAGGCGCATGTCCAGCAGGATGGCGTCGGGCAGGTACTGGGCGGCCAGTTCGAAGCCCTCGTCGGCGGCATGGGCGACCAGGCAGCTGTAACCCAGTTCGTGGGCCAGGTCGAAGAGAATGCGGGCGAAATTCGGCTCGTCTTCGATCACTAGGATGCAGCGGTTGCCGAACGGCGCCCGCTCGCGGTCATCGGCGAAGGCCGGGGTCGGGCGCTCGCTGCGAACGGGCGCAGGCACTGGTGGCGCCGGCGGCAGTTCGTCGACCGCCGGGCGCAGGCTGTGCACCTCGACCTGCTGCGCCGATGGCTCGAAGTGCTCGGGCAGGATCAGGCTGAACACGCTGCCCTGCCCCGGGCTGCTGTCGACATTGATCTGCCCGCCAAGCAGGTGGGCCAGGTCACGGGAGATGGACAGCCCCAGACCGGTGCCGCCATAGCGGCGGTTGCTGGTGCCATCGACCTGGTGGAAGGCACCGAAGATCGCCTGCTGCTGGTCGGCGGCAATGCCGATGCCGGTGTCGCGCACCGCGAAGACGATGCCCAAGCCCGTCTGGTGGCTGATGCGCAGGCTGACCTGGCCACGCTCGGTGAACTTGATGGCGTTGGACAGCAGGTTCTTGAGAATCTGCTCCAGGCGCTGACGGTCGGTGAACAGGGCCGCCGGCAACGGCTGCTCCAGCTGCACGGCGAAGGACAGGCCCTTGTCCTGCGCCAATGGCTGGAACATGCCCTGCAGGCCTTCGACCAGACGCTCCAACGGTGTGCTTTCGGCGCGCACTTCCAGCTTGCCGGCCTCGACCTTGGCGATATCGAGAATATCGTTGATCAGGTTGAGCAAGTCGTTGCCGGCCGAGTAGATCGACTCGGCAAATTTCACCTGTTCCTCGCTGAGATTGCCTTCGGCGTTCTCGGCCAGCAGCTTGGCCAGGATCAGCGAGCTGTTGAGCGGCGTGCGCAGCTCATGGGACATGTTGGCAAGGAACTCGGACTTGTACTTGCTCGAGCGCTGCAGGTCATCGGCGCGGGCCTGCAACTCGACCTGGGCCTGGTTCAGCTCGCTGTTCTTGCGGTCCAGCGCCTCGGTACGCTCGGCCAGTTGCTCATTGGTCTGCTCCAGCTCCGCCTGCTGGGTCTCCAGGTGGGCCTGGGACTCCTTGAGCACCCGCGACTGTTCCTCGAGCTCTTCGTTGGCGGTCTTGAGCTCCTCCTGCTGCACCTGCAGTTCTTCGTTGAGCTGCTGAGTCTCGGCCAGCACTTCCTGCAGACGCTGACGGTAGCGGGCGCTTTCGATGGAGATGCCCAGGTTTTCGGCGACTCGCTGCAGCAGTTCCACGTCACGTTCCTGCAGCGGGCGCAGGAAGCCCAGTTCCAGCACGCCGTTGACCCGCCCATCGTCCTGCGCCGGAACCAGCACGCCGCTGCGCGGCAGGCCACGGCCCAGGCCCGAGCTCAGGCGATAGTAGTCCTCCGGCAGCTCGTCCAGACGCAACAGCCGCCCCTGGGCCACCGCCTCGCCCAGCAGGCCGGCATGATCGCCCACGCGCGGTTCGCTAGCCTGCTGTTCGGCATCCAGACCATAGGCGGCGACTCGCACCAGTTGGCCATGCTCATCGCGTACATACAGCGCACCGACCACGCTACCCAGGTAACCGGCGAAAAAGCGCAGGATATTGTCGCCGAGCATTGGCAGCGTCAGTTGGCCGAGCACCTGCTCGGCCAACTGGGTCTGCCCGGCGCGCAACCAGGCCTGTTGCTCCAGGCGCTCGGCGGCACTTTGCTGGGCTTCGAGGTTCTCGACATAGCTCGAGGACAAGGCCAACAGGTCGCGCCGTCCCAGGTAGGCGAGCAACGCGCTCAGGGCAACGATGAACAACACGAACGCCGAGATCGCGGTCGTGGTGACCGTGCTGACCGTCTCGTTACGCGCCGTGCGCAATTGCTGCTCGGTGTTGATGAAGGTGTCGAACTCCTTGCGGATCTCGTCGGTCAGGCGCTTGCCGCGGCCACGGCCAATCGACGACACCACATCACCCTGCTGGCTGCGCCGCTGGCTGATGACTTCATTGCCGAAGGTATTCCACTCGCGCTGCAAGGCCGCGATGCGGTCGATGCGGTCGACTTGCTGAGGGTTGTCGGCCACCATTCCCCGCAGGCTGTCCAGGCTGCCGAAGATACGCGGCTTGGCCACCTCGTAGGGGTCGAGGAAACGCTCTTCGCCGGTCAGCAGATAGCCGCGCATGCCGGTTTCCATGTCGATCGACAGCTTGATCGTCTCGTTGGCATTGCCGATCACCCGATCGGTGTGCTCGACCCACTGCATGGCCGAAAGCAGGTAGTAGATCACCGCGACAAAGGCCACGGCGCCCAGTAGCCCCACTCCCAGGGGCAGGCCGACGTTGCGGCTCAGCAGTTTGCGAAAACTGCGTTGGTCCATCGAGGCTGCTTGAATCATGTGAAAGTGCCCGAGCGAAATAAGTCCATTGAACAGACCGGCGTCTACGTCGTGTAAGAGTTGCCCTGCGCCAGACCGACCGCGAATACAGCGAGTCTAACCAGCTTTTGCGGAACCGGCAGGGCATTTAGCCAGTATTTGAAGCCTGTCTGCAGCAATCGTTCCATCTATTTGCCCATGCCGTTAAGCTTGGGAACTTCTGCCCTGGCCCCGCGCACAGAGTAGAGACAATCCATCGAAACAGGATCCACACAATGCACCTTCTGGTAGTCGAAGACGACGACATCGTTCGCATGCTGATAGTCGAAGTGCTCGACGAACTGGGCTATGCCGCCATCGAGGCCGACAGCGCTGCCGCGGCCCTCAAGATCATCGAGGATCCCAAGCAACCGCTGGCGCTGTTGATGACCGACGTGGGGTTGCCCGACCTGCGCGGCGAGGAATTGGCGGCCAAGGCCCGGGAAAGCCGGCCGAACCTGCCGGTGCTGTTCGCCAGTGGCTACGCCGAGAGCTTCAACGTGCCCCCAGGCATGCACCTGATCGGCAAGCCGTTCAGCATCGACCAGTTGCGCGACAAAGTGCTGGAGATTCTTGGCGCACCGTGAACCCTGAAGGCTTGCGGCCCATCGCCGGCAAGCCGGCTCCCACAGGGACCGTGCCCATGCCAGAGGCCAGCTGAAATAATTTGAACGTCTCGCGCCTTTAGGCTTCAAACCTTCGAGGTATGCCTCTCTCGTCGGAAAGCCACCATGAAGATGCCCTGTCGTGCCCCTTGCGCTTGCCTGGAACTGGATTTCGTCCGCGACACCCTGTTCGGCCCGGTGGCCCAGCGCGCCATGTGTCAGGTCCAGTTGGCCGCTCTCAGCCTGCAGGGCCGTCCCGCGCTGCGCCTGCATATCGAACCGCCGTTACCCGGCAAGGTGGAGAAAGCGCACAGCGTCGCCTTCGCCTGGGAGGGGCGCAATTATCGGGGCGTGGTCCGTGAACACGTCAAATGCGGCGACGGCGGCATCAACCTGCTGCTCGAGTTGCAATGACCTCAGGCAATCGCTTTGCGGGCGCCCGGCGGGGCATCACGTTGTGCCTTGACCCGACTCACAAGGCCCAGCAGGTCATGGCAGGTATTGAGGCTGGCGATCGGCACGCCCGTCACGGTAAGGCAATCGTCCAGGCTCGAGCCCTGGCCCAGGCGAATGGTGAGGTGTTCGCCGTCCGCACAGCTCACCTCGCAGCGGTCGGGCAGGCAGGCCTGTTCGATCATCTGCCGCATCTCAAGCATCGAAACGCCAATCAACGACATGGTACGACCCTCTCTTGTACTGGATGGCCTGTTGGGTGTGGTACGCCCTCGACGGGCAGGATGCCAATTGAGATTGCCCAAGAGGGGGCGCAGGTCCATTCGCCCCAGCGATGACAACGGCTCAATGCCTCTAGCACCTTAGTGGAAGAAACCGCTGGCAGGGCAACGTTCGGTCGTCTTTGCCAGATGGGCGACGGGCGGTCAGTACCTACATCCGTGCCAGTTCCTCACGGCAGAATTCCACGAACAACTGCGCCGGTTTGGTCAGTTGCACACGCTTGAGGTGCGCCGCCGCCAACCCCGACAGCGTCACCGGCTCGGTGATCGCCAGCGTCACCAGGCGCTGCCCGTCGTAGGTGAATTCCGAGTGCGGCCGGGTGACCAGCAGCGAGAAACCGAAGCCCTGCCCCACCATGCCCCGGACCATCTCGATCGACGGGGAGCTGAAGACGATGTTCGGCGTCAGCCCCAGTTCGTTGAACAGGCTGACGAAATAGGTGCGGCTGGGGGCCACGTCGAGCAGGATCATCGGCTCGGGGCACAGGTCACGCAGCGACACCTGGGCTTGGCCGGCGAAACGGTGCTTTTCTGGCAGCAGCACATAGGGTTTCTGTGGCGGCATCAGCGGCTCGGTTTCGATGGTGCCATCCAGATCATGGTCATAGAGGAACGCCAGGTCGAAGGTACCGGCCGTCAGCCCCTGGATCAGGTCCTGTTGCTCGCCGTCGCGCAGGCGGATGTCCACCCCTGGGTAGCGCTCGCGGAAGCCGGCGATCAGCCGCGGCAGATACAGCGGTGCCACGGTCTCGAAGCAGCCGATGTCGATCTGCCCGGCCACCGTATCGTTGTCGGCCAGGGCGTTCTGCTCGAACTCGTGGGCCATCTGCAACAGGGACCGGGTCTTGGCGTAGAAGCGCTTGCCACTTGGCGTCAGCGACACGCCCTGGGCGTGATGGCGAATGAACAGCTGCACGCCGAAGCTCTCTTCCAGGCTCTTGATCGCCGTGGAGATCGACGGCTGGGCGATATACAACTGGCGCGAGGCTTCGGCGACGCTGCCTGCCTCCACGGTGGTGACGAAGTACTTCAGTTGGCGCAAGGTATAGGAAGCCACGCTGACCTCTCTGGCGCCGTGTGCGGCGCGCGGGATTTTCCTGTCAGCTTACCGCGCCTTGGGGCACGCGGGCGTATCACCCAGGCAAGGATTTACCTGGGGATTGAGCAGCATTTTCCGTGGTGGCCCAGGCCACGGTCAGACCGCCTGCAACGGAATATCGCCGGCACTGCCTTTGCCGTCGCGTCGCTCGCTCATCCAGTCATTGACCTTCTGCCCGAACTCGGCCGGCGCCTTGCGCCCGAACCGCCGCGCCAGGTCGAGGATGGTCTGTTGGGCCAGCGCCTCCTCCATGCGTTTCTGCGCCCCCAGCATCACCGCGTGGATCGCACAGGTACCCTCGGTCGCCCAGCTTGGCGCCGAACCTTCGAACACCGCGCAGCGCTCGCGGATCTCCCGGCAATCGAAGAGCTTCTTCGGCCCATCGATGGCCGTGACGATATCCAGCACGGTGATTTCATCGGAAGGCCGCGCCAGGCGAAACCCGCCGCGCACGCCTTCGGTCGCGGCGACCAGCCCGGCCCGGGCGAGCTTGGTGAAGACCTTGGCCAGGTATTCCTGGGGCACCCCCTGCAGCTCGGCCAGGTCGCGCACGCTGGACTCGCGGCTGTCGCCACGCTCGTCCACCAGGAACAGCAGGCAGTGGATGCCGTACTCGACGCCTGCACTGTAGAGGGACATATGAATCTCCGACTTACTTTGTCGCAAATAGTACGCCCTTCAGTGCTAGCACGCAAAGCCAAGCGTAGCCGCCCGTCGTCGGGCTGGCCGGTCGAGACCCCGCTTAACGCCATATAACACAAGGTATCCGGACGTCTCTTGGCGGTTGGCGAACACCCCGACGCAAAAAAAAACACTTGCCGAATTAAACTACGACCAATAGAGTCGTAGTTACTCGGCAAGCAGCACATGCTTCGTCGAAGCCCTTTCCTACCTTGCGGAGCACCTTCATGACCTCTCGTATCCTGATCATCGGTGCCGGCTTTGCCGGTGTCTGGAGCGCCCTGAGCGCCGCCCGCCTGCTCGACCAGGCCCAGCGCGGCGACGTGCGCATCAGTGTGCTGGCCCCGCAGCCGCAATTGCGGATCCGCCCACGCTTCTACGAAGCCGACGTGCACAGCTTGCAGGCGCCATTGGAGGCACTGTTCGACGTGGTGGGCGTGGAGTTCATCCACGGCACCGCCGACACCATCGACAGCGACGCCCGCCAGGTCGGTTATCGCGATGCCGACGGCCGCCCGCACCAGCTCGCCTACGATCGCCTGATTCTCGCCGCCGGCAGCCAGGTGGCCCGCCCCGCCGTCCCGGGCCTGGCCGAGCACACCTTCGATGTCGACCAGATGGAGTCGGCCACTCGCCTGGAACAGCACCTGCACAGCCTGGCCAGCCTGCCGGCCTCCCCGGCGCGCAACACCGTGGTGGTGTGCGGCGGTGGCTTCACCGGTATCGAAACGGCCACCGAGCTGCCATCCCGGCTGCGCGCCATCCTCGGCGAAGGCCAGGCCCGCGTGGTGCTGATCGACCGAGGTGCCAGCATCGGTGCCGCGCTCGGCGCCGGGATCACCCCGGCCATCGTCAGCGCCAGCGAGCAGGCCGGCGTGCAATGGCTGACTGGCACCTCGGTGGTGGCGGTGGATGCGGGGGGCGTGACCCTGGACAACGGCGAATACATCGCCAGCAAGACCGTGATCTGGACCGTGGGGGTCAAGGCCAGCCCGTTGACCGCCCAGGTCGCAGGCGAGCGTGACGGCCTGGGCCGCCTGAAAGTCGACGGTCACCTGAAAGTCGTTGGCCAGGACTACATCTACGCCACCGGCGATGTCGCCCGCGCCGCGGTCGACGACCTGGGCAACCACGCGCTGATGACCTGCCAGCACGCCATTCCCATGGGCCGCCATTCGGGCAACAACGCCATGGCCGACCTGCTGGGCGTGGAGCCGGTGATCTATCGCCAGCCCAAGTACGTCACCTGCCTGGACCTGGGCGAATGGGGCGCGGCCTACAGCGAAGGCTGGGAACGCGAACTGCACCTGCAGGGCGAGGACGGCAAGCACCTCAAGCGCCAGATCAACACGGTGTGGATCTATCCCCCGGCAGCGGATCGCGCCCAGGCGCTGGCGGCTGCCGACCCATTGATCCCGATCGTTGCATGATCAAAAAGGGCCGCTCTGCGGCCCTTTTTGCGACGGAATGAAGGCAGGTAGTCAGCAAGTGACGACACACCCGGGGGACCGAGCGTTCATTGAACGACTGGTCAAAAATAGTGGCACTGTGTCATCATTCTAAAAAAACAACATGAACCGTGAGGATATAACCCCTTTCGCAGTGCATCGAGAGCCCTACCAGCCGAGCCCGGTCCGTCCGCGCTCTTGACGCCTGCAGCCACCGTCAAGGAGCGTCGCATGCAGTTACGGAACGTTAAGATCGGCACTCGGGCAGCAGGAATGTTCACCCTGCTCGGGGTACTGGTCCTGGCCATGGGCCTGGTCGCCCTCTACGAAACCCGCAGGATGGACAGCGCCACCGACGAAATCCGCATCACCTGGATGCCCGCGGTACTTGCCCTGGGCGAGGTCAGCAGCAACCTGGGCCGAGCCCGTGCCCTCACCTTGCGCAGTGTCCTGGAGGACAGCAGCAGCGTTCGCCACGCCACCCTGGACAAGATCGTCCAGGTCAACCAGCAGCTCGAAAGCGACCTCAAGGCCTACGAGCGCACCATCATCGAAGCCGACGACCGCGCCCTGTTCGATGCCTTCATCGGTCTTAGCGAGCGTTACCACGGCCTGCAGAAAGCCATTCGCAGCGCCGCCAGCAACGATCAGCTGGACGAAGCCCGCCGCCTGGTCAACGGCCCGCTGGCCGAGTACGCCGACAGCATGATGAAGGCTCTGGGCGAACTGATCACCTACAATACCCAGGGCGCCGAGCAGGCCTCGAAGCGCAGCAGCGCGGCCTCCGACGAAGCCTTTGCCCTGATCATCGGCGCCATTGCCGTGATCCTGCTCGCGCTGGTCGCCATCGCCACCCTCCTCACCCGCAGCATCATCGTCCCGCTGGCCGACGCCGTCGCCGTGGCCGAGCGCGTCGCCACCGGCGACCTGACCCGCGAGATAACCGTGCTCGGCCGCGACGAGCCGGCCTTGCTGCTGCGCGCCCTGAGCCGCATGCAGCACAGCCTGCGCGACACCTTGCGGCGGATCGCCGCCTCCTCCGACCAGCTGGCCTCGGCCTCCGAGGAGTTGCACACCGTTACCGAAGACACCAGCCGTGGCCTGCACCAGCAGAGCGCCGAAATCGACCAGGCCGCCACCGCGGTCAACCAGATGACCGCCGCCGTCGAAGAAGTGGCCAGCAACGCCGTGAGCACCGCCGATGCCTCCCAGGGCGCCGACCGCACCACCCGCGATGGCCGCGACCAGGTCAACCAGGCACTGGCTTCGATCCAGCACCTGGTCGATGACGTGACCGGCACCGCCGAGGAAATCGAGCAGTTGGCCAGCCACGCCAACCAGATCAGCCAGGTGCTCGACGTGATCGGTTCGATCGCCGGACAGACCAACCTGCTGGCCCTCAACGCCGCCATCGAGGCCGCCCGTGCCGGCGAGGCGGGCCGTGGTTTTGCCGTGGTCGCCGACGAGGTACGCGCCTTGGCCCACCGCACCCAGCAGTCCACGGCGGAAATCGAGCAGATGATCGGCGGCATCCAGACCGGCACCGAGCGCGCGGTCAACGCCATGCACAGCAGCCAAGGCCGCGCCGGCGGCACTCTGGAAGTGGCGCAATCGGCCGGCCAGGCCCTGGAGCTGATCGCCGAAGCGATCGCCACGATCAACCAGCGCAACCTGGTGATTGCCACGGCCTCTGAGCAGCAGGCCCAGGTGGCGCGGGAAGTGGACCGCAACCTGGTGAACATCCGCGACCTGGCGATGCAGACTTCGGCAGGCGCCAACCAGACCAGCGCGGCGGCCCAGGACCTGTCACGCCTGGCGGTGGAGCTGAATGGGATGGTGGCGCAGTTCAAGGTCTGAGGTACCGGGAGCCCCCTCGCGGGGCAAGCCCCTCCTACAGATCAACTGCAAACTTGCTGTAGGGACAGGCTTGCCCCGCGATCGCATTCCAACCCTGACGAACAGGAAAAAACGCTATAGCGCGTAGGACCTGGCGACTACCCCCTGCTCATCCCCCAGCCCATGCTCTTGACGTTTGCATTCACACGTCAAGGAACACCCATGCTGTTGAGAAACATGAAGATCGGCAAGCGGGCGACCAGCCTGTTCACCCCGCTGGCGGCCCTGGTCCTGACCATGGGGCTGGTGGCGCTGAACGAGACCCGGCAGATGAACAATGCCACCGACGAAATCCGCGACAATTGGCTGCCAGCGGTGATCGCCCTCAACGAAATCACCGGTACCCTCGCCCAGGAGCGCGCAGCAACACTCCGTGCGGCCCTGGAGCAGAACGGTGACAGCAATGCCAACGTCAACTTGCTGAGGAGCATCGAGGAAGCGGTGCAGCAGGACCTCAAGGACTACGAAAAGACTGTTGCCGACGCCGAGGACCGCAGCCTGTTCGATGCTTTCATCACCGCACGCCAACAATACATCCAGCAGCAGCAAGAAGTGCTGCGCAACATCAGTGCCGGCCAAATGACAGAAACCCTGCGCCTGATCAGTGGTCCATTGACCCAACGCGCCGACCGCATGATGGAAACCCTGGCGACGCTGGTGGCCTACAACTACAAGGGAGCGCAAGCCGCCTCACAGCGTAGCGACGAGGTCAGTGATCAGGCGCTCACCGTGATCATCGCTTCAGTGGTTCTGATCGTACTGGTGTTGATCGCCATCGCCACTCTGTTCACCCGCAGCATCGTCGCGCCGCTGACCGAGGCTGTCATGGTGGCCGAAGGTGTCGCCACCGGTGACCTTACCTGCGAGATCGTGGTCGTCGGCCAGGACGAACCGGCGTTGCTGCTGCACGCCCTGCGGCGCATGCAGCAAAGTCTGCACGACACCATTGGCAAGATCGCCGCGTCCTCCAACCGCCTGGCCTTGGCCTCGGAGGAGCTGCACGGCGTCACCGAGAACACCAGCCGTGGCTTGCTGCAGCAGAGCACCGAGATCGACCAGGCCGCCACTGCGGTCAACCAGATGACCTGCGCCGTCGAGGAGGTGGCCAGCAACGCCGTGAGCACTGCCGAAGCGTCTCAGGACGCGGACCAGACCACCCGTGACGGCCGAGACCAGGTCAACCAGGCGCTCGCCTCGATCCAGAACCTGGTCGATGACGTCTCTGGCACCGCCGCAGAGATCGAACAGTTGGCCAACAGCGCCCACGACATTACCCGCGTGCTGGATGTGATCGGCGCCATCGCCGGCCAGACCAACCTGCTGGCGCTCAATGCCGCCATCGAGGCTGCCCGCGCCGGCGAGGCAGGCCGTGGATTTGCCGTGGTCGCCGACGAAGTGCGCGCACTGGCCCACCGTACCCAGCAGTCCACCGCGGAAATCGAGCAAATGATCGGCGACATCCAGATCGGCACCGAACGGGCGGTCAGCGCCATGCACAGCAGCCAGGGCCGCGCCAGCGGCACCTTGGAGGTGGCGCAGTCGGCCGGTCAGGCTCTGGAGCTGATCTCGCAGGCCATCACCTCGATCAACCAGCGCAACCTGGTGATCGCCAGCGCCACCGAGGAGCAGGCGCAGGTGGCCCGGGAAGTGGACCGCAACCTGGTGAATATTCGCGACCTGGCGATGCAGACAACCACCGGGGCCAACCAGACCAGCGCATCGGCCCAGGACCTGTCGCATCTGGCGCTGGAGCTCAATGGGCTGGTCGCCCAGTTCAAGGTCTGAACGGTCTGACGAACATCGCAGGGCACGCCCACTCCAGCAAGGATTGTGCAGGAGCGGGCGTGCCCCGCGATGAGTTTGATGCCGATCTCAGGATTTGACGCCGACCACCCGCTGCGCCTTTTCCGGCTGAGCCCGCGTCGCCAGGCAGTAGTACAGCGGCACCGTCACCAACAGCCCGAACAGCCACGACAGATCCGCCCCCTCGACGATGTTCGAGTACGGCCCGACATACAGCGATGTATTGGCGAATGGCAATTGCACCAGGATGCCGCAGGCGTAGGCGATGATCGCGTGGTGGTTGAAACGCCCGTAGATGCCGCCATCGGCGCGGAAGATCGAGGCAATGTCGTACTCGCCGCGCTTGATCAGGTAGAAGTCCACCAGGTTGATCGACGCCCACGGCACCAGCACGAGCAACAGCGCCAGGATCAGCCCGATGAACTGGCCGATGAAGTCCGCCGAGGCGTTCAGCGCCACCAGGGCGCAGCCCACCAGGATCACCGTGGCCAGCACCACGCGCAGCCTGATGCTCGGCGTCCAGTGGGCGGCAAAGGTCTGGATCGCGGTGACGATCGACAGCACCGCGCCATACAGGTTGAGCGCGTTGTGGCTGATGATGTTGAGCAGGAACAGCACCATCAGCACCGGGCCCAGCCAACCGGTGGCCTGCTTGACCGCCTCCATGGCATCGGTGCCTTCCGGCACGCACAGCACCGCTACCGCACCGAAACTGAAGCACAGGATGGTGCCCAGGGTGGCCCCGAGGTAGGTGGCCCAGAATGGCTTGGCGATGCCGACTTCACGGGGCAGGTAGCGCGAGTAGTCCGAGGTATAGGGCGAGAAGCTGATCTGCCAGATGATGCCCAGCGACACCGTGGCGACGAAGCCGGACAGGTTGAACGCGCCGCGGCTGAAGAAATCGCCCGGCAGTTCCTGGGCGAACATCATGATGAAGCCGGCCAGCAGCGCCGAGCCCATCACCCAGGTGCCGACGCGGTTCAGCGTATGGATGAAGCGGTAGCCGATCACCCCGATGGCGGTGGCGCTCAGGGCGCCGATGACGATGGCGCCCGGCATCGGCACGCCGGGGGCGATGCCGTGGATCGACTTGCCGGCCAGGACGATGTTGGAAATGAAGAAACCGACGTAGATCAATGCGGTGAAGAACACGATCAGCAGCGCGCCATAGCGGCCGAACTGGCCGCGGCTCTGCACCATCTGCGGAATGCCCAGCTGCGGCCCCTGCGCAGAGGCCAGGGCGATCACCACCCCGCCCAGCAGATGCCCTAGCACGATGGCCAACAGCCCCCACAGCAAGTTCAGATGGAACACCTGGACCACCATGGCACCGGTGACAATCGGCAGCGGCGCGATGTTGGTGCTGAACCACAGGGTGAAAAGGTCGCGCGCCTTCCCATGGCGCTCGGACGGTGGCACGTAATCGACCGTGTGTTGCTCGACGAGATGGTGTTGCGACGACGGTTGGGACATAGGATTCAGCTCGAAAGGTCGTTTTTATCGTTGTATGGAAACCGCTCGGGGCGGCCTCTCAGCTGAAGACCATATTATGGTATTCCAACATTTTGACAACACTGCGCTGCTCATTTTCAGCGCAACTGATCCGCTCCATGCACCGTCACGCCGCACGAATATTTACACCAAGGCCAGTGATTACAGGGCTTGCACCGTTTATCGCGAACTCCAGCGCACGGAAAATTCCTCTTGCAATATAGGTATTACGGTATACCATCAGACACATCAACGATAAAAACCGCGGACCACCGCAGCCTTTTCAGAGGTACACGAGATGATCGACGCAACCGTCTACAAGCACGTCCTGGGCTCCTTCCCCTCCGGCGTGACCGTCATCACCACCCAGGACGACGACGGCTCGATCGTCGGCCTCACCGCCAGCGCCTTCTCCTCCCTGTCGATGGACCCGCCGCTGGTGCTGTTCTGCCCCAACTACAGCTCCGACTCCTACCCTGTACTGATGAAGAACAAGCGCTTCGCCATTCACCTGCTCTCCGGTGAACAGCAGGCCGAGGCGTATGCGTTCGCGAAAAAAGGCAAGGACAAGGCCGTCGGCATCGAGTGGACCCTGAGCGAACTGGGCAACCCGATTCTGGCCGGCGCCATCGCCGTGATCGAATGCGAACTGTGGCGTGAGTACGAAGGCGGCGACCACGCCATCATGGTCGGCAAGGTACACAACCTGATCGTCCCGCAGGAGGCGCCCCGCCCGATGGTCTATTGCCGCGGCAAGATGGCCAGCCTGCCGGCCTTCGCCTGAGCCCTGACGACCGATTCCACTTAGAGCGCCTGCCCCGGCGGGCGACAACAACAAAGCTCCGAGGAAAAGCCCCATGAAATTTTCGCTGTTCGTGCACATGGAACGTTGGGATGAGCAGGTCAGCCACCGCCAGCTGTTCGAAGACCTCACCGAACTGACCCTGATGGCCGAAGACGGCGGTTTCAGCACCGTGTGGATCGGCGAACACCACGCCATGGAATACACCATCTCGCCGAGCCCGATGCCGCTGCTGGCCTACCTGGCCGCACGCACCGAGAAAATCCGGCTGGGCGCCGGCACCATCATCGCGCCCTTCTGGAATCCGATCCGCGTGGCGGGCGAATGCGCCCTGCTCGACGTGATCAGCAATGGCCGCATGGAAGTGGGCCTGGCCCGTGGCGCCTACCAGTTCGAATTCGACCGCATGGCCGGCGGCATGCCGGCCACCGATGGCGGCAAGGCCCTGCGCGAGATGGTCCCGGCGGTGCGCCAGCTGTGGCAAGGCGACTATGCCCATGAAGGCGAGATCTACAACTTCCCCACCTCCACCAGCGTGCCCAAGCCGGTACAGCAGGGCATGCCGCCGATGTGGATCGCCGCCCGCGACCCGGACTCGCACAACTTCGCCGTGGCCAACGGCTGCAACGTCATGGTCACCCCGCTGATGAAGGGCGACGAAGAGGTGCTGGACCTGAAGAACAAGTTCCAGGCCGCGCTGGACAACAACCCGGACGTGCCGCGCCCACAACTGATGGTGCTGCGCCACACCCACGTGCACAGCCCGGCCGAGCCGGACGGCTGGAAGGTCGGCGCCCAGGCAATTTCACGCTTCTACCGCACCTTCGATGCCTGGTTCGGCAACAAGACCGTGCCGGTCAACGGCTTCCTCGAGCCAAGCCCTGAATCGAAGTTCGCCGAGGTGCCAGCCTTCGCGCTGGAGAACATCCGCAAGAACACCATGATCGGCACCCCAGAAGAAATCATTGCGCGCATCAAGTACTACCAGGAGCTCGGCGTCGACGAGTTCAGCTTCTGGTGCGACAACAGCCTGCCCCATGCCGAGAAACGCAAGTCGCTGGAGCTGTTCATCAAGGAAGTGGTGCCGGCTTTCGCCTGAATTCCCTTTGCCTGATCGATTGCGGGAACCAGCCCGCTCGCGTTGGCCCCAGTGGCCGGCGTGGGCGGGCTTTTTTTGTTCCCCGACCAAGCCAATACAGACGCCACAAAATTCCGCGCAGCAGCCGACCTTTAGTCACCCGATGAAACAAATTTTCGAGTGGCTCTTGCACATCAAATATTATGGTATACCATCAGACAACAAAAGCTGATAACCCTAACCAGGAGCCCCCCATGAGTTTCGAAATCCGCAAGATCGTCACCTACTCCGAAGAGACCCGCATCGAAGGCGGCAAGGCCACCGACAAGCCGGTGACCATGGTCGGCCTGGCCGTGGTGATCAAGAACCCATGGGCTGGTCGCGGATTCGTCGAAGACCTCAAGCCGGAGATCCGCGCCAACTGCTCCGCACTGGGCGCGCTGATGGTCGAGCGCCTGACCACCGCCATCGGCGGAGCCGACAAGATCGAGGCCTACGGCAAGGCCGCCGTGGTCGGCGCCGACGGCGAGATCGAGCACGCCTCGGCGGTGATCCACACCCTGCGCTTCGGCAACCACTACCGCGAAGCCGTGCAGGCCAAGAGCTACCTGAGCTTCACCAACAAGCGCGGCGGCCCCGGCACCTCGATCCAGATCCCGATGATGCAGAAGGACGACGAAGGCCTGCGTTCGCACTACATCACCCTGGAAATGCAGATCGAAGATGCTCCACGCGCCGACGAGATCGTCGTGGTGCTGGGCGCCGCCGACGGTGGCCGCCTGCACCCACGCATCGGCAACCGTTACATCGACCTGGAAGAACTGGCTGCCGAAAAGGCCAACGCTCAATAACAACAACCAAGACGGGCCTGGGCGTGGCGTGCATACCCGCCGCGCCCGACCTTCAAGGAGCGCCCTCCATGATTCAGCCTGTCGCTGAACGTACACCGGCCGGGACCAGTTACCTGGACCTGGGCCAGGGCCAGCCCGTGGTACTGATCCACGGCGTGGGCCTGAACAAGGAAATGTGGGGCGGGCAGATCGTCGGCCTGGCCAACGACTATCGCGTCATCGCCTACGACATGCTCGGCCATGGCCAGAGCCGCGTGCCCAGCACCGATACGCCGCTGGAGGGCTATGCCGAGCAGCTCGCCGAACTGCTCGATCACCTGCAGATCGCCCAGGCCTGCGTGATCGGCTTTTCCATGGGCGGCCTGGTGGCCCGCGCATTCGCCCTCAACTACCCGCAACGCCTGGCCGCGCTGGTGGTACTCAACAGTGTATTCAACCGTACCCCCGAGCAGAGCGCCGGGGTGATCGCACGCGCCGCGCAAGCCTTCGAACAAGGCCCCGACGCCAACGTCGATGCCGCCCTCGAGCGTTGGTTCAGCCGCGAGTACAAGGCCGCCAACCCGGCCCAGGTCGCCGCCATCCGCCAGATCCTGGCGAGCAACGACCCGCAGGGCTACCACACCACCTACTCGCTGTTCGCCACCCAGGACATGTACCGCGAAGCCGACCTGGGCAACATCCAGGTACCGACGCTGATCGCCACCGGCGAGCTCGACAGCGGTTCCACTCCGGCGATGGCCCGCCAACTCGCCGCGCGGATTCCCGGCGCGCAGAGCGTGGTCCTGGCCGAGCAACGGCATATGATGCCGGTGGAAGCACCGCGCGAAGTCAACAAGATGCTGCTGGACTTCCTCAGGCAGGCCCGCATCCTCACCGAATCCGCCAAGGGGATAGTCGCATGACCCTCGTTCGTTTCCAGATGTGCATCGACGGCCAATGGCGCGATGCCCAGAGCGGCAAGACCTTCGACAGCCTCGACCCGGCCACCGCCAAGGCCTGGGCGCAACTGCCCGATGCCGGCGAAGCCGATGTCGAGCTCGCCGTGCAGGCCGCCCAGCGCGCCTTCGAAGGCAAGGCCTGGCGCGGCCTCACTGCCACCGCCCGGGGCAAACTGCTGCGCCGCCTCGGCGACCTGATTGCCGAGAACAAGGAACACCTGGCCCAGCTGGAAAGCCGTGACAACGGCAAGCTGATCCGCGAAACCCGCGGCCAGGTCGGCTACCTGCCGGAGTTTTTCCACTACACCGCTGGCCTGGCCGACAAGCTCGAAGGCGGCACCCTGCCGCTGGACAAGCCGGACCTGTTTGCCTACACCGTGCACGAGCCGATCGGCGTGGTCGCCGGGATCATCCCGTGGAACAGCCCGCTGTACCTCACCGCGATCAAGCTGGCCCCGGCCCTGGCCGCCGGCAACACCATCGTGCTCAAACCCTCGGAACACGCCTCCGCCACCCTCCTCGAGCTGGCCCGCCTGGCCCTGGAAGCCGGCTTCCCGGCTGGCGTGGTCAACGTGGTCACAGGCTACGGCCCAAGCACCGGCGCGGCGCTGACCCGCCACCCGCTGGTGCGCAAGATCGCCTTCACCGGCGGCGCCGCCACCGCCCGCCACGTGGTGCGCAGCAGCGCCGAGAACTTCGCCAAGCTGTCGCTGGAGCTGGGCGGCAAGTCGCCGAACATCATCTTCGCCGACGCCGACCTGGACAGCGCCATCAACGGCGCCGTAGCCGGCATCTATGCCGCCTCCGGGCAAAGCTGCGTGGCAGGTTCGCGCCTGCTGGTGCAGGAGGAGATCTTCGACGAGTTCGTCGAACGCCTGATCGCCCGCGCCAAAAGCATCCGCATCGGCAACCCGCAGGACGACAGCAGCGAGATGGGCCCGATCGCCACCGCCCAGCAACTGGCGGTGATCGAAGGCCTGGTGGCCGCGGCCAAGGCCGAGGGCGCCACCCTGCGCATGGGTGGCAAGCGCGCCGAGGTCGAAGGCGATGGCTGGTTCTACGAGCCGACCCTGTTCGAGTGCGACAGCAACTCGATGACCATCATGCAGGAAGAAGTGTTCGGCCCGGTCGCCGCGGTGATCCGCTTCAAGACCGAGGAACAGGCCCTGGCAATGGCCAACGACTCGCAGTTCGGCCTGGCCGCCGGCATCTGGACCCGCGACCTGGGCCGCGCCCACCGCCTGGCCCGTGACGTGCGCTCGGGGATCATCTGGGTCAACACCTACCGCGCCGTATCGGCCATGGCCCCCATCGGCGGCTTCAAGAACAGCGGTTACGGCCGCGAGAGCGGCATCGACTCGGTGCTGGCCTATACCGAGCTGAAGACGGTGTGGATCAACCTGTCCACCGCGCCCATGCCCGACCCCTTCGTGATGCGCTAGGAGAACGCCACCATGATCGAACCTGGCATCTACAAAGACGTGATGGGCTCGTTCCCGTCCGGCGTCACCGTGGTCACCACCCTGGACGCCGACGGCGGCATCGTCGGCATCACCGCCAGCGCGTTCAGCGCGCTGTCGATCGAGCCGGCGCTGGTGCTGTTCTGCCCCAACTACGCCTCCGACACCTACCCGATCCTGCGTGACAGCAAGCAGTTCGCCATCCACCTGCTGTCCGCCGACCAGACCGCCGAGGCCTATGCCTTCGCCGGCAAAGGCAAGGACAAGGCCAAGGGCATCGACTGGCAGTTGAGCGAGCTGGGCAACCCGCTGCTGACCAAGGCCACGGCGATCATCGAGTGCGAATTGTGGCGCGAATATGATGGCGGCGACCACGCGATCATCGTCGGCCAGGTGAAGAACCTGGTGCTGCCCGAGCAGCCGGTCACCCCGATGGTCTATCACAAGGGCAAGCTCGGCGCGCTGCCGCCGCTGGGCTGACACCCCCGGGGCTGCTTCGCAGCCCCAACAGTTTCCGGGGGCCGCGCATACCCCCTCACCTTCGGTTGCGGCCCCCATTTTTATTCAACGTTCAAGGACCTCGGCAGATGAACAACGAAAAGTACGAGAAAGGCCTGCAGATCCGCACACAAGTGCTCGGCGAGGACTACGTCAAGCGCTCGATCGAAAACGCCGACGCCTTCACCCAGCCACTCCAGGAGCTGGTCACCGAGTACTGCTGGGGCCATGTCTGGGGCCGCGATGGCTTGTCGCTCAAAGAGCGCAGCATGATAAACTTGGCGATGATTTCCGCGCTCAACCGGCCCCACGAGCTCAAGCTGCACATCCGCGGCGCGCTGCGTAATGGCCTGAGCCGCGAACAGATTCGCGAGATCCTGCTTCAAGTCGGCATTTACTGCGGCGTGCCCGCGGCGGTGGACAGTTTCCGCCTGGCCCGCGAAGCGTTCGCCGAAGCCGATGCGCAATCCACCCGTTAACAGCGGGCTGTGTGAACCACTGCAAGGAATGCCCCGGTTCAAGGCATTCCGCGATGTTGGCGCAACAGCCGCATAGAAGAGCGCCCCTGATGAAACGCCAGCCCCTCGACGACAGCTTCAAGGTCAACCGCAACCCCGTCACCCTTCGTGAAATCGTGCTCGACAAGCTGCGCGGCGCGATCATGAACTTCCACCTGCTGCCGGGTGACCGCCTGGTCGAACGCGACCTCTGCGAGCGCCTGGGCGTCAGCCGCACCTCGGTGCGCGAGGCCCTGCGCCACTTGGAGTCCGAAGGCCTGGTGGAGTTCGCCGACGCCAAGGGTCCCCGGGTGGCGATCATCACCCTGGAAGACGCCCGCGACATCTACGAGCTGCGCTGCGTGCTCGAAGGCCTGATCGTGCAACTGTTCACCCTCAATGCCAAGGCCAAGGACATCCGCGCCCTGGAGCGCGCCCTGGAGGTCAACCGCGAGGCGCTGGAGGACGGCGAGCTGCAACAGGTGCTCGACTCGGTGCAAGGCTTCTACGACGTGCTGCTCGAAGGCTCGGGCAACCAGGTCGCCGCCCAGCAGCTGCGCCAGCTGCAGGCGCGCATCAGCTACCTGCGCGCCACCTCGGTGTCCCAGGAGAACCGCCGGGGCGCGAGCAACCGCGAGATGGAAAAGATCGTCGAGGCGATCAAGGGCGGCGACCCCCAGGCCGCCCACCAGGCCTCGGTCGACCATGTGCGCGCCGCCGCCAAGGTCGCCCTCGACTACCTGCGCCAGAAGCAGGACGACAACGCCAAGGTCCGCGATATCGTCGCCCCCCTGCCCCTCAAGGACCCTCGCATAGGCCACTGACCATGCCCATCGCCCCGCGCTACTGCCCGCACTGCACCACGGAACTGGCCCGGGGCGTCCCCAACGGCGACACCCACGAACGTCTTCACTGCGCCGGTTGCGGCTACATCCACTACATCAACCCGAAGATCATCGCCGGCTGTATCATCGAGCGCGACGGCAAGTACCTGCTGTGCCAGCGCGCCATCCCGCCGCGCCCCGGAACCTGGACCCTGCCGGCCGGTTTCATGGAGGCCGGCGAGACCACCGAGCAGGCGGCGCTGCGCGAGGTGTGGGAAGAGAGCGGCGTGCGCGCCGACATCGTCTCGCCCTACTCGATCTTCAGCGTGCCGCAGATCAGCGAGGTGTACATCATCTTCCGCGCCGTGGTCACCGAGGAGACCGGCCAGTACGGGCCCGAGACCCTGGACTACCGCTTCTTCGAGCCGGACCAGATCCCCTGGGACGAGATCTACTACCCAGCGATCCGGCAGATCCTCGAACGCTACATCCTCGAGCGTCAGGCCGGGGTGTACGGCATCTACATGGGCAACGACGATACCGGCAAGGTGCATTTCATCCGCTGAGGCGTCAGCGCATACAAATCCCTCGCCAAGCGTCGCGTCTCGGTGCACCCTGATGGTCCCACGCAAAAGGACCGGCAAACGTTCATGGCGAAATGGCTAGACGGCGGCGGGCTGATGGCCGCGCGCATCCGCAACCACGACTGGGCGGCCACGCCCCTGGGGCCACTGGACGGCTGGCCCGACGTGCTCAAGACCAGCGTCGCCCTGTGCCTGGCCTCGCGCTTCCCCCAGGCCGTGCTCTGGGGCGATGCACTGCTGACCCTGCACAACGACGCCTTCAGCGAAATCCTCGGCAACAAGCCCACGGCCCTCGGGCGCCCCTTCAGCGAAGTGTGGCAGGAAGCCTGGAGCGATATCGGCCGCATGGCCCGGCGCGCCCTCGATGGCGAGGCGGTGTACATCGAAGACTTCCCGCTGATGATCGAGCGCCACGGCAGCCCGGAACGCGCCTATTTCACCTTCTGCTACAGCCCCATGCGCGACCATGACGGCAACGTGGTGGGCATGCTCGACACGGTCACCGAAACCACCGCGAGCGTGGTCGCCAACCGCCGCCTGAACTTCCTCGACAGCCTCGGCCGGGCCACCGCCCACGCCACCGATCCCGAACGGATCATGGCCACCACCACCCGCCTGCTGGGCGAGCACCTGCAATTGTCCAGTTGCGCCTATGCCGTGATGGCGCCCGACGAGGACGGTTTCACCATTTGTGGCGACTGGGTTGCACCGGGTTCGCCACGGTTGGTCGGCCAGTACCGCCTGGCCGCCTTCGGCGAACTGGCTGTCAGCCGCCTGCGCGCAGGCCAGGCGCTGGTGATCGATGACAACCTCAGCCAGTTGCCGGCCCGCGAGTCGGCGACCTTTCAGGCCATCGGCATTACCGCGACCATCTGCATGCCGCTGATCAAGGAGGGCCGCCTGACGGCGCTGATGGCGATCCACGACAAGCGGCCCAGGGCCTGGACCCGCTACGAGCAGACCCTGCTTGGCGAAGTGACCGAACGCTGCTGGGCGCATATCCAGCGGGTCCAGGCCAACGCCGAAGTGCGCGAGGCGATGACGGCGCTGGAAGCGCTCAATGCCACCCTCGAGCAACGCGTCGAAGAACGTACCTGCCAGTTGCTGCACACCGAAGCGGTCCTGCGCCAGACCCAGAAGCTCGAGGCCATCGGCCAGTTGACCGGGGGCGTGGCCCACGACTTCAACAACCTGCTGACCATCATCCGCTCCTCCCTTCATTTCCTGCAGCGACCGGACCTCGACGAAAGCCGGCGCAGCCGCTATTTCAAGACCGTGTCCGACACCGTCGACCGCGGCGCCAAGCTGACCGGGCAACTGCTCGCCTTCGCCCGCCGCCAGGCACTCAGCCCCCAGGTGTTCGACGCAGGCCCCAGGCTCGAGGCGATGGCCGAGATGCTCGACACCGCCACCGGCGCGCGCATCCAGGTGAGCCTGGAACTGCCCGACACGCCCTGCCACGTGCACGCCGACCTCGGCCAACTGGAAACCGCGGTGATCAACCTGATGATCAACGGCCGCGATGCCATGGCCGGCGCGGGCATCCTGCGCCTGCGCCTGGAGGCCAACCAGCACCTGCCGGCGCCGCGTGGCCAGGCGCCCCAAGCCGGGCCATTCGCGGCCATCTCGGTGGTCGACAGCGGCGTAGGCATTGCCCCGCACCTGCTGGAACGCATCTTCGACCCATTCTTCACCACCAAGGCCGCTGGCCAGGGCACCGGGCTCGGCTTGTCGCAGGTGTTCGGCTTCGTCAAGCAGTCGGGGGGCGATGTCCGGGTCAGCAGCATCGAAGGCCAGGGCACTACCTTCACTTTATATCTGCCCCAGGTGGCCCCAACCGCGGTCGAGGAAAGTACCGCCTTGCCGGCGCTCGCGCCCAATGGCGAGCGCCGGCATATCCTGGTGGTCGAGGACAACCCGGATGTCGGCAGTTTCACCGCGCAGATCCTCCGCGACCATGGCTATCGGATCAGTTGGGCGATCTCGGCCGAGGATGCGCTGACGCAGATCGCTGCGGCGCAAGGCGGATTCGACGCGGTGTTCTCCGACGTGGTGATGCCGGGCATGGGCGGTCTGGCCCTGGCCAGAGAGTTGCGGCTCAGCCAGCCGCAGCTGCCGGTGATCCTCACCTCCGGCTACAGCGAAGCGATTGCCGAAGGTGGCCATCAAGGCTTCGCCTTCCTGGCCAAGCCCTATTCGGCCGAGCAGGTGTGCCGGATGCTCGGGGACGTGCTGGGGAGGCAGTGAGCGGCGCGTTGAGACCAAGGTTGGCACAACCGCCGCTACCCGGTTGAATCACCCCGCGCCGCCAGCAATCGCGCCAGGCTACGCCCCAGCTCATCCTGGCGGAACGGTTTGCGCAAGACCCCGAACCCATGCAGTTCACGCGGTGCAAGGTTGGTGTAGCCGGTGATGATCAGCACCGGCAACTCAGACAACTGCTCGCGCACCTGCTGGGCGAAGCGCACGCCGGTCATCTCGGCCATGACATGGTCGGTCAGCAGCACATCGGGTACCAGGCCCTTTTTCAGCAACGCCAGGGCCTGGACAGGCCCGTCTGCCTCGGTCACCTCGTACCCCAGAGCCTGCAACTGCATCAGCGTAGCCTGGCGCACCAGGGGTTCGTCATCCACCAGCAGCACCCGGGTCGGCCGTTGCGCTCGGAGCACCTCGACGGGGTCGGCCATGTGCGCCGCCACGCTGCTCTCGCTGGCCGGCAGCCACAAGGTTGCCTCGGTCCCCTGGCCCGGGCGGGAATGAATAACGAAACCACCGCCGGACTGCAGTGCCAGCCCCTGCACCATCGGCAGGCCCAGACCAGTGCCCCGCCCCACCCCTTTGGTCGAGTAGAACGGCTCGACGCAATGCGCAAGCACTTCTTCGCTCATGCCGCACCCGGTGTCACTCACCTGCAGCCACAGCTGGTGCCCGCCCTGCAACCCGGGCGGTCTGGGCATGCCGGCTTCCTCAGCGCCAGCGCGGATGGTCAGCTGGCCACCCTCGCCCATTGCGTCACGGGCGTTGACCACCAGATTCAGCAGGGCCAGCTCCAACTGGTGCGGGTCCACCAGGACCCCCGGCAGTGCCGTGTCGATATTGACCTTCAGCACAATGGTCGGCCCCAGGGAGCGCGCCATCAGTTCGTGCATGTCCTCGACCAGCACCGCCAGCGACACGCTGACGGGCTTGAGGGTCTGGCGCCTGGCGAAGCTGAGCAACCGCCCGACCAGGTTGCGCGCCCGCTCCGCCCCTTGCAGGCCGCCATCGATCAAGCGTTTGGCGCGCTCCGGCGAGGGGTGGCGGCGCAGCAGTTCCAGGGAGGCGATGATCGGCGTGAGCATATTGTTGAGGTCATGGGCGATGCCGCCGGTGAGCTGGCCGATCATCTCCATCTTGCGCGCCTCGTGCAGTTGCACCAGCGAAGCCTCGCGTTGGGTGAGCATGTTCGCCACCCGTTCCTCGAGGTTTTCGTTGAGCACATGCAAGGCGCGTTCGGAACGGGCATGGGTGATCGCCGCCCACACTTGGCTGGCGGCCTCCTCGACCAGCAGGCATTCGCTGCTGGTCCACGCATGGGGCGTGTGGAAGTGCACCGCAAGCATTGCTTCCAGACGCTCGGCGCGCAGCACCGGGGCATGCAGCGTGGCGCACAGGCCCTTGAAGCCAGCCGGTGCCTTGTTGTTCGCCGCATAGTTGCGCTGCACCACCTGGCCTGCGAGCAACGCCTCGCGCAGTGCCGGGTCCAAGGCGGCGTACTGATTGAGGCCGGTGATCGACGGTACGTGCGCGGCCCATTCCTGCCCGACCCGATACCGTCCATCACCCAGGTCTTCACCAAAACACACCCGCGCCGCGCCCAGCTCCTTGGCCAGGCGCCTTACCGCATGAGCTTCGATGCGTTCGGCCTGGCCCAGGCTGGGCAAGGCCTGGCGCAGCTCCTGGAGAAACGCCTGACGATGCTGGAAGTGCACGCGTTCGGACGTCTCGGTGACGATGCACAGCACGCCGCCTACCGCGCCATCGGCCTCGCGCACGGCGGAATAGGAGACGTCGAAGTACGCCGTTTCACCCGGGCCGTGGCGTTCGATGTAGAACGGACGGTCCTTGGCGGAAAAGCTCACGCCGGTCTCGCGCACCCCGCGCAACAAAGGTTCCAGGTCGTCCCACAGTTCGCGCCAATGGGCCTGGGCCGGCTGGCCCAACGCCCCGGGATGCTTGTCACCGATGGTCGGCCAGTAAGCGTCGTTGTACAGCGCGGCGTACTGCGGCCCCCAGAACAGCACGATCTGCGCCTGGGCGCTCAGAAGCATGGCCACCACGCCCTTCAACGCCGCCGACCAAGTATCCGGTGGGCCCAGCGGTGAATGCCCCCAGTCCATCGCCTGCAACAGGCAGCTGACTTCGCCACCGCCGCGCATGAAACCCGGCAATGGTTGCAGGTTGACCGACTTGCTCTCCTGGCGGGCTTTCATGTCACGGTAATCCCGGGCACGTTGTCTTTCCTCTGAGGGTAAGAAATCGCCCGGTGGCAAAACGTTCCATCGGATCGTTGCGGGCGATCAACGGCGTCCATCGCACGCACTTTATGTGAGGGGTGCGCTGGCGATATGTATCCACACATGAGCGCGCCTTGAAACGGTTGCCTGAGCCCGGTAACCTTTGCGCGCTGCTGTAAGTCCAGCAGCCGGGTTTGGTAGCCCGCGATCAATCAAGGCGCACAAGCGCCCCCATTGCGATAGAGTCGGCGCTTTTTTTGTGCCCGCTGTTTCGTTTTATGGCGGCTGTGCGTAGGGCGCACTCGTGCGCGCCGGTTTCCTTGATTCCCGGTCTACCAACCTGCGTACAGCCGTCACCACTTCGTTTGGTAGCGATCTGTGGCGGCTCCATTGAATCAAGGAGCGACACAATGACAAAAGGCTTACCTGATCCCCCTTCCCGCGCCACCACGGCGCATTCCAGCTTCGGCAACTGCGAATGCAGCCACCCTTCCTTGTTCGCCGTGCGCGAAGGCGTGGATTTCGAAGATGCACTGGTGCACCTGTCCACTCTGCTCAAGGGCGCGTTCGCCACCAACCTCAAGGCGATGGAACTGGCGACCGGCACCTGCCATGACCTGTTGCTGGGCAACGATCATGGGCAGGATGCGGCCAAGGCGGTGGTCGAGGCATTGCTCGATGGAGTGGAGATGCAACAGGTGGAGAAGGCGCGCTTGCGCACGGTTTGACAGGCAGCAATGCCGGGACCACAGTGCGGTCCCGGCTCGCTGCAACAGCAACCCTTACGCCTTGTCGGCAAGCCGCTGCAACAGCCCGTCGGTGAACGCGACGGCGTTGATCACACCCTCATGCCCATCGGCGATCACCGTCGAACTGGCCAGCCCGTTGACCGAAGCCTGGGCCAGCAGCCCCGCCTCGCCCAGGCGTACCCGCTCGGCGCTGCGACTTTCACTGGCCCACCAGCAGTCCACCTGGACCGCCAGCGGGCGCAGGCGGAATGCCTGGCTCAGTTCGGCGTTGCGGTCGAGCACGGCGAAGCCATCGACGATCTCCCGCTGCAGGTGCACATCCTCGTGGATGCTGCGCAGGCGTTCGGCGCTGACATTCCCCGCGGCGGCCACCTGCTCGATGACCCACTCGGTCCTGTCGACCTCGGCCGGCAGACGCTCGGCCTCGTCGATGAAGCCCGCGATCCGCGCCTCGCCGACGCCCGGCGCAAAGGCCAGCAGGCCACGCAGCAGGCTCTCGTCCGCGCGCGCCACCTGCAGCACCTCGACGGGCTCGGCGTCGAGACCGGATACCTCCTGCGGCAGCTGGGTGTCGACCAGGCCGACGAAACCGACCTGCTGGCCGGCCTGCTCCAGGGCGTGAGCCACTTCCAGCGCCAGGGCGCCACCCATGGACCAACCCAGCAGATGGTACGGGCCGCTGGCCTGGGTACGGCGGATCTGCTCGACGTAATAGCCGACCATCGCCGCCCAGGATTCGTCCACCCAGCCCGGCTCGGCATAGCAGCGGTTGACCAGGCCATACACCGGACGCTCATCGGCCAGGCGGCTGGCCAGCGGGTAGTAGGCGTAGGCACCGCCGCCACCCGGTGGCAGGCAGAATAGCGCCGGGCGCTGGCGCTGGCAGCCGTTGAGGTTGATCACCGGCGATTTCAGGCGATCCTTGCCGCCACCGATGAAGTTGGCGAGTTCCTCGAAGCTGGCCATCAGCATGAACTCATGCAGGCTGATGTTGACAGCGAAGGCTTCGCGCACCTTGTTCACCAGGGTGATCACCAGCAACGAGTGGCCGCCGAGCTCGAAGAAGTTGTCGTGCAGGCCCACCTGCTCGACCTTCAGCACCTCGGCCCAGATCGCCGCCAGTTGCTGTTCCAGCGCCGTGCGCGGGGCTACGTAGCCCTGTTGCAGTTGGCTGGCGTCCGGTTTGGGCAGGGCCTTGCGGTCCAGCTTGCCGTTGGCGGTCAATGGCCACTGGTCCAGGACCAGGAAGTGCGTCGGCACCATGTAGTCCGGCAGATTGGCTTTGAGGTGCTGTTTCAGCGTGTCGCGCAGGGTTGCATGGTCGACAGCTGGATCATTCGCGATCAGGTAAGCGGCCAGTTGCTTGCCCCCTGCCCCGTCAATATCCAGCACCAGCACTTCGCGCACCGCCGCATGTTCTTGCAGGCGCGCTTCGATCTCGCCCAGTTCGATACGGAAACCGCGGATCTTCACCTGGTGGTCGATACGGCCCACGTACTCGATCACGCCCTGTTCGCGGTAACGCGCCAGGTCGCCGGTGCGGTACAAGCGCCCGCCTTCACTGGAGAACGGGTCCGGCACGAAACGTTCGGCGGTCAGCGAGGCACGGTTGTGGTAACCGCGTGCCAGGCCAGCGTGGCCGACATGCAGCTCGCCCGTGCAGCCCTTGGCCACCGGATTGAAGTCTGCGTCCAGCACATACATCGACAGGTCCGGAATTGCCGCACCGATCGGGCTGCCCGACTGTTGCGTGTCAGCAAAACGGATCGGCCGGTAGGTCACATGCACCGTGGTCTCGGTGATGCCGTACATATTGATCAGGTTGTCGCAATCCTCGCCGAAGCGCTCGAACCACGGCTGCAACGCGGCCACGTCCAGGGCTTCGCCACCGAAGATCACGTAGCGCAGCGAAAGGTCGGATGCACTGTCACAGGCCACACGCATCAGCGGCTTGAACGCCGATGGGGTCTGGTTGAGCACGGTCACGCCCTGGCCCACCAGCAACTGGTGGAAGTCCTCCGGCGAGCGAGTTACCTCACGCGGCACGATCACCAAACGACCGCCGTGCAGCAGCGCACCGAAGATCTCCCACACCGAGAAGTCGAAGGCGTACGAGTGGAACAGCGTCCACACATCCTGCGCATCAAAGCCAAACCAGGCGTCCGTCGCTTTGAACAGGCGCAACAGGTTGTGGTGCGGCAGCAGCGTGCCTTTAGGCTTGCCGGTCGAGCCCGAGGTGTAGATCACGTAGGCCAGGTTGTCTGGCTGGGTCAGGTGCTCCGGATTCGCGTCGCTGTAGCCGGTCAGATCATCTTCGAGAGACAGGCTGCGCACATGCGCCGGTACCGGCAGATCGGCCAGCAAATGGCCTTGAGTCAGCAGCAGCTGAATGCCGCTGTCTTCCATCATGTAGCTCAGGCGGTCCTGCGGATACTCCGGGTCCAGCGGCACATAGGCGCCCCCGGCCTTGAGGATCGCCAGCAGGCCGACAATCATCTCGAACCCGCGCTCCACCGCGATGCCCACCAGCACATCCGGCCCCACGCCCTGCGCGCGCAGCTTGTGCGCCAGGCGGTTGGCACGGCGGTTGAGCTGGTCATAGCTCAACGCCTGCCCGGCGAAGGTCACGGCGATCGCTTCAGGCGTGCGTGCCGCCTGCTGCTCGATCAGCGCATGGGCGCAGGCCGAGCTCGGATAGCTGTCAATGACCTGTAGCGGCGCTGTGCTCAGCACCAGCTCACCCAAAGCCCGCTGCGACGAGTCCGCCAACCCTTCCAACAGTTCGACGAAGTGTGCCGCCATCTGCCCGACAGCCGATCCGGCATAGCTGGCGCGGTCGAACTTGAAGCTGGCCGACAGTTTTTCGCCCACCTGGGCCACCAGCGTCAGCGGATAGTTGGTCTGCTCCTGGCTGGCCACCTCGCCGAACACCAGCCCCTGGGGAGCACCTTGCTGCAGCGCCTCCGACACCGGGTAGTTCTCGAACACCAGGATATTGTCGAACAGCGCCTCGCCGCTCCAGCCGGCCCAGCGCTGGATCTCGTACAGTGGCGTATGCTCGTGCTCGCGCAGGGCCAGGTTCAACCCTTGCACGTGCTGTACCCAGTCGCCGACGGTCTGCTCCGGGCGCGGGCTGGCGACCACCGGCAAGGTGTTGATGAACAGCCCCAACTGCTCCTCGACGCCCGGCAGTTCGGCCGGGCGGCCGGCCACGGTGGCGCCGAAGGTCACGCAGGCCTGCCCGGTGTAGCGTTGCAACAGCAACAGCCACGCGGCCTGGACCAAGGTGTTGAGGGTGATCCGCTGGTCCCGGGCAAACTCGCCCAGGCGCTGGGTACGCTGTGCATCCAGGCTGATCTGATGCTCGGCCTGCCCGTGGCCCTGGGCTTCGGACCTGAAGGCCTGGGCCAGCCGCGTAGGCTCGTCCAGTTCCGCCGTGCGCTCGCGCCAGAAGCGTTCGCTGGCGGCCTGGTCCTGGCGTTGCAGCCACTGGATATAGTCGCGGTAACGGCTGCTCTTGCCTGCCGGGGTGAAACCGGCGTAACGCTGCAGCACCTCGCCGAACAGCCGCGAGCTGCTCCAGCCATCGAGCAGGATATGGTGGTTGGTCAGCACCAGCTGGTACTGCTGGTCAGCGCTGCGGATCACCGCCAGGCGCAGCAGCGGACCGCTGGCCAGGTCGAAACCGGCACGCAGGTCGGCCTCGGCCCATTCCTGCAACGCCCTGGGCAGGTCGACCTGCTCACGCCAGTCGAGCTCGACCAGCGGCAGCCGCGCCTGGCGCTGCACCACTTGCAAGGACTGGTCGTAGCCACTGAAGAAACTGCTGCGCAGCACTTCGTGGTTGTCCACGGTGGCCTGCAAGGCCGCGATGAAGCGCGGTACGTCCAGCCCCTGCACTTCGACGCGAGTCTGGTTGATGTAGTTGCCCGCCTCCTGCTGGTACAGGCTGTGGAACAGCATGCCCTGCTGCATCGGCGACAGCGGGTAGATGTCTTCGATATTGTCCGCCGCCACCGGCAGCGCCGCCAGCTGACGCTGGTCGAGGCTGGCCAGCGGGAAGTCCGAAGGCGTCACCCCCGCCACGCCCGGGCTGGTGCAGTGGCCGATCAGCAGACGCAGTTCCTCGGCGTACTCGTCGGCCAGGCGCTGGATCTGCCCACGTTCGAACACGGCGCTGCTGAAGCTCCAGTCCAGCGCCAGTTCACCGGCGTAGACCTGGCCATCGATGCTGAGCAGGCTGCCCAGCGGCGCATCCGGGCTTTGCCCCTGCCCTGCGCCTTCCGGCGCCGGGGTGAACAACCCTTGCTCGCTGTCGAAGCTGCCGTCGAACTGCCCCAGGTAGTTGAATACGATGCTGCCCTGGGCCAGGGCGCCGAGGGATTCGCGGGCCTGCGCGTCGCCCAGGTAACGCAGCACACCGTAGCCAATGCCCTTGGCCGGCACGGCACGCAGTTGCTCCTTGACCGCCATGAGCGACGCGCCCAGGTCATCGGCGGGGGTCAGCTTCAACGGGTACAGGCTGCTGAACCAGCCAACCGTGCGGGTGATGTCGAGGTCGTCGAACAGGTCTTCGCGGCCATGGCCTTCCAGGCGGATCAGCGCGTGCGCCTCGCCGGTCCAGCGGCGGATGACCCGCGCCAGCGCCGTCAGCAGCAGGTCGTTGACCTGGGTGCGGTAGGCGGCCGGCGCCTCCTGCAGCAGTTGCCGGGTCAGTTCGGCGTTCAGGTGGGTGCGCACCGAGATTTCATGCTTGCGCTGCTGGCCACCCTGCGGGTTCGCCCCGGGCAGGACGTCGCTGACACCCTGCAACTGCGCCTGCCAGTAGGCCAGCTCGGCCACCAGCGCGGGGCTGCGGGCGTGCTCGTGCAGATGCTCGGCCCAGGCCTTGAGCGAACTGCTCTTGGCCGGCAACACCGGCGCCTTGCCGGCCAGCAGTGCCTGACAGGCCAACTGCAGGTCTTCGAGCAGGACGCGCCAGGACACGCCGTCGACCACCAGGTGGTGGATCACCACCAGCAGACGCTGTTGCCCCTCGGGCAGGTCGATCAGCACCACGCGCAGCAGCGGGCCATTCTTCAGGTCCAGGCTACGCTGGGCCTCGTCGGCCAGCTCCGGCAGGCGCGCGGCATCGTCCAGCTGATGTACCCACAGCAACTGCTGCGCGTCGACCGGCGCGAACTGGCCTTGCCACTGGCCCTGGTCCTCGCTGAACCGCAGGCGCAGGGCGTCGTGCTGTTCCAGCAGCAGCTTGAGCGCAGGTTGCAGCAAGGCCACCGTCAACGGCTGGCGCGGGGTCAGCAGCACTGCCTGGTTCCAGTGGTGGCGCTGGGGAATCGCGCTGTCGAAGAAACGCGCCTGGATCGGCAGCAGCGGCAGGCTGCCGCTGACCTGCTCGACCACCTCGGCCGCCGGCTTCTTCTCGATCAGCTTGGCCACCGCCGCCAGTTGGCCGATGGTCTGTTTCTCGAACAACTGCTTGGGGCTGAGCTTGATGCCCTGGCGCTTGGCGCGGGCGATGATCTGCAGGCTGAGGATCGAGTCGCCGCCCAGCTCGAAGAAGTTGTCGGTGCTGCCCACTTGCTCACGCTTGAGCACCTCGCACCAGATCGCCGCGAGTTTCTCTTCGATTTCACCCACCGGCGCGACAAAGCGCTGCTTGGCCACCACACCGGGTCTGGGCAGGGCACGCTTGTCCAGCTTGCCGTTGGCGGTCAGCGGCAGGCGTTCGAGCAGCAGCACCTGCGCCGGCACCAGGTACTCTGGCAGGCGCTCCAGCAAGGCCTGACGCAGGGCCTCGGCCTGCAGCTCGACACCCGCCGCCGGCACGGCCCAGGCCACCAGTTGCAGGCGCGTGGGGTCGCTGTCCAGGGGCAGTGCCAGCACCACGGCCTCGGCCACGCCGGGCAGGCCTTGCAGCACCTGGCCGACCTCGCCCGGCTCGACCCGGTAGCCGCGGATCTTTACCTGGTCGTCGCCACGGCCCAGGTATTCCAGCACGCCCTGGTCCAGGCGTGCGCGGTCACCGGCACGGTACAGCCGCTGGCCGTTGTCACCGAACGGATCGGGGACAAAGCGCTCGGCGGTCAGGCCCGGCTGGCCGACATAACCCTGGGCCAGGCCCTGGCCGCCCAGGTACAGCTCGCCGGCCACGCGCTCGGGCAGCGGATTGAGGTAGGCGTCCAGCACCCGCGCCTGGCCGTTGTCCAGCGGCCGGCCGACCGGCACGCTGCGCCAGCCGGGCAGGCGCGCGCCGACCTCGTGGGTGAGGATGCCCACGGTGGTCTCGGTCGGGCCGTAGTGGTTGATGATCCGGCAGCCGGGCTTCAGGCGGCGGATCTGCTCGATCAGCGCCCAGGAACTGGCCTCGCCACCGAGGATCAGCAATTGCTCGGGCAGCACCCGCTCCGGCTGCGCGGCCTGCAACAGGCCTTGCAGGTGGCTCGGCACGATCTTCAGCACATCGACGCGGTGCTCGGCCATGTAGCTGGCGAAGGCATCCGGATCGAAACCCTGGTCGTGGCCCAGCAGGTGCAGCAGCCGGCCCGTGGCCAGCGCGCCGAACAGCACGGTATGGCCAAGGTCGGCGGCCACCGTGGAAACCATCGCCAGGCTGGCGCCTGGCTGCAAGTCCAGGCGTTGCAGCACGCCCTGCAGGTAGTTGGCCAGCGCCCCGTGGCTGACCACCACGCCCTTGGGCTGCCCGGTGGAACCCGAGGTATAGATGATGTAGGCCGCCTGCTGCGGCAAGACACGCACCGCCGGAGGCTGGTCGTCGCAGTCGCCATACAGTGAAGCGTCATAGGCCACGGCGCGGCACACGCCCAGCCCCGCCGCCTGGGCGTCGCCCTGGGCATGCACCAGAAGCTGCGCGGCGCTGGCCTGCAGCAACTGCTGCAGGCGCTCGGCCGGCTGGCGGCTGTCCAGCGGCAGGTACACCGCGCCCAGCTTGAGCACCGCCAGCAGGCTGGTCACCCACTCGATGGAGCGCTCCTGGCATAGCGCCACGGTCATGCCCGGGGCGATACCCTGCGCCTTGAGGTAATGCGCGAAACGGTTGGCCTGCTGCTCCAGCTCGGCGTAGGTGAGCGTGCGATCGCCCGCCCGCAGTGCCGGCTGCCCGGCCCCGGCTTGCAGGCCCTGGCGCCACAGGGCGAGGAAGTCCTGCTGCGGCCAGTCCTGGGCAGCGGTTTCGACCTGCTCGGCCTGGGCGTCCGGGTGATCGAGCAACGCCGCGTCGGGGTGCTCGACAAGCGTACGCAACACGGCCTGGAACGAAGCGGCCATGCGCTCGATGGTCGCGGCTTCGAACAGGTCGGTGCTGTAGTTGAAGTAGCCTTGCAGGCCGTCCGGGGTCTCGGTGAAGTCGTAGGCCAGGTCGAAGCGCGCATCGCTGCCCTCGACCGAAAAACCGCTGACACTGAGCTCACCCAGCGTCTGCCGGGCCTGGGCGCCGGCCTCGGTATCGGCCATGTTCTGGTTGATCTTCACCTGGAACAGCGGGTTGTGGCCCAGGTTGCGCTCCGGCGCCAGGGCGTCGACCAGGTGCTCGAACGGCAGTTCCTGGTGCGACTGCGCGCCACTGACCACCTGCTTCACCTGTTCCAGCAGCGCCGCGCCGCTCTGGCGCTCGTCCACCTGCACCCGCAGCACCTGGGTGTTGATGAAGAAGCCGATCAGGCCTTCGACTTCCTTGCGGTTGCGCCCGGCGTTGGGCGCGCCGATGCGGATGTCGGCCTGGCCGCTGTAGCGCGACAGGGTCACGGCCAGCGCCGCCAGGGTCAGCATGAACACGGTCTGGCCCTGGCTGCGCGCCCGGGCCTTGAGCTGCGCCGACAGCGCCGCCGGCACATCGCTGCGCAGGGTCGCGCCACGGTAGCTGGGGTGCGCCGGACGCTCGTGGTCCAGCGGCAGGTCCAGTACCGAGTGTTCATCGCCCAGCTGCTGCTTCCAGTACTGCAACTGGCGCTCG
Organism: Pseudomonas sp. FG36; assembly: GCF_057809275.1. Taxonomy (NCBI): domain Bacteria; kingdom Pseudomonadati; phylum Pseudomonadota; class Gammaproteobacteria; order Pseudomonadales; family Pseudomonadaceae; genus Pseudomonas; species Pseudomonas sp. FG36. The sequence continues at coordinate 148,356 of NZ_JBMDJQ010000008.1, forward strand.
CCCTCGCCGGCCTCCAGCCAGGCGCGTTGCCAGATCGCGTAGTCGGCGTATTGCACCTCCAGCGGCGGCAGGTTGGCTTCGCGCCCTTGCGACAGGGCCTCGTACAGGTGCACGAACTCCTGCACCATCAACTCGCCCGACCAGCCGTCGGAGACGATATGGTGCATGCACACCGTCAGCACGTGCTCGGTCGGTGCCAGGCGCAAAAGCCGGACCCGCAGCAACGGGCCTTCGAGCAGGTCGAACGGCGCATCCAGCGCTTCGCGCACCGCAGTACGCAGGCACTGCTCGATATCCTCGCCCGGCCCGGCCTGCACCTCGCGCACCTCCAGGTCGACGCCTGGTTGTTCGAGGACCTGCTGGTGGAACTCGCCCTGCTCGGAGACAAAGCGCGTGCGCAGGCTCTCATGGCGCTGTACCAACGCATCCAGGGCCTGGGCCAAGGCCTGCTGGTTCAGCGAACCGCTCAGGCGCACCGCCATCGGCACGTTGTAGAAGCTGCTGTGCGGCTCCAGCTGCCAGAGGAACAGCATGCGCTGCTGGGCATAGGACAGCGGGATGCGCGGGCTGTCGTGACGGGTCACGGCGATGGGCAGCAAGCGGAAGCTCTGCCCGGTCTCGCGCATCTTGTCGAGAATCTGCCGACGCTGCTCCAGGGCAAGGCCGACAAAGCGCTTGGCGATACGTTCTGCTGTGCTCTTGTCCATCTCAGACGCCCGCCATTTCATTCATCATTCTTTCGATATCGGACAAGCCGTCCTCGCTCAACGACAAGCCGGTGCTGGCACACGCCTGGGCAAAATCATTCAATTGCGGTTTCTCGAATAGCAGGCGCAGGGGGATGTCGATGCCCAGGCCAGAGTTGATCTTGGAAATCAGCTGGGCCGCCAGCAGCGAGTGCCCGCCCAGCTCGAAGAAGTCATCGCCCAGGCCCACCCGCTCGACCTGCAGCACCTCGGCCCAGAGCGCCGCCAGCTGCTGCTCCAGCTCACTGACCGGGGCCACGTAGGCCGGCTGCGACTGGCGGGTATCGGGGGCTGGCAGTGCCTTGCGGTCGAGCTTGCCGTTGGGCAGCAGCGGCATGCGCTCGAGCAGCACCAGGTACATCGGCACCATGTAGTCCGGCAGGCTGGCGCCCAGGTGCGCCTTCAGCTCGGCGCGCAGGGCATCCTCGGCCTCGGGCATGACGTTGGGCACCAGGTAGGCCGCCAGTTGCTTGCCGCCCGGGCCATCGATATCGACCACCAGCACTTCGCGCACCGCAGGGTGCTCGCGCAGGCGCGCCTCGATCTCGCCCAGCTCGATACGGAAGCCGCGGATCTTCACCTGGTGGTCGATACGCCCGGCGTACTCCACCACGCCGTGCTCGCGATAGCGCGCCAGGTCGCCGGTGCGGTACAGGCGCCCGCCCGGCGTCGTCGCGAACGGGTCGGGGATGAAGCGTTCGGCGGTCAGCCCCGGACGATTGTGATAGCCGCGGGCGAGCAGCTCGCCACCGACCAGCAGTTCACCGATGGCACCCGGCAGGGCCAGGTCGGCATCGGCGTCCACCAAGTGGATCGAGCGCCCGCCCAGGGCCTTGCCGATCGGGATCTGCACCGGCAGGGGTTGCTCGCCGGTGACATAGGCGCTGCAGTCGTGGCTCATGACGCTGACGGTGGCCTCGGTCGGCCCGTAGGTGTTGAGCAGCCGCACATGGCCGAGCCCGGCCTGTTGCCAGGCCAGCACGCCGTCGGCGGCCATGGCCTCGCCCCCCATGTGGATGCGCCGCAGCGAACCATAGTCGCGCGGGCCCTTGGCCGCAAAGTCCTTGGCCAGCAGGTACCAGTAGGCGGTCGGCAGGTCGGCGAAGGTGATGCCCTGGGTCACCACTTCACGGTAGAAGGTCTCGCTGTCCCACAGCGTCGGGCCACGCAGCACCACGCTGGCGCCGCAGATCAGCGCCGGGTAGAGCTGCTCGACGAAGGCGTCGAAGTTGAAGGTGGAGAACTGCAGCACCCGGTCGGCCGCCGACAGGCCGCAGAAACCCTGGGCGACATGGGCATGTCGGCTCAGCGCCGCGGCGCTGATGCCGACGCCCTTGGGGCGCCCTGTGGAACCGGAGGTGTACATGATGTACGCCAGGTTGTCGGGGTCGCCCAGCGCCGGCAGCGCATGGCTCGGCCAGGCATCGAGCGGCTCGCTGTCCAGGCACAGGCTGCGCACCTGCGGTGCCACGGCCAGGTCTTGCAGTTGCGCGCTGTGGCCGAGCAACAGGGCGATGCCGCTGTCCTCCATCATGTAGGCCAGGCGCTCGTGCGGGTAGTCGGGATCCAGCGGCACATAGGCGCCGCCGGCCTTGAGCACGCCCAGCAGGCCGACCACCATGTCCAGGCTGCGCGGCAGGGCGATGCCCACGCGCACGTCCGGGCCGATGCCCGCCTCGCGCAGGCGATGGGCCAGCTGGTTGGCGCGCAGATCCAAGGCCTGGTAGGTGAGCTGCTGCCCTTCGCAGATCAGCGCCGTAGCGTGCGGGGTACGCGCGGCCTGGTCGGCGATCAGCTGCTGCACGGTGCGCTGGTCAGGGTAGATCGCCTCGTGGCGGCTCCACTGCCCGAGGATCACCTGGCGCTGTGCCTCATCGAGCAGCGGCAGCTCGACGATCCGCTGGGCGGGCTGGGTGCTGACTGCCTGCAACAGGTTGAGCCAGTGCGCGGCCATGCGCTCGATAGTGGCGTGCTCGAACAGGTCGCTGACGTAGGTCAGGGTCGCACCGAGGCCGTGTTCGCTTTCGAAAGTATCCAGGGCCAGGTCGAGGTGCGCCGTGGGGTTGCCCCAGCTCAGGCCTTCGATGCTCAGCCCAGGCAGTTCGCGCCCCTGGTCCGAGCGTTGGGCCTGGTGGTTGAACATCACCTGGAACAGCGGATTGTGGCTCAGGCTGCGCTCCGGCTGCAGCGCTTCGACCAGTTGCTCGAACGGCAGGTCCTGGTGCGCCTGGGCCTGCAAGGCAGCGTGCTTGACCTGTTGCAGCAACGCGCTGAAGGTCGTGTGCAGCTCGAACTGCGCCTTGAGCACCTGGGTATTGACGAAGAAGCCGATCAAGCCTTCGGTCTCGGCCCGGGTGCGGTTGGCGATCGGCACGCCGACACGGATGTCGGCCTGCCCGGTCTGGCGGTGCAGCAAGCTCTGGAACGAAGCCAGCAGCAGCATGAACAGCGTCACCCCTTGCTGGCGCGCCTGCGCCTTCAAGGCCTGGACCAGCGGCGCCGGCACCTCGATGGCGAGGCTGCGACCGGCGTGGCTTTGCACAGTGGGCCGTGGATGATCGGTGGGCAGTTGCAGCACATAGTGCTCGCCGCCCAGCTGCGCCAGCCAGTAGTCCAGCTGGCGGGCCTGCTCGCCGGCCTCCATCCATTGGCGCTGCCAGACGGCATAGTCGGCGTACTGCACCGCCAAGGCCGGCTGTTCGGGTTGTCGGCCCTGGCTCAAGGCCAGGTAGGCGTCGACCACTTCATCGACCATGATCGGCATCGACCAGCCATCGGCGACGATATGATGCAGGGTCAGCACCAGCACGTGGTCGTCCTCGGCCAGGCGCAGCAGGCGTACTCGCAGCAGCGGCCCCTGGGTCAGGTCGAACGGGCGCTGGATCTCCCGAGCCACGCGCTCGCGGACCGCCTCGGTGGAGGTGTCCTGCAGGGATTCCATGACCAGGGTGAACGTCGCGGGCGCGTGGATACGCTGCTGCGCCTCGCCGCCTTGCTGATCGAAGGTGGTGCGCAGGCTCTCATGGCGAGCGATCAGGGTCTCGAAGGCCTGACGCAACGCCTCGGGGTTCAGTCGCCCCTTCAGTTGCAGGGCTGCAGGGATGTGGTAGGCGGCGCTATCCGGCTCCAGTTGCCAGAGGAACCACTGGCGCTGCTGGGCGTACGACAGCACCAGCGGCTGGTTGCGGTCCGCCACGGTAATGGCGGGGGCCTGGCTGGCCGCACCCTCGCCTGCGGCCTGGGCGAAGGCCTGCAGGTCGGCGGATTCGAACAGGCTGCGCAGCGACACTTCCACATTCAGGCGCTGGCGGATCCGCGAGGTGACCTGGGTAGCCAGCAACGAGTGGCCGCCGAGCTCGAAGAAGTTGTCGTGCAAGCCGACCTGCTCGACCTTGAGCACCTCGGACCAGATCGCCGCCAGTTGCTGCTCCAGTGCCGTGCGCGGTGCCACGTAGCCCTGTTGCAGTTGGCTGGCATCCGGCTTCGGCAGGGCCTTGCGATCCAGCTTGCCGTTGGCGGTCAATGGCCACTGCGCCAAGACCAGGAAGTGCGTCGGCACCATGTAGTCCGGCAGGTTGGCTTTGAGGTGCTGTTTCAGCGTATCGCGTAGGCTTGCATGGTCGACAGCTGGATCATTCGCGATCAGGTAGGCGGCCAGTTGCTTGCCCCCTGCCCCGTCGATATCCAGCACCAGCACTTCGCGCACGGCGGCGTGCTCTTGCAGGCGCGCTTCAATCTCGCCCAGTTCGATACGGAAACCACGGATCTTCACCTGGTGGTCGATCCGCCCCACGTACTCGATCACGCCCTGTTCGCGGTAACGCGCCAGGTCACCGGTGCGGTACAGGCGCCCGCCTTCGCTGGAGAACGGGTCCGGCACGAAGCGCTCGGCGGTCAGCGAGGCGCGGTTGTGGTAACCGCGTGCCAGGCCGGCGTGGCCGACATGCAGTTCACCCGTGCAGCCCTTGGCCACCGGATTGAAATCGGCGTCCAGCACGTACATCGATAGGTCCGGAATCGCGGCACCGATCGGGCTGCCCGCCTGGTGCGTGTCGGCGAAGCGGATCGGCCGGTAGGTCACATGCACCGTGGTCTCGGTGATGCCGTACATGTTGATCAGGTTGTCGCAATCCTCCCCGAAGCGCTCGAACCACGGTTGCAATGCAGCCACATCCAGCGCTTCGCCACCGAAGATCACGTAGCGCAGCGCCAGATCGGCAGTGCTGTCACAGGCCACACGCATCAGCGGCTTGAACGCTGATGGGGTCTGGTTCAGCACCGTCACGCCCTGCTCCACCAGCAACTGGTGGAAGTCCTCCGGCGAACGGGTCACTTCACGCGGCACGATCACCAAACGACCGCCGTGCAGCAGCGCACCGAAGATCTCCCATACCGAGAAGTCGAAGGCGTACGAGTGGAACAGCGTCCACACATCCTGCGGGCCGAAGCCGAACCAGGCATCGGTCGCCTTGAACAGGCGCAGCAGGTTGTGGTGCGGCAGCAGCGTGCCTTTCGGCTTGCCGGTGGAGCCCGAGGTGTAGATCACATAGGCCAGGTTGTCCGGCTGGGTCAGGTGCTCGGGGTTTTCGTCGCTGTAGCTGGCGAGATCATCTTCCAGTTTCAAGCTGCGCACATGCGCCGGCACCGGCAGACCGCCCAGCAAATGGCCTTGAGTCAGCAGCAGTGCGATGCCGCTGTCTTCCATCATGTAGCTCAGGCGGTCCTGCGGGTATTCCGGGTCCAGCGGCACATAGGCGCCCCCGGCCTTGAGGATCGCCAGCAGGCCGACAATCATCTCGAACCCGCGCTCCACGGCGATGCCCACCAGCACATCCGGCCCCACGCCCTGCGCGCGCAGTTTATGCGCCAAACGGTTGGCACGGCGGTTGAGCTGGTCATAGCTCAACGCCTGCCCGGCGAAGGTCACGGCGATCGCTTCAGGCGTGCGTGCCGCCTGCTGCTCGATCAGCACGTGAGCGCATTCGGAGCTTGGGTAACGTTGTACATGCGCTTGCCACTCATCCAGCTCGAGCGCATCGAGCAACGGCAACTGCGCCACGCGTTGGGCGCTGTCCTGGCAGATGCCCTGCAACAGATTGCGCCAGTACCTGCCCAGACGCTCGGCAGTGGCCGGATCGAACAATGCAGTGGCGTAGGTCAGGATGGCGCTCAACCCCGCGTCGTGCTCGACCGTGTTCAGGACCAGGTCGAACTGGGTGCTGCGGTCTTCCCAACCCAGCCCCTCGATCCGCAGCCCGGCCAGTTCCTGGGCCATGCCGGGGTTTTCCGCCTTGTGGTTGAACAGCACCTGGAACAGCGGGCTGTGGCTCAGGCTGCGCTCGGGCTGCAGCGCCTCGACCAGTTGCTCGAACGGCAGGTCCTGGTGCGCCTGAGCCTGCACGGCAGTGTGCCGGACCTGTTGCAGCAACCCGGCGAAGGTGGTCTGCGGCGCGAACTCGGCCTTGAGCACCTGGGTATTGACGAAGAAGCCGATCAGGCCCTCGGTCTCGGCCCGGTTGCGGTTGGCGACCGGGACGCCGACGCGCACCTGCGATTGACCACTGAGGCGGTGCAGCAGCACCTGGAACGAGGCCAGCAACAGCATGAACAGGGTCACGCCCTGTTGCCGTGCGGTGGCTTTCAGCGCCTCGGCGAGTTCCGGCTCCAGGTGGATATCCAGGCGTGCCCCGGCATGACTCAACTGCAACGGGCGTGGGCGGTCGGCAGGCAACTCCAGCACCGGTTGCTCGTCGCCCAGTTGCCCGCGCCAGTAGTCAAGCTGGCGCGCCTGCTCGCCCGCCGCCATCCATTGGCGCTGCCAGGCGGCATAATCGGCGTACTGGAACGCCAGGGCCGGCAGTTGTGCCTCGTCGCCCTGACGGTACCCGGCATACAGACGCACCACTTCATCGACCATGATCGGCATCGACCAACCATCGGCGACGATATGGTGCAGGGTCAGTACCAACACATGCTCGTCGGCGGCCAGACGCAGCAGACGGGCGCGCAGCAACGGGCCGTGCTCCAGGTCGAACGGCTGCGCGGTCTCCTGCGCAACTCGCGCCTGCAGTGCCTCGCTCGCCACCGTCTCGACCGGCAGGTCGAAGTCACCTGCGGCATGGATGCGTTGCCAGGCCTGTTCACCTTCCTGATGGAAGGTAGTACGCAGGGTTTCGTGACGGGCGATCAGCGCGGCGAAGCTGCTGCGCAGTGCCTCGATATCCAGCTCGCCTTGCAGGCGCAGGGCCGAAGGGATGTTGTAGGCAGCACTGGCCGGCTCCAGCTGCCAGAGGAACCACTGGCGCTGCTGGGCGTAGGACAAGGCCAGCGGCTGGTTGCGGTCCACGACGGTGAACGCCGGCGCCTGGCTGGCCGCACCCTCGCTTGCGGCCTGGGCGAAGGCCTGCAGGTCGGCGGATTCGAACAGGCTGCGCAGCGACACTTCCACATTCAGGCGCTGGCGAATCCGCGAGGTGACCTGGGTGGCCAGCAACGAGTGGCCGCCGAGCTCGAAGAAGTTGTCGTGCAAGCCGACTTGTTCGACCTTCAGCACCTCGCTCCAGATCGCCGCCAGTTGCTGCTCCAGCGCCGAGCGTGGGGCCACGTAGCCCTGTTGCAGTTGGCTGGCGTCCGGCTTGGGCAGGACCTTGCGGTCTAGTTTGCCGTTGGCGGTCAATGGCCACCGGTCCAAGACCAGGAAGTGCGTCGGCACCATGTAGTCCGGCAGGTTGGCTTTGAGGTGCTGTTTCAGCGTGTCACGCAGGTTTGCGTGATCTGCATTCGCGTCCTGGGCAATCAGGTAGGCCGCCAGTTGCTTGCCCCCTGCCCCGTCGATATCCAGCACCAGCACTTCACGCACCGCCGCATGCTCTTGAAGGCGGGCTTCGATCTCGCCCAGCTCGATACGGAAGCCACGGATCTTCACCTGGTGGTCGATCCGGCCCACGTACTCGATCACGCCCTGTTCGCGGTAACGCGCCAGGTCGCCGGTGCGGTACAGGCGCCCGCCCTCGCTGGAGAACGGGTCCGGCACGAAGCGTTCGGCGGTCAGCGAGGCGCGGTTGTGGTAACCCCGCGCCAGGCCGGCGTGGCCGACATGCAGCTCGCCGGTGCAGCCCTTGGCCACCGGATTGAAATCGGCGTCCAGCACGTACATCGACAAGTCCGGGATCGCCGCGCCGATCGGGCTGCCCGTCTGTTGCGTGTCGGCAAAGCGGATCGGCCGGTAAGTCACGTGCACCGTGGTCTCGGTGATGCCGTACATGTTGATCAGGTTGTCGCAGCCCTCGCCGAAGCGCTCGAACCACGGTTGCAACGCGGCCACGTCCAGGGCTTCGCCACCGAAGATCACGTAGCGCAGCGAAAGGTCGGATGCACTGTCACAGGCCACGCGCATCAGCGGCTTGAACGCCGATGGGGTCTGGTTCAGCACGGTCACGCCCTGCTCCACCAGCAACTGGTGGAAGTCTTCCGGCGAACGGGTCACTTCACGCGGGACGATGACAAGACGGCCACCGTGCAGCAGCGCGCCGAAGATCTCCCACACCGAGAAGTCGAAGGCGTACGAGTGGAACAGCGTCCACACATCCTGCGGGCCGAAGCCGAACCAGGCATCGGTGGCCTTGAACAGACGCAGCAGGTTGTGGTGTGGCAGCAAGGTGCCTTTTGGCTTGCCGGTGGAGCCCGAGGTGTAGATCACATAGGCCAGGTTGTCCGGCTGGGTCAGGTGCTCGGGGTTTTCGTCGCTGTAGCCAGCCAGATCATCTTCGAGAGACAGGCTGCGTACGTGCGCCGGCACCGGCAGATCGGCCAGCAAATGGCCTTGAGTCAGCAGCAACTGAATGCCGCTGTCTTCCATCATGTAGCTCAGGCGATCCTGCGGGTACTCCGGATCCAGCGGCACATAGGCGCCACCGGCCTTGAGGATCGCCAGCAGGCCGACGATCATCTCGAAACCACGCTCCACCGCGATGCCCACCAGCACATCCGGCCCCACGCCCTGCGCGCGCAGCTTGTGCGCCAGGCGGTTGGCACGGCGGTTGAGCTGGTCATAGCTCAACGCCTGCCCGGCGAAGGTCACGGCGATCGCTTCAGGCGTGCGCGCCGCCTGCGCTTCGATCAGCTCCTGGGTGCAAGCCGTAGTTGGATAGCTGGCAACCACCTGTTGGTCTTCCACCGGCAGGCTAAGCGCACCCAGGGCACGCCGACCATCAGCCGCCAACTGCGCGAGCAGGTGCTGGAAGTGCCCCGCCAACTGGTCGATGGCCAGCTCGCTGAAGCACTGGCGATCGAAACTGAAGCTCGCCTCCAGGCGCTCGCCCACCTGCACCACCAGGGTCAACGGGTAGTTGGTCTGCTCCTGGTTCTGCACCTCGCCGAACTGCAGGCCTTGCGGCGCGCCCTGTTGCAGCGCCTCGGCGACCGGGTAGTTCTCGAATACCAGAATGTTGTCGAACAGCGCCTCGCCGCTCCAGCCGGCCCAGCGCTGGATCTCGTACAACGGCGTGTGCTCGTGCTCGCGCAGGGCCAGGTTTAGCGCCTGCACCTGCTGCACCCAGTCGCCCACGGTCTGTTCCGGGCGTGGGCTGGCGACCACCGGCAAGGTGTTGATGAACAGCCCCAGCTGCTCCTCGACGCCCGCGAGCTCCGCCGGGCGGCCGGCCACGGTGGCGCCGAAGGTCACGCTGGCCTGGCCGGTGTAGCGTTGCAACAGCAACAGCCACGCAGCCTGGACCAGGGTGTTGAGGGTGACCCGCTGTTCCCGGGCGAAATCCGCCAACTGCTGGGTCTGCTGCGGCTCGAAGCGCAGCGCCAGGCTGCCATGGCCTCGCCCTTGGGCCGAGGACTTGAACGCCTGTACCAGTCGCGTTGGCTCGTCCAGCTCGGCCACCTGGGCGCGCCAGAAGGTTTCGCTGGCCTGCTGGTCCTGGCCTTGCAGCCACTGGATATAGTCGCGATAGCGGCTGGTCCTGGCGCTCGGGGCGACGCCGCTGTAACGCTGCAGCACTTCGCCGAGCAGGCGTGAGCTGCTCCAGCCGTCCATCAGGATATGGTGGCTGGTGTAGATCAGGTGATGGCCGCCGTCCGCCGTGCGGAGCAGTGTCAGGCGCAGCAGCGGGCCGCTGGCCAGATCGAAGCCGGCCTGGCGCTCGGCCTGGGCCACGGCGTCCGGATCCTGGGCCTGGTCGAGTTCGACGAACGGCACCTGCACCTGGCGCCGCACTACTTGTACCGGCAACGGCAGGTCCTGCGGGAAGCAGCTGCGCAGCACTTCGTGGTTGTCCACCACCGCCTGCCAGGCCGCGCGGAAGCGCGCCACATCCAGACCCTGCACGTTCACGCGCAGCTGGTTGATGTAGTTGCCCGCGTCCTGCTCGTAGAGGCTATGGAACAGCATGCCCTGCTGCATCGGCGACAGCGGATAGAGGTCTTCGATTTCCCCCGCAGCCAGTGGCAGGCTGTCCAGTTGCGCCTGGGTCAGCTCGGCCAGCGGGAAGTCCGATGGCGTGACGCCCTGGTGCGGCGCCTGGGCGCAATGCTCGACCAGCTCGGCCAGCACCTGCTCGTAGCGGCGCGCCAGGGCCTCGATGGTCTCTGGATGGAAGACCTCGCGGCTGAAGCTCCAGTCCAGCTCCAGCTCGCCCTGGTAGACCTGGCCGTTGATACCGAGCCAGTTGCCCAGCGGGCTGTCCAGGTCCTGGGTGGCGCCACTGCCCTCGCTGGCTGGGGTGTACAGAGCACCCTCGGCCTGGGCGAAGCTGCCGTCGAACTGGCCGAGATAGTTGAAGGTCACCCGTGGCTGCGGCAGCGCCTGCAAGCGCTCACGCATGTCGGGCTCGCCAAGGTAGCGCAGCACACCATAGCCGATGCCTTTGTTCGGCACCGCACGCAGTTGTTCCTTGATCGCGCACAGCCCCTCGCCAAGCCCTTGGGCCGGTGTCAGGCGTACCGGGAACAGGCTGCTGAACCAGCCGAGGGTGCGGCTGAGGTCCAGCTCCGGGAACAGGTCCTCGCGGCCATGGCCTTCGAGCTGGATCAGTACCGAATTCTCTCGGGTCCAGTCGCACAGTACCCGTGACAAGGCCGCCAGCAGCAGGTCATTGACCTGGGTGCGGTAGGCGGCAGGGGCCACCTGCAGCAGCTTGCGGGTCAAGGTTGCGTCCAGGCGCGACGAGGCATGGGCGAGGTGACGATTGGTCTGGGCGCCCGCCGGGTTATCGCGGGGCAACTCGCCGCCAGCGGCTTCAAAGTCGCGCAGCCAGTGGTCGGCCTCGGCCAGCAGTTCCGGGCTGCGGGCATAGGCGCCAAGGCGCTCGGCCCAGGCCTTGAGCGAGCTGCTCTTGGCTGCCAGTGTCACCGCCTTGCCGGCGGCCAGGGCCGTGTAGGCCAGTTGCAGGTCTTCCAGCAGTACCCGCCAGGACACGCCGTCGACCACCAGGTGGTGGATCACCAGCAGCAAGCGCTGCTGGCCTTCGGGCAGTTCTACCAGCAGCGCTCGTAGCAGCGGCCCCTGGGCCAGGTCGAGGCTGCGCTGGGCCTGCTCGGCCAAGGCCGGCAGCTCGGACAGGTCACTCAGTTGACGAACCCAGAGGATGTCGTCGGCCTTGGTAGGCTGGAACTCGGCCTGCCAGGCCTCGCCCTGGGTGAAGCGCAGGCGCAAGGCGTCGTGCTGAGCGACCAGCGCCTGCAATGCGCCTTGCAGGTGGTCAGCGCCAAGGGCCTGGGTCGGCTTGAGCAGCAAGGCCTGGTTCCAGTGTTGACGCTCGGGGATAGCGGTTTCGAAGAAGCGCGCCTGGATCGGCAGCAATGGCATCGAACCACTGACCTGCTCGGCCGCCACGGCCTTTTTCTCGATGCGCTTGGCCACCGCCGCCAGCTGGCCGATGGTCTGTTTCTCGAACAGTTGCTTGGGGCTGAGCTTGATACCCTGGCGCTTGGCCCGAGCGATGATCTGCAGGCTGAGAATCGAGTCGCCGCCCAGCTCGAAGAAGTTGTCGGTGCTGCCGACCTGGTCGAGCTTGAGCACCTCGGCCCAGATGGCCGCCAGGGCCTCTTCGATCTCGCCGACCGGCGCCGTGTACTGACGCCGGGCGACGCCCGGCGCCGGCAAGGCGCGCTTGTCCAGCTTGCCGTTGGCGGTCAGCGGCAGGCGGTCAAGGACCAGGACCTGCGCCGGCACCATGTAGTCCGGCAGCCGATCCTGCAGTTGCTGGCGCAAGGCTTCACCCTGCAGGCCCTGGCCCACGCACCAGCCCACCAGTTGCAGGCGACTTTCGTCGCCTTCCACCGGCTGCGCCAGGACCACCGCTTCGGCGACCCCTTCCAGCCCCCGCAGCACCCGCGCCACCTCGGCCGGCTCGACGCGATAACCGCGCACCTTGACCTGGTCGTCAGCGCGGCCGATGAATTCCACTTGGCCCGAACGATTACGCCGCACCCGGTCGCCGCTGCGGTACAGGCGCTGGCCAGACCGTGTCGGGTCCGGCAGGAAGCGTTCGGCGGTCAGGCCCGGCTGGCCCAGGTAGCCCTGGGCCACGCTGGCGCCACCGATGTACAGCTCACCGGCGACCTGGTCGGCTACCGGGTTGAGCACATCGTCGAGCAGCAGCACATGGGCGCCCGGCAAGGGCTCGCCCACCGGCACGACGCGGGCGCCCTCGGCGAGCGCGGCCACTTCATGGGTCAGCACGCCGACCGTCGTCTCGCTCGGGCCATAGTGGTTGATCAGGCGGCAGCCCGGCTTGAGCCGGCGTACCTGCTCCACCAGGGCTGGCGTGCAGGCCTCGCCACCGACGATCAGTGCATGCTGGGGCAGCACATCGGCGGGGTTGCCGGCTTGCAGCAACGCCGCCAGGTGGCCGGGGACGATCTTCAGCACGCCGACCTGGTGCTCGGCCATGTAGCGGGCGAAGGCGTCCGGGTCGAAGCCCAGCGCCTCGGGCAGTACATGCAGCAGGCGCCCGGCACACAGGGCACCGAACAGCACGGTGTGACCGAGATCGGCGGCGATGGTCGAAACCAGCGCCATGCTCGCCCCCGGCGCAGGCGCCAGGCGTTCGAGCAGGCCGGCGACGTAGCTGGCCAGGGCGCCATGGCTGACCAGTACGCCCTTGGGCTGGCCGGTGGAGCCGGAGGTGTGGATCACGTAGGCCGGCGATTCGGCCCACAGCGTGAGCGCCGGTGCGTTGGCCGGCAGGTCCTGCCATTGTTCGGGGACATAGGCCAAGGTCAGGCGATCGGCGGCGGCCAGGCTGGCCAGTCGCGCATCGCCAGCGGCGCACAGCAGCACCTTGGCTTGCGCGGCGTCGAGCATCTGCCGCAGGCGCGTTTCAGGCGCCTTGGTGTCCAGCGGCATGTACACGGCGCCAGCCTTGAGGATACCGAGCATGCAGGTCAGCCAGTCCAGCGAACGCTCCATCAGCACCGCAACCGGTTGGCCGCTGACCACACCCTGCTGTTGCAGGTGATGGGCCAGGCGGTTGGCGGCCTGGTCCAGGGCGGCGAAGCTCAGGCTGTGCTCCAGGCTGCAAGCGGCAAGCGCCTCGGGCTGCCGGTGCACCTGCTGCTGCCACTGCTCCAGCACCAGCGCCGGCACTTCACGCTGCGGCGCCTGCTCGCTGCGCAGCGGCGCGGCCAGGCGGTGCAGCGGCAGCTGCGGGGCATCGAGCAGTTGGCCCAGCAACTCGATGAAGGCCGGGATGAAGGCCTCGACGGTCGAACGCTGGTAGAGGTCGCTGGCGAAGGTCATTTCGCCATGGATCAGTTGGCCGTCGTCGGTGATGTCCAACGCCAGGTCGAAGTGGGTGCCGACCTTGTCCAGCGGGTACTCGGCGACACTCAGGCCCGGCAAGGCCAGCGAGCGCTGGCGCTGCATGCCGACGTTCTGGTTGAACTTGACCTGGAACAGCGGGTTGTGGCCGAGGTTGCGCTCCGGCACCAGCGCGTCCACCAGTTGCTCGAACGGCAGCTCCTGGTGCGCCTGGGCGCCGAGCACCGCTTCGCGCACCTGGGCCAGCAGGTCATCGAAGCTCAGGCGCTCGTCCACCTGGCAGCGCAGCACCTGGGTGTTGACGAAGAAGCCGATCAGCCCCTCGACCTCGGCACGGCCGCGGTTGGCGTTGGGCACGCCGATGCGGATATCGCGCTGCCCGGCCTGGCGTGACAGGAACAGCGAGAAGCCGGTCAGCACCAGCATGAACAGGGTCATGCCCTGGGCGCGGGCATAGCCGCCCAGGCGTCGGGACAGTTCGACACCGAAATCGAAGACCAGGGTCTGGCCGTCGAAGCTCTGGGTCAGTGGTCGCGGGTAGTCCGCGGCGACCTCCAGCAGCGGTTGCTCATCGCCCAACTGCTGGCGCCAGTAGTCGAGCTGGCGCGCGCCCTCGCCGGCCTCCAGCCAGCTGCGCTGCCAGATGGCGTAGTCGGCGTACTGCACCGCCAGCGCCGGCAACTGCGGCGCGTGGCCCTGGGTGAACGCCTGGTAGCTGTGCACGAACTCCTTGACCATCACGTCCATCGACCAGCCGTCGGAGACGATGTGGTGCATGCTCACCAGCAGCACATAGTCTTCGGCCGCCAAGCGGTACAAAGTGGCGCGCAGCAGCGGCCCATGCAGCAGGTCGAACGGCAGGTGGCTGGCCTCGCGCACCCGCGTGGCCAGCTCCGCCTCACGCTGGTCAGTGGCGATGGCGGTGAGGTCGACCTGTTCCAGGGGCACGGCCAAATGCTCCAGGATCACCTGGCGGGGCTGTTCGCCCTCGACCTGGAACACCGTGCGCAGCGCCTCGTGGCGCGTCGCCAGGAAGTCGAATGAGCGCTGCAGCGCCGACACGTCGAGCCGACCGTTCAGGCGCAGGCCAGCAGCCATGTTGTAGGCCGCGCTGTGCGGCTCCAGCTGCCAGAGGAACAGCAGGCGCTGCTGGGCGAAGGACAAGGGGATGCTGGCGAAGTCGTGCCGCGACTCGACCACCGGCAACAGGCTGAAGTCCTTGCCGTCCTCACGCAGCTTGGCGAGGAACTGCCGGCGCTGCTCCAGGGGCAGGCTGACGAACCGTTTCGCAATGCGTACCGCCATGTTGCCACTCATGCCTCAACCCCTTCCAAGGAACCCAGGAACGCGTCCATATCCGACCAGTCGTCATCCGTATCGCCACCCTGCAGCCGGGCCAGCTCGGCGGCCAGGTCACCCAGCGCCGGTTGTTCGAACAGGCTGCGCAATGGCAGCACCAGGCCCAGCTGATCCTTGATCCGCGCCAGCACCTGAGCGGCCAGCAACGAGTGCCCGCCGAGTTCGAAGAAGTGATCGTCCAGGCCAACCTTCGGCACGTTCAGCACGTCCATCCAGATCTGCGCCAGTTGTTGCTCGACGGCGCTCTGCGGCGCCCGGTATTCGGCCTGCAACGCACTCGGGTCCGGTGCTGGCAAGGCCTTGCGGTCCAGCTTGCCGCTGGGCGTGAGGGGCAGGCGCGGCAACAGCAGCAGGTGGCCGGGCACCATGTACTCGGGCAGGCGGGCCTTGAGCAGGCTGCGCACCTGCTGGCGCAAGCGCGCCTGCTCGGCGGCATCCTGTTCGGCGGCGTCAGGCACCACATAGGCCACCAGTTGCAGGCCGCCGGTCATGGGCAGGGCCAGCACCACCGCTTCGCGAACCCCCGGGCACTGTTGCAGGCGCGCCTCGATCTCGCCGAGCTCGATGCGGAAACCGCGCACCTTGACCTGGTGATCGACGCGGCCGATGTACTCGATGGCGCCATCGACGCCCAGACGCGCGCGGTCGCCGGTGCGATACAGGCGTTCGCCCTGGGCGAACGGGTCGGCGACGAAGCGCTGGGCAGTCAGTGATGGCTGGCCGTGGTAGCCACGGGCCAGGCCCGGGCCGCCGATGTAGAGCTCGCCCACCGCGCCCTGGGGCAGCAGTTCGAGGTCATCGTCGAGGATGTACAGGCGACGCTGCGCCAGGCCCTGGCCAATGGGGATGCCACGCCAGGACACTGCCTCATGGCCAAGCCCGGTGCAGTCGTGAATGGTCGAGACCACCGTGGCCTCGGTCGGGCCATAGGTGTTGAGCAGGCGCACATGGCCGAGCCCGGCCAGTTGCCACAGGCGCAGCCCGTCCACCGCCATCGCCTCGCCGCCGACGTGGATCTGGCGCAGCGCGCCGTAGCTGGCCGGCGGACGCGCGGCGAAGTCCTGCACCAGCCAGTACCAGTAGGCGGCCGGCAGGTCGGCGAGGGTCACGCCGTGCTCGATCAGCACTTCGTGCAGGGCGGCGCTGTCCCACAGGCGGGTATCGCGCAGCACCACGCAGGCGCCATGGCACAGCGGCGGGAAGAACTGCTCGACGAAACCATCGAAGCTGCTGGTGGCGAACTGCAGCACCCGGTCGCCTTCGCGCAGGTCGCTGTAGTCGATGGCGCGGGCAATGAACTCGCTCAGGGCGCCGTGGCTGATCGCCACGCCCTTGGGCCGGCCGGTGGAGCCGGAGGTGTAGATCACATAGGCCAGGTTGTCGGGCACGACGGTCAGCGGCAGGTCAGCGACCGGCTCGTCTTCCAGTTTCAGCTGGTCCAGGCACAGGCAGCGCACTGCCTCCCGCGCCGGCAGGCCAGGCAGCTGTGCGGAAGTGGTCAACAGCCACTGCAGGCCGCTGTCCTCGAGTACATGGCCGAGGCGCTCGGATGGGGCTTGCAGGTCCAGCGGCACATAGGCGCCACCGGCCTTGAGCACGGCCAGCAGGGCCACGGCCAGGTCCAGCGAACGATCCAGGGCCACGCCGACCAGGCTGTCGGGGCCAACGCCCTGGCGGCGCAGGTAATGGGCCAGGCGATTGCTCCGGGCGTTGAGCTCGGCATAGCGCATCGACGGCGCCTCGGCGCCATTGGCCAGGATCAGCGCCAGCGCCTCGCCGCTGCGCGCGGCCTGGGCTTCGAACAGGCGCTGCACCGGCTCCCACGGTGCCACATCGGCCACCGGGCACAGCAACGCCTGGCGCTCGGCCTCGGCCAGCATCGGCAGCTCGCCCAGGCGCTGGCGCGGATCGTTGCACACCGCGCGCAGCAGGTTGCGCCAGTGCCCGGCCAGGGCACTGATGGTGGCTTCATCGAAGATATCGGTGGCATAGGTGAAGGCGGCGAACACCTGCTCGCCCTCCTCCCGGGTATCGAGCATCAGGTCACTGGTGGCCGCATGCTGGCGGCGGCTGCCGGCCAGTTGCTCGGCGCTCAGGTAGCCCACGCGCAGGCCGCAGTCCAGGCGCACGTCCTTGAGGTCGGTGACCAGCGGCTGGTGGTTGAACATCACCTGGAACAGCGGCGTGTGGCTCTGACTACGCTGGGGCTGCAAGGCCTCGATCAGCGCGTCGAACGGCAGGTCCTGATGCGCCTGGGCGCCGACCGAGGCCTGATGCAGGCTGTGCAGCAGGTCGCTGAATGGCGTCTGCGCGCTGAACTGACTGCGCAGCACCTGGGTGTTGACGAAAAAGCCGACCAGCCCCTCGGTTTCGCTGCGGTTGCGGTTGGCGATCAGGCCGCCGACGCGGATGTCGGCCTGCCCGCTGTAGCGGTGCAGCAGGGTCTTGAACACCGCCAGCAGCACCGTGGACAGGGTCACGCCGTGCTGCTGGGCCAGTTGCTTGAGATCTTCGCGCAGGCCAGCGTCGAGCACCAGCTCCAGGCGCTCGCCCAGGTGGCTGGGCTGGGCCGGATAAGGCCGGTCGGTCGGCAGCTCCAGCAACGGGTGCTCGTCGCCCAGTTGCTCGCGCCAGTAGTCCAGCTGGCGCTCGCGCTCACCGGCCTCCAGCCAGCTGCGCTGCCACAGCGCGTAGTCGCGGTAGTGCACCTTGATTTCCGCCAGCGCAGGCTCGCGCCCCGCCACCAGGGCGTCGTAGCTGCGCATGAATTCGTCGATCAGGACGTTCATCGACCAGCCGTCGGCGATGATGTGATGCAGGGTCAGCAGCAGCACATGCTCCTGGGGCGCCAGGCGCAGCAGGGCGATGCCGAACAGCGGGCCGCGCTCGAGGTCGAAGGCCTGGGTCGCCTGGGCCGCCATCTGCTGGTGGGCGCGCTCCCAGCGCGTGGTTTCGGGCAGGTCGGCCAGGTCGAACAGCTGGATGCCTACCTGCGGTGGCTCGGCCACACGCTGCACGGCGCGCTCGCCGTCCTGGGCGAAGGTGGTGCGCAGGCATTCGTGGCGACCGACCAGCAAGGTGAAGGCCCGCTCCAGCGCCTGGACCTGCAACTCGCCTTCCAGGCGCACGGCCATCGGCAGGTTGTAGGCGGCACTGCGGGGTTCCAGCTGCCAGAGGAACCACATGCGCTGCTGGGCGTAGGACAGGCCGTCGCGCTCGCTCAGGCCAACACAGGACGACATGGGCAACTGCGCGAAATCGATACCCTCGCGTCGCATCCCTTCGAGGAACAAGCGACGCTTGTCCAGGGGCAACTCGATGAAACGGCGGGAAAGTTTCTGGGCGTCTGCGGCATTCATGTGTGGGGTCCTTGCTGATCGGCGGCGCGACCGGAAGGTCCGGGCGCATCAACAAGAACGAATGGGCGGGGGGATGATTTAGCGGGTATCGAGCCTGAAAAGCCTGGGGCTGCGCGGCAGCCCCAGCGTCGACAGGTCAGGCCTGGTCCAGCGAGTGCCCCTCGGCCATCGCCACGATCACCTTGCGCGGGCCCTCGAAAGGCGCGCGGGCATGAGCGGCGAGCATGTTGTCGAGCATCATCACGTCGCCTTCCTGCCAGAGGAAGCTGATCTTGCAGTCCTCGAGCACCGCACGGATCTCGTCGAGCACTTCATCCTCGATGGGCGAACCGTCACCGTAGTAGACGTTACGCGGCAGGTCTTCCTCGTCGACGATATCCAGCAGGCTTTCCCGCACCTCGGGCGGCAGGTTGGAAATATGGAACAGGTGCGCCTGGTTGAACCAGACCTTGTCGCCGGTGACCGGGTGCTCGGCCACCGCCTGGCATACCTGGCGGGTGCGCAGCTCACCGTCGTCCTTCCATTCACAGGTGATGCCGTGGGCCTTGCAGTAGGCCTCGACCTCCTGCGGATCCTCGGTATTGAACACATCCTCCCAGGACACATCCAGGCCGTTGCCGAAGTTGCGCACGTACATCAGGCCCTTGCTGACGAAACGCTCGCGAATGTGCGCCGGCACCTTGCGGTAAACCTCGCGACTGTCGGCAATCGGCGTCTGGCCACCGGACTTTGCGGCAATCATGCTGTAGAACCAGATTTTCATCGGCCAGTCGCGAGAGTAGGCCTGCTCGTTGTGCAACGGAATGTGCTGGTGCGCCGGATACTCGGTGGAGGTGTAGACCCCCTGGGTGACGTTGGTGCGCGGCGTGGAGCCGAACTCGTAGTTGAGCAGCGGATGGCCGAAACTGGCGGCGAACTGACGGAACTGTTCGGCGCCCTCCAGGCGGAAACCGCGGAACAGGATGCCGCCATCGCGCAACAGGTGCTCGTCCACCAGCGCCTTGAGCTCATCGAACACGTCCAGCAGGCTGGTGTCGTCGTCACCGGCCTCCACCAGCAATGGCAAACGTCCCTGCTCCGGCAATAGCGGACGCACTGTAAATCCCACAGCAACACCCATGACGGGCCTCCTGTACACACCTAAGGAAAAGGGAGCGACGGCCCAGGGGCACGCTCGCATCCGGTGATAGGGGGACGTTTCGGGAAGCAGGCAAATTAGTCCCGGCGCAGGAACCTGCAGCAACAGGCAGGGCAACCTGGAAACACTTGCTTGCAATTACCCCATCAGGTTTTGCCCTGCTCATGCGTCTCTTTCTGATACGGCCGGGCAATCCGCCCCTTAATTCGCCATTGACACTGTGTACCCATGTCGAAAAAGTCACGCTCGAAAATCTGGTTCCTCGTGCACAGCTGGCTGGCGCTGCCCATCTGGTTCTTCGTGCTCATCGTCTGCGTCACCGGCACCCTGGCGGTGATCAGCAAGGAGATCGTCTGGCTGGCCAACCCGGAAACCCGCGCCAATCCGCCTTCGGATGACGCCCGGCGGTTGTCCTATGACGAGCTGCTGGTGGCCATGCAGCGCGACGAGCCTGGCATCGCCGTGGCCAGCCTGATGACCCTGAGCGAGTCGCACTTCGCCATGCTGTCGGATGTCACCTACCCTGACGGCCGCACGCTGAGGGTCTACGTCAACCCCTACACCGGGCATATCCAGGGCGTTCCCCCGCAGTTCAACTTCGAGGAATTCACCCGCGCCCTGCACGGCTGGTGGCTGGTGCCGCACACCAATGGCTACAGCTGGGGCTGGTACCTGGTATCACTGCTCGGGCTGCCGATGCTGGCTTCGCTGGTCACCGGCCTGGTGATCTACAAACGTTTCTGGAAAGGTTTCTTCAAGCCGACCCTGCGCTTCAACCAAGGCGCGCGGATCTTCTGGGGCGATTTCCACCGCCTGAGCGGCATCTGGTCGATCTGGTTCATCGCGGTGATCTCCATCACCGGCACCTGGTTCCTGATCAAGGCCCTGCTCGCCGACAACCATATCGCCATCTCCAGCCAACCCATCGTGCCGGTGGTGGCACGGGAGACGGTGCCGCTGACCGCCGACGGCAGTCCGACGCCGATGATCAGCCCGGACGAGGCCGTCAGGATCACCCAGCGCGAAATCCCCGGCTTCACCGTCGACTACGTCGGCTTCCCTAGCAACGCCTATGCCCATCTGAGCATCGGCGGCATGAGCTGGTATCCACTGGTGTACCAGAAAGCCGAGATCAACCCCTATACCGGCAAGATGGAAGCCAGCCGCCTGCTGGGCGATCGCAAGGCGCTTGAAATCGTCACCGAGTCCATGCGCCCGTTGCACACCGGCGAGTTCGCCGGCCTGACCACCAAGCTGATCTGGTTCTTCTTCGGCCTGCTGCTGAGCATGATGGTGCTCAGCGGCCTGCTGATCTGGAGCAAACGTACCGCCCTGGCCACCGCCAACGCGCTCAAGCGCAGCCAAAAGCAGGCACGCACGGCCAAGCAGCCGGTTGCAACGGAGGTTACGTCCAGTTCTTGAAACATTTTCTTTCATTTGCTTTGGCAGCTTTCTGATTCTCATTCGTCCTTACTTATGCAGCCCTCCAGGTTGAGCACAGACTCGACCGTATTTTTTTATGCAGAAGACCGACCGATGGCCCGACAATCGAGAAAGAAATCCAATTCCAAGCTGTGGTTTCTGGTGCACAGCTGGCTTGCCCTGCCGATCTGGTTCTTCGTCCTGATCGTCTGCTTCACCGGCATGCTCGCGGTGGTCAGCCAGGAAATCGTCTGGCTGGCCAATGCCGACGTGCGCGCCAGCAAGCCCGACGACGACAGCCAGCGCCTGAGCTACCAGCAGGTGCTCGATGCCATGCACAAGGCCGAACCGGACCTGGCGGTGCGTTTCTTCAGCCAGCCGGACGGTTCGCACTTCGCCCTGCAGGCCTCGGTGACCCGCGCCGACGGCACCAACGCGCTGCTCTACGTCAACCCGTACAGCGGGGCAATCCAGGGCCAGCGCCCGGACTTCGACTTCGAAGCGTTCACCCGCGCCCTGCACGGCTGGTGGCTGGTGCCCTTCACCAACGGCTACAGCTGGGGCTGGTACCTGGTGTCGCTGCTCGGGCTGCCGATGCTCGCCTCGCTGGTCACCGGGCTGGTGGTGTACAAGAAATTCTGGCGCGGCTTCTTCAAGCCCGTGCGCACAGGCCATGGCCGGCGGATCTTCTGGGGCGACCTGCACCGCCTGGCCGGCGTGTGGTCGATCTGGTTCATCGCGGTGATCTCCATCACCGGCACCTGGTTCCTGATCCAGGCGATCCTCGGCGACAACCACGTGACCATTTCCAGCGAGCCCGTGACCCCGGTGATCGCCCGCCAGCAGGTCCCGCAAACCCCCGATGGCAGCCCGGCGCCACGTATCGACCTGGACGAAGCGGCGCGCATCGCCACCCAGGCGGTCCCGGGCCTGGACGTCAGTTTCATCTCGCTGCCCGCCACCGCCTACAGCCACTACAGCATGGGCGGCCGTGGCTGGTACCCGCTGATGTTCCAGACCGCCGAGGTCAACCCCTACACGCGCAACGTCGACGCCCAGTTCCTGCTAGGCGACCGCTCGGCCCTGGAGTTCGTCACCGAATCCATGCGCCCGCTGCACACCGGTGACTTTGGTGGCCTGGCGATCAAGCTGATCTGGTTCTTCTTCGGCCTGGTGCTGACCCTGATGGTGTTCAGCGGCCTGCTGATCTGGACCAAACGCACCACCCAGGCCACCCGCGCCGCCCTCAAGCGCGGCGAACGCCCGGCGCGCCCAATCACCCTGGAGGCCCACTCTTGAGCCAGACCGACACCCTGCCGCCCAGCGGCCTGAAGCAGCTGTGGCTGAAATGGCGCTTCCACCTGAACATCCTGCTGATCCTCGTGCCGCTGGGCTTCATGCCCAAGTACTTCGCCGACGCCAGCCTGTTCCGCGGCGACAGCGGCCTTGGCGCCAACATCATCCAGGACGTCCAGGTCGGGCGCTGGACCCTGGACCTGGCCGAGCTGCGCGACGAAGCCCCGCGTGCCGAAGGCCCGGCCGGCTACTTCAAGGCCTTCAATGCCGCCTGCGGCAACTGCAACGACGGCGCCAAGGCCATCTACCTGCGGGTGGGCAAGCCGCGCAGCCTGCGCGCCGCCGGCACGATCTTCTTCGGCGCGCCGGCGCGCATGGGCACCTCGCTGCCGATCCCGCCACGCACCCGTCGCGACGCCGACATCTGGATCACCATCGAAGGCTGGGACGGCAAGATGTACCAGGCCTCGGTGCCGCTGGCCAAGGCATCCCCCGCCACCGCGGCCTGGCTTGAAAAACAAGGAGGCAACAAATGAAACAGCTGATGCGCAGGCTGGCCCTGCCCCTCTTGGCCCTGGCCGCCACCCCGGCGCTGGCGCACAACCCCATGTGCGAGTGCACCGAGCACGGCGAACAGATCACCTGCAAGGGCGGTTTCTCCGACGGCAGCGGCGCACCGGGGGTTACCCTGGACGTGATCGGCTACGACGAACAGGTGCTGGTGGCGAGCAAGCTCGGCGACGACTCGACCCTGACCTTCAAGCGCCCCGACGGCGAGTTCTACGTGCTGTTCGACGCCGGCCCCGGCCACGTGGTGGAAGTCGACCACGCCGACATCGGTGCGCCATGAGCCGCGCCCAGGTGGTGCGTCCGGCCGGCGCCGGGCACGAGACCCTCTACGTGCTGTTGGCCGCCGTGCTGATCGTGGTGCTGGCCGCAAGCGTGGTGGCCGTGCGCGGCGAGCGCGAGGATGAACAGGCCATCGCCGCCCACCAGCTCGACGCCCGCCGCGACCTCAATGCCGCCGAACAGGGCATCCACACTGACCTGTGGGTGGCCGTCGAGGAGATCCGCGCACTGCGCGAGGACAATGGCGTCGCCCCGGACGCCCAGGCCCTGGCCGACGAGGGGCTGCCACCCTTCGTCAGCGACGCCAGCAGCCAGAGCCGCGGCAGCCACCAGTGGTCGTTGCTGGCCAACGGTGCCTACCTGGGACGCAGCCAGGAGGCCCAGGTGGCCGGCAGCTTCCTGGTGATCCTGCCCGCCGCCAGCGATGCCCAGCCTGATGTCTGGCTGCGCCGCGACAGCACCGCCCTGCCCCCGGACGCGCTGGACAGCGATGCGCTGATCGCCGCCGGCTGGCAGCAGATCGTCACCCACTACGACGCCGGGGTCACCCGCCAACACCGTCACTAAGGACCTGCCCATGCTCCGCTTCGCCCGCCGCACCCTGGCGCTGCTCCTGGCCTGCGCCCTGCCCGCCCTGGCCCTCGCCGACAACGGCAAGCCCCTGCGCATCGGCATCACCCTGCACCCCTACTACAGCTACGTGAGCAATATTGTCGGCGACAAGGCCGAAGTGGTGCCGCTGATCCCGGCCGGCTTCAACCCGCATGCCTACGAGCCGCGCGCCGAGGACATCAAGCGCATCGGCAGCCTCGACGTGATCGTGCTCAACGGCGTCGGCCACGACGACTTCGCCGACCGCATGATCGCCGCCAGCGAAAAGCCCGACATCAGGACCATCGAGTCCAACGCCAACGTGCCGCTGCTGGCGGCCACCGGCATCGCCGCCCGCGGCGCCGGCAAGGTGGTCAACCCGCACACCTTCCTGTCGATCAGCGCCACCATCGCCCAGGTCAACAACATCGCCCGCGAACTGGGCAAGCTCGACCCCGACAACGCCAAGTTCTATACGCAGAATGCCCGTGCCTACGCCAAGCGCCTGCGTGGCTTGCGTGCCGAGGCCCTGGCCAAGGTCACCCAGGCGCCGGACGCGACCTTCCGCGTGGCCACCATCCACGCCGCCTACGACTACCTGGTGCGTGACTTCGGCCTGGAAGTCACCGCCGTGGTGGAGCCTGCCCATGGCATCGAGCCGAGCCCGGCGCAGTTGAAGAAGACCATCGACCAGCTCAAGGCGCTGGACGTGAAGGTGATCTTCTCGGAGATGGACTTCCCCTCGGCCTATGTCGACACCATCCACCGCGAGTCCGGCGTGCGCATCTACCCGCTCACGCACATTTCCTACGGCGACTACACCAAGGAAAAGTACGAGGTGGAGATGAAGCGCAACCTCGACACCGTGGTCCAGGCCATCCAGGAAAACCGCACATGACCGCCGCCGCCAACCTCACCAGCGCCTGCGGGCCGCGCATCGAGTTCGACGGCATCGACCTCACCCTCGGCCGCACGCGCATCCTCGAAAACGTGCGTTTCAGTGTCGCCCCGGGCAGCGTGCACGCCATTGTCGGCCCCAACGGCGGCGGCAAGAGCTCGCTGATCAAGACCTTGCTCGGGCAGATGCCGCACCAGGGCCAGTTGACCCTGCACTGGCCCGGCGAGCGCGAGGTGATCGGCTACGTGCCCCAGGCCCTGGAGTTCGACCGCGGCCTGCCGATGACCGTGGATGACTTCATGGCCGCCATGTGCCAGCGCCGCCCGGCGTTCCTCGGCCTGTCGCGGCGTGTGCGCCCGGAAATCGACGCGGCGCTGCAACGGGTGGGCATGCTCGACAAGCGCAAGCGGCGCATGGGCGCGCTCTCCGGCGGCGAGCGCCAGCGCGTGCTGCTGGCCCAGGGGCTGATCCCCGAGCCGCAGTTGCTGGTGCTGGACGAGCCGATGTCGGCCCTCGACGAGGCCGGTATCCAGGTGTTCGAGCAACTGCTGCACGGCTGGCGCCAGGCCGGCACCACCGTGCTGTGGATCGAGCACGACCTCGAAGCGGTGCTGCGCCTGGCTGACCGCGTCACCGGGCTGAGCCGCCAGGTGCTGTTCGACGCCCCGCCGGCCCAGGCCTTGACTCCCGAGCGCCTGCTCGGGCTGTTCTCCGTTCACCCGCGCAGCGAGAGCCTTGCCTGATGAGTTTCGAAACCTTGCGCCAACTGGTCCAGGACTGGGCCACGGCTGGCTATCTGCCGGAGGCACTGGCCTACGGCTTCGTGGTCAACGCCCTGCTGGCGGGCCTGATGATCGGCCCGGTCCTCGGCGGCCTGGGCACCCTGGTGGTGGTCAAGCGCTTTGCCTTCTTCTCCGAGGCGGTCGGCCACGCGGCGCTCACCGGGGTGGCCATCGGCATCCTGCTCGGCGAGCCCTACACCGGCCCGTACGGCAGCCTGTTCGGCTACTGCCTGCTGTTCGGCATCCTGCTCAACTTCCTGCGCAACCGCACCGGCCTGTCGCCGGACACCCTGATCGGCGTGTTCCTCTCGGTGTCGCTGGCCCTGGGCGCGAGCCTGTTGCTGATGCTGGCCGGCAAGATCAACGTGCACATCCTCGAAAACGTGCTGTTCGGCTCGGTGCTCACCGTCAGCGCCCACGACCTGCTGGTGCTGGGCATCGTCGCGGTGCTGGTGCTGGCCCTGGCCCTGCCGTTGTACAACCGCATCATGCTGGCCAGTTTCAACCCGCAGCTGGCGGCGGTGCGCGGGGTCGCGGTGAAGACCCTCGACTACCTGTTCGTGGTGCTGGTGACCCTGGTCACCGTGGCCTCGGTCAAGGTGATCGGGGCGATCCTGGTCGGCGCCCTGCTGGTGATCCCGGCGGCGGCGGCGCGGCTGGTCAGCCAGTCGCTCAAGGGCTTCTTCTTCGTCTCGGTAATCATCGCCACCCTCAGCACGTTGCTCGGCATCCTCATGCCGATCGTCTTCGACCTGCCGGTGCCCTCGGGCGCGGCGATCATCCTGGTCGCCGGGATCTGCTTCGCCCTCTGCGCCCTGGCCCGCGCCCTCATCCCACGCCTGCAAGGAAACCCGGCATGACCCTGAAGAAACTCACCCTGGCCCTGGCCCTGAGCGGCATGCCGCTGCTGGCGGGCGCCACCGAAGTGCTGACCACCCTGCCGGTGACCCACAGCCTGGCCAGCGCCTTGCTCGACGGCACCTCGGTGCAGCTCAAACGCGCCGCGCCGGCCAACCTGCCGGCCAGCCGCCAACCTTCGTATTTCAGCGGCCGTGGCGGCGCCAGCCTGCACAAGGTGGCGCAACAGGCCGACGCGGTGATCGGCGTGCGCTCGATCTGGCGCGACGACCCGCTCTACCCCATGGCCCGGCGCAGCAACATCCGCATCGTCGAGATCGACGCCGCGCGCCCGGTGGACGGCGCCCTGCCCGGTATCGCGGTCAAGGGTGACGAAGCCTTCGCCGCCTACCCCTGGCTCAACCCGACCAACCTGGGGCGCATGGCCGACGTGGTGGCCAATGACCTCGAGCGCCTCTCGCCAGCGGACAAAGCGAAGATCCAGGCCAACCTGGCCGGCATCAAGCGGCAGATGCTGGAGCTGACCGCCAACAGCCAGACGCGCCTGGCCGAGGTCGACAACCTGACCGTGGTCAGCCTGTCCGAACGCCTGGGCTACCTGGCCAGCGGGCTGAACCTGGACGTGGTCGAGCAGGCGCTGCCGGCCGACGACAAGTGGGATGAAGCGGCGCTCAAGGCGCTTGCAGACAACCTCAAGGCGCAGGACGTGGCGCTGGTGCTGCACCATCGCCAGCCGGATGCCAAGGTAGCCGAAGTGATCGCCGCCGCCGGGGCGAAGCTGCTGGTGGTGGAGAGCGACGCGGACGATACCGTGGCCGGGCTCAAGGCCAGTGTCGAGCAGGTGGTCAAGGCGCTCGGCAACAGTTGAAGCTTTTGCAGGAGCGGCGGCGCCGCTCCTGCATGAACCACGTCAACGCTTCATGCAACGCTGATAACGCTCATCCACCCTTCCGGCAAACCACGCCGTGGTCAGCTTGCGAGTGATCTTCGGACTTTTCAGCTCGATCCCCGGCAGCACCGCCCTTGGCAAGGGCTTGCCGGCCTTTGCTTCGGCCAGGGCAAAGACCTCGCGGTACAGCTCGGTCTCCTCCAGCGTCAGGTCATTCTCTTTCTCCAGCTGCGCCCTGATCTGCGGATTACGCAGCCCCAGCTTCGCCCCCAGCTTGCGCGCCGCCTGCTCGGTGGTGCCGGGCATGATCGCGCCGGGGGCAATCAGATCGCCGTCGAGCGCCAGCGTTACCCCACTGGCGCGGCTCAGCGCCGCCTGGAACGCGGCGTTGCGGCTGGCGTACCAGCCGGCGTTGAAGTCGGCGAAGCGGTACAGCTGGCGTTGGTAATGGGTGGGATAACCCAGCAGGTGGGCAATACCGAAGTACATCCCGCCACGGCGGCTGAACACCTCCTGGCGAATGCTGCCCGGGTGGTCGTAGGGATAGCCCTTGGCGTGCTGTTCGGCAAAATCCACGCTGACTTGCATCGGCCCGCCGGTACGCACAGGGTTCAGCCCGCCCAGCAACGAACGCCCCAGCGGCAGGCCACCGATCACCTCGTCGTACAGGGCGCTCAGTTGTTTTTCACTGCGCACGGCGAGCAGGCGTTGCTGGTAGGTCTTGCCGTTGGCCGAAGGCGTGCTCAGGGCGCCATCGACCAGCAGACGAGGCACATGCAGCCGAGCCGCCCTACGGTCGATCTCCTCCCGGGCGATGCGCCCCAGGTTTGGCACTTGAGGGTCGGCATTGAAGGTGGATTCCTGCTCGGTCACTGCCAGCACGGCGCACAGGTTGCTCTTGCTCGGGCTGATGCCCTGGGCCTGGAACGCCACCTGGATATCCTCGGCCCAGCCCTGGCGGTCCTTGACCTGGGCCGGCAGCAGGCGCATGAGCTGGGCGCGGACCTTGGCCGGGTCGGCCTCCGCCGCCTCTTCGCGGCGCCCGGCGCAGCCCTGCAGCAGGCCGAGCGCCAGCAGCCCGAAGGCCCACAGACGCCCGTTCAGGGTTGCTCCCCCACCAGGTAGGTCTTGCTGATCTGGCGGAACAGCGGATGGCTGGAGCTGCCCAGCAATTCGAACAGCACCATCTCGCGGGTGACCAGCTGCGCCCCGGCATCGCGCATGCGCGCTAGGCCCGCCGCCTTGCTGGCCGGGGTGCGGCTGTCGCAGGCATCCTCGACCACGAACACCTGCTTGCCCAGGGCCAGCAGGCCGAGCACAGTCTGCAGCACGCAGACATGGGTTTCCATGCCACAGACGATGACCTGCTCGCGCGCCAGCAGGCTGGGCGGCAGGCATTCGGCGGCGACACAGGAGAAGTGCATTTTCTCGACGACCTCAGCGGCTGGCGCCGCGGCCTTGAGGGCGGCCAGGGTGTGGCCCAGACCCTTGGGATACTGCTCGGAGATCACGGTGGGCAGTTCGAGTTCGGCGGTTGCCGCCAGCAGCCAGCGGGCGCGGGCCGCAGTGCCCTCGGGGTCGCTCATGGCACCGATGAGCTTCTCCTGGATATCGACGACCAACAGCGTGGCCTTGCGAGGATCGATCAGCATTGTCAGCCTCATGCCTGGGGAAAAGGCTAGCCTTACCCAGGCGCGGGATGACGTCAATCAAAGCAGCATCTGGGCAAGTTGCCGTTGCAGTTCTGTTGCCGTTGCGGTTCTGTTGCCGTTGCCGTTGCCGTTGCCGTTGCCGTTGCCGTTGCCGTTGCCGTTGCCG
>NZ_JBMDJQ010000080.1:0-1611 GCF_057809275.1 Pseudomonas sp. FG36
CGGCGTTTTTCAAGGTGGTTGTCGCGTCTGACCTCTAAGTCATGCTGCTTGCTTATCGTACTGTTGCTCTCGATCAGGATTCAGCAGTACGGTTCCCGCAGGCTGCCAGTTACGTGTCTGGCCTGACCAACGCGCAGGATTTCTTTCTTTAGCCCGCAGGTACAACTCATGACGCCGGGCAAGGATCTGTTTGTCCAAGCCTCGGTGTCGTTCTGCTGGCGTAACGAAACGAATACGGCTATGTCGGTGTTCCTGGTTGTACCAGCTGATGAAATCTCTTACCCAACGCCTGGCTGCCTCGAGGCTACTGAAACCTTTGGTTGGCCATTGCGGGCAGTACTTCAGTGTTCTGAACAAGGCCTCCGAGTATGGGTTGTCGTTACTCACCCTTGGTCTGCCTCTGGAAGGGGTGATACCCAACTCATGCATCTTGCTGAGCAAGGTTGATGACTTCATCGGAGTGCCATTGTCAGAGTGCAATATCAACGGCTCACGCAAGCATTGCTCGCTGATCACGCTTCGCTGTAGCAAGGTCGCGGCCTTCGCTCCGTCTTCATCCTCATGCACTTCCCAGCCGACACATTTCCGGCTGTAGATGTCCTCGATCAGGTACAGGTAGTAATACTTTCCGCGTACCGCTGTAGGCAGATACGTGATGTCCCACGACCAGACCCGATTAGGTGCATGTGCCGCATGGGTGGTTGGAACAGCTTGGCGTCCAGGCTGCTGGCTCCGGCCCCGATGCTGTCGTTGTCCGGCCGCACGTAGCACCCGGTAAAAGGTTGACTCTGAGGCCAGATAGCACTGTTTGTCCGCCAAGCGCGGGACAATTTGGCTCGGTGGCAAATGCGCGTATTCAGCACTGTTGCATAGATCAAGAATTGCCTGGCGCTCCTGCTCGCTCAGGGCATTCGGAGGCGTTGTCCGAGTTGTTGTGGTTCGAGCGTCAGCTCGAACCTCCTCGGTCTGAGTCCAGCGCTGTAGTGTCCTGAGTGTCAGGCCGACTTCCAGGCATGCAACCCGCTTTCGTGCTCCAGCACTAATCGCTTCGTTTAGCCAGTCCACCAACAGTTGCCGTTCCGGCAGAGCGGTCAATTGTCCTCGTCGTCGACTCCCCAGTAGTCGTTGAGCTTTTTTCGAAGGACCAGCAGCGCCGCTGCTTCAGCCAGCGCCTTTTCTTTACGGCGCAGTTCGCGCTCCAGCTGTTGAATACGTTGTTTATCCTGGCGACCCTGTTCCCGATCAGCCTTCGGTTGATGCTTTTCAGCCGCCATACCGCTCAGGAACGTTTGTCGCCAAGCCATGACCTGCTCAGGGTACAAACCCTTGCGGCGACAGTACTCGCCCAGCTCAATTTCAGACAGGCTGGCACATTCGATGACAGCTGCGAATTTCATTTCTGCCGACCAGCTTTCGGTCGGATGGTTGGGATCGGTCACCACACATCCTTCAGGACTGGCTCGTTTACGCCAGGTACGTAGTGTCATTTCAGTCACTCCCTCACGCCTCGCAACCTCGGCCATTGTCAGGTTGTATGGGGGGAGCAGCATCTTCAGTAGTTCGGCTTTACGTTCAGGTGAATAGTACGGCACATCGGCTCTCTTTCCGCCC
>NZ_JBMDJQ010000081.1:0-1597 GCF_057809275.1 Pseudomonas sp. FG36
AGGATGGGGCGTTCAGCGCGGTCCTCCCGGGAGCAAGGCCGGAGTGAGGGAACCCCGGAGCGAAGCGTAGGGGCCGTATGAATGGAGCGAGCGGCTTTGCCTACTTTGGCCAAGACCAAAGTAGGCCGCCGTAAGGGCGGAAAGGTGAATAAGCGTCACCATCGCAAATGAATGCGCATACAACTTTCAAAACTAACCAACCCAACTAAAATCAGAAATCAGAAATCAGAAATCAGAAATCAGAAATCAGGCAGGCAAAACCGACTCAGACAGACCCAACCGCCGCACCACATAAAAACCGATCAGGTACCGCGCAATCGACCGCCCCGTCGGCAACGGCAGCACGGGCCCGGACAAGCTCGAGCTCCATGAGCCGACCATGAACCGTACCTGGTAAATTTGCCAGTAGCCCGTTCCCAAAAAATGAGTGAATGTACTGTTATTCACTCGCTGCTCCGGAGAACCCCATGCATAGATACGGGCAAAAGACCAAGATCGAAGCATACCTCCTGGTTACCGATAACCACGGCTCGGTTATTGGGGCTCAGCCTCCCGTAACACCTTATCCCTTGGTGTATACGGCTTACGGATACAGACCGGGGTGCCCTGGCCTCGAAGTCATGCTTGGCTTCAACGGGCAAAGGAAGGACCTAGTGACAGGGTGCTATCCACTCGGCAATGGCTACCGTGACTACGATCCTTGTCTAATGAGGTTCCGTTCGCCGGACAACCTCAGTCCATTTGGTGAAGGTGGTATTAACGCCTATGTCTATTGCGCAGGTAATCCGGTCAACAATATCGACCCATCCGGGCACATGCTGAAAGCACCGAAGAGCACCTTCGGTATTAATTATAAAGATACAGCCTATTACAAAAATGCTGTCAAAATAACTGAAGCGACACCCAAATTTGCTAAGTATGAGAAATGGTTCGACAGCCCACACGTGACAGAAAAACACCTGAAGAAGGCTGCAAAGCTTTACCAGAAAAAATTAGCACTTGACACTTTCGAGCCTGACCCTAGCTTGACGACAATCATTTCAGCCGAGCATCAAAAGGTATTGGCCCAGAAGAACTTTGACAAAAGCCTGGACAAAACCTGGGAAATGATATATAGCACTACATTTAAACGCGAAGACCCTATCATCATTGAACCACTACCAACCGTACAAGAACTTCAGAGCAAATTATCTCAAGAAGAAATCAGGAAAATGACGTAAATCAAACATACAAATCCAATCGCTTCAATGATGCTGTTATCCCCTGCACTCTCGGCGCGACAGCATTATTCTGAGCAAGCCCGACCTTATGGCCATCCCTTTCAAGGTCTTTTTTTTTAGCGACCTTAATAACCCGATCCGTTGAAACGTGGGTATGCACAAGCCCACATCACTGGTGTCTTCCTGACTGGATTTCAGCGGATTCTACCGAAGACCTTGAAAGGGATGTCCGTAAGGCGTAAAGGTGAATAAGCGCCGACATCGCAAATGACTGCGCATAAAATTTTCAAAACTAACCATCTAAACTAAAATCAGAAATCAGAAATCAGAAATCAGAAATCAGAAATCAGAAATCAGAAATCAGGCAGGCAAAACCG
>NZ_JBMDJQ010000082.1:0-1484 GCF_057809275.1 Pseudomonas sp. FG36
CGGGGCCATAGCTCAGCTGGGAGAGCGCCTGCCTTGCACGCAGGAGGTCAGCGGTTCGATCCCGCTTGGCTCCACCACTCTTTCAGGTTTCGCAGCACTGCTCAGAACTTAGAAATGAACATTCGGTGATGAATGTTGATTTCTGACTTTTGTCAGATCGTTCTTTAAAAATTCGGATATGTGATAGAAATAGACTGAATGCCAGTTTCACTGCTGGTTATTCAGGCTAAGGTAAAATTTGTGAGTTCTGCTCGAAAGAGCGACGTGCGAATTTTCGGCGAATGTCGTCTTCACAGTATAACCAGATTGCTTGGGGTTATATGGTCAAGTGAAGAAGCGCATACGGTGGATGCCTTGGCAGTCAGAGGCGATGAAAGACGTGGTAGCCTGCGATAAGCTTTGGGGAGTCGGCAAACAGACTGTGATCCAGAGATCTCTGAATGGGGGAACCCAGCCAGCACAAGCTGGTTATCTTGTACTGAATACATAGGTGCAAGAGGCGAACCAGGGGAACTGAAACATCTAAGTACCCTGAGGAAAAGAAATCAACCGAGATTCCCTTAGTAGTGGCGAGCGAACGGGGACCAGCCCTTAAGCTGGTTTGAGATTAGTGGAACGCTCTGGAAAGTGCGGCCATAGTGGGTGATAGCCCCGTACACGAAAATCTCTTGCCAGTGAAATCGAGTAGGACGGAGCACGAGAAACTTTGTCTGAACATGGGGGGACCATCCTCCAAGGCTAAATACTACTGACTGACCGATAGTGAACCAGTACCGTGAGGGAAAGGCGAAAAGAACCCCGGAGAGGGGAGTGAAATAGAACCTGAAACCGTATGCGTACAAGCAGTGGGAGCCTACTTTGTTAGGTGACTGCGTACCTTTTGTATAATGGGTCAGCGACTTATATTCAGTGGCGAGCTTAACCGAATAGGGGAGGCGTAGCGAAAGCGAGTCTTAATAGGGCGCTTTAGTCGCTGGGTATAGACCCGAAACCGGGCGATCTATCCATGGGCAGGTTGAAGGTTAGGTAACACTGACTGGAGGACCGAACCGACTACCGTTGAAAAGTTAGCGGATGACCTGTGGATCGGAGTGAAAGGCTAATCAAGCTCGGAGATAGCTGGTTCTCCTCGAAAGCTATTTAGGTAGCGCCTCATGTATCACTGTAGGGGGTAGAGCACTGTTTCGGCTAGGGGGTCATCCCGACTTACCAAACCGATGCAAACTCCGAATACCTACAAGTGCCGAGCATGGGAGACACACGGCGGGTGCTAACGTCCGTCGTGAAAAGGGAAACAACCCAGACCGTCAGCTAAGGTCCCAAAGTCATGGTTAAGTGGGAAACGATGTGGGAAGGCTTAGACAGCTAGGAGGTTGGCTTAGAAGCAGCCACCCTTTAAAGAAAGCGTAATAGCTCACTAGTCGAGTCGGCCTGCGCGGAAGATGTAACGGGGCTCAAACCATGCACCGAAGCTACGGGTATCA
>NZ_JBMDJQ010000084.1:0-1248 GCF_057809275.1 Pseudomonas sp. FG36
TGAGTCCATCGCTGTTACGCCGCTGGGTAAAGGGCTACGAGCAACACGGTGCAGCCGGTTTGATTGCCAAGTACAGCCACTACGACGCGCAGTTCAAATTGAAGGTTTTGCAGTGCATTGAGCAAGACGGACTGTCTGCCCAGCAAGCTTGCGTGCAGTTTGATATCCGCGGCCCGAGTAGCATCAGGCAATGGAAAAGGTTGTACGATAAAGGCGGAGTAGAAGCCCTTCACCCGCGCCGTACCCGAGAGTTCAGCATGCCCCGCAAGCCATCAAAACAGTCCAGCACAAGCCCGCCCACTCCAGCGGACAGCGAGTTGACACCAAAGCAAATGCTCGAAGAACTGGAATACCTGCGCGCGGAGAATGCTTATCTAAAAAAGCTCGATGCCTTGATCCAAGCGGACCCTCGAACTGCGCAGGCAAGAAAACGCAGGCTATCCAAGGATTGAGGCGCGGGCATCGACTTGCTCTGCTGCTACGTGCTGCAGGGCTGGCACGCAGTACCTTTTATTACCAAAGCAAAGTGCTGGTGGCTGACAAGCATGCTGCTCTCAAAGAGCGCATCAACAGCCTCTATCACGGACATAAGGGGCGGTACGGCTATCGTCGTATCACTGCGGTCCTCGGGCACAATGGCGAGGTGGTCAACCACAAGAAGGTGCAGCGACTGATGCAGTTGATGGACCTCAAATCTCTGGTCAAAGTTAAGAAATATCGCTCGTACCGAGGCTCCGAGGGGGTTGTTGCATCTGATCTACTCAAGCGCAAATTCAAGGCAGAAGCCCCCAATCAGAAATGGGCAACCGACGTGACAGAGTTCAAGGTAAAGGGGCAGAAGCTGTTTCTCTCGCCTGTGATGGACCTGTACAACGGCGAGATCCTTGCTTATCAGATCAACCGGCGTCCTGAATTCAAGATGGTTTCGACAATGCTGGAGCAAGCCTTCGAGCGGCTGAATCCAGGTGACACACCGATACTGCATTCCGATCAAGGCTGGCAGTATCAACAGCCAACTTACCGGCATATGCTGGCTGGGAAGAATATCGAGCAGAGCATGTCGCGTAAGGGCAATTGCCTGGACAACGCCGCCATGGAAAGCTTTTTCGGCACGCTCAAGAGCGAGTTTTTTTACCTGGAGTCGTTTGAGAGTGTTGAGCAACTGGCATCAGGGCTAGAGGATTACATCGCCTACTACAACCAAGAACGCATCAGTCTCAGACTGAATGGCTTGAGTCCGGTAGAATT
>NZ_JBMDJQ010000085.1:0-1078 GCF_057809275.1 Pseudomonas sp. FG36
GGTATGACTCACCCACATGGGTTACAAATCAGTTCACGCACATAGGTAACAGTCTTTAACTGGCAGGGTCGGTTTTCGAGGATCTGACCATGCCTTGGCGAGAGCTGAAACCTATGGACCTTAAAATGCTTTTCATCGCGGATTACCTGCAGGGGCCGCCCAGCTTCAGTGCCCTGTGCCAGGCCTACGAGATCAGCCGAAAGACTGGCTACAAATGGGTCGAGCGATATGAGAAAGAGGGGCCTTCGGGGCTGGAAGAACGCAGCCGCCGCCGGTTGAACCAGGATTGGGTCGTACCCGCCGCAGTTCGCGAAGCCATCATCGAATTGCGCAGTCGAGGCGAAACGGAACCGGGGCCGAAAAAGATCCAGGCTGCGCTACAGGAGCGTTTCCCTGATCAGGCGCCGCCCTCGAAGACAGCGATCTACAACATCCTCAAGAAAGCCGAATTGGTCAAACCACGCCGCTTACGTCAGCGTGTAGCGGTCTATCCCAAGCCCCTGGAGAAGGCCGAGTCGCCTAACCAGCTGTTCAGTGCGGACTACAAAGGTCAATTCCTGACAGGTGCAGGCGTCTGGTGCTATCCGCTGACGATCATGGATCACGCCACTCGTTTCCTGCTCGCCTGTCACAGCATGCCCAATACCAACCTGCTGGAAACCCAGGCCGTTTTCACCCAAGTGTTCCGAGAGAATGGCCTGCCTGAGCGGATTCGTACTGATAACGGTGTGCCGTTTGCCAGTAAGGGGCGTGCGGGACTTTCTCAGCTGTCGATCTGGTGGCTGCGTCTAGGCATCATTCCCGAGCGCATTGCGCCTGGTCGGCCTGAACAAAATGGCCGCCACGAGCGCATGCATCGAACGCTCAAAAGCACGCTCCCATCACCGCCGGCAGTGGCCTGGGAGGCTCAACAACGGCACTTTGACCGCTTTCGGCAGCACTACAATCACGAGCGCTTGCATGAAGCGCTGAAGCAGAAAACACCGGCGTCTTGCTACCAGCCATCTCCACGCCCATTCCCTGAAAAGCTCCCCGAAATGACCTATCCCAGTCATATCGAGAGCTTGCCGGCTGATAG
>NZ_JBMDJQ010000086.1:0-594 GCF_057809275.1 Pseudomonas sp. FG36
CGCTGTCAAGAAGCTGGTAGAAACTCTGGATGCCTACATCCCTGAGCCAGTTCGTGCCATCGACCAGCCGTTCCTGATGCCAATCGAAGACGTATTCTCGATCTCGGGTCGTGGTACCGTTGTTACCGGTCGTATCGAGCGTGGTATCGTCCGCGTTCAGGACGCCCTGGAAATCGTTGGTCTGCGTGACACCACCACCACCACCTGCACCGGTGTTGAGATGTTCCGCAAGCTGCTGGACGAAGGTCGTGCTGGCGAGAACTGCGGCGTTCTGCTGCGTGGTACCAAGCGTGACGACGTTGAGCGTGGCCAGGTTCTGGTCAAGCCAGGTTCGGTCAAGCCGCACACCAAGTTCACCGCAGAAGTCTACGTCCTGTCGAAGGAAGAAGGCGGCCGTCACACTCCGTTCTTCAAAGGCTACCGTCCTCAGTTCTACTTCCGTACCACTGACGTGACCGGTAACTGCGAACTGCCGGAAGGCGTTGAAATGGTAATGCCAGGTGACAACATCCAGATGACTGTCACCCTGATCAAGACCATCGCAATGGAAGACGGTCTGCGTTTCGCCATCCGTGAAGGCGGTCGTACCGTCGG
>NZ_JBMDJQ010000087.1:0-537 GCF_057809275.1 Pseudomonas sp. FG36
TCAATGGCTACGGCCCGACCGAGGCCACCACCTTCAGCACCACCCACGAAATCACTGCGGTGGGTGAGGGCAGCATCCCGATCGGCACACCGATCGGCAACAGCCGCTGCTACGTGCTCGATGCCCGCCAGCAACTGCTGCCGGTGGGAGCAGTAGGTGAGTTGTACATCGCCGGCGACGGCGTGGCCCTGGGTTACCTGGGCCAGCCAGAGCTGACGGCCGAGCGCTTCCTGCCGGATCCGTTCAATGGCGGCACCATGTACCGCAGTGGCGACCTGGTCAGTTGGCAGGCCGACGGCACCCTGCGTTACCTGGGCCGTGCCGACCAGCAGATCAAGCTGCGCGGTTTCCGCATCGAACTGGGCGAAATCGAGGCGCGTCTGGGCGAATGCCCGGGCGTGCGCGACGCGGCGGTGATCGTGCGTGAGGACGCGCCGGGGGATAAACGCCTGGTGGCGTACTTCACCGGTGACGTTGCGGCGATCGGCGAACTGCACGAGCGTCTGCAAGGTGTGCTGCCGGACTACATGCTGCCGT
>NZ_JBMDJQ010000088.1:0-509 GCF_057809275.1 Pseudomonas sp. FG36
GACACATGTGCGGGGACATGGTGGACACATTATCGCTTACCGTCGGGGTTGTTGAAGTCGATGGTTCGCAGCTTGTGCTGGCAAAAGTAAACATCAAAATGGTCAGGCCCTTGATCGCTGCGACGGAGCGCCAACACATAGCGCTGCTAGCGCCTTGGCTATCCGAAATGAGCGTTTCTTGAAGCGGAACTGACTGCTGTAGGGTTTCACCAAAATATCATCGGGACCGTATTCAACGGGCGGTAGACGGCTTGGGAAAGCCCGCCTGCTCATCTGATAGCGATCTGCCGGTACTTTGTAGCCCAGCTGCTGATGAGGACGCTTGTAGTTGTAAATGCCCCGCCAGAGGTCGAAAGCTTCCTGCGCTTCTCGCAGATCCCGAAAACTGCGCCCGGTTAGTACCTCGGCCTTGAGCGTCCGGTGGAATCGCTCATCCTTGCCATTGGTTTGTGGGTGGCCTGGCCTGCTGAAAGTCAGTCGAATTCCCAGGCGAACCAACCAGATACCTA
>NZ_JBMDJQ010000089.1:0-470 GCF_057809275.1 Pseudomonas sp. FG36
TGGCCTGGCCTGCTGAAAGTCAGTCGAATTCCCAGGCGAACCAACCAGATACCTAGGGGTGTGAGTTCTCCGGGATTTCTTGGCGCCCCCCAGGGCGAGCCATTATCCGCGTTGATCTGCACGGGCAGTCCATACCGGCTGAACAGATCGGTCAGGTGCTCCATGACCAACCCTGTGCGCTGATGTGCGCAGGCCTGTATCACAAGGTTAAAGCGTGAGTGGTCATCAATCAGCGTCAGCGGATAACAAGGTCCCTGAGCCGTTTGGAAGAAACCTTTAAAATCGATCTGCCACAGATCATTCGGGGCTTCGCGCTCAAAGCGTGTCCATGGTTTAGCAGCCTCGGAAGCCTCCGCGGTGATCAATCCATGCCGATGCAGGACATTGGTTACGGTACTGGCACAGATGCGCTGATCAAGCAGGTGACTGATCTTTCGGCCACCCCACGTGGAGTGCTCCTTACGGATGGC
>NZ_JBMDJQ010000009.1:0-176927 GCF_057809275.1 Pseudomonas sp. FG36
GAGCGCCGGATTGTGATTCCGGTTGTCGTGGGTTCGATTCCCATCGTCCACCCCAGATTTTTCAGGGGCGCCTCGATTGAATGATCCGGCGCCCTTGTTCTAAGCGTTTCATGCGGACGTGGTGAAATTGGTAGACACACTGGATTTAGGTTCCAGCGGCGCAAGCTGTAAGAGTTCGAGTCTCTTCGTCCGCACCATGTTTCTGTAAGGCTGTACCGCAACACTGCATTATGGTGGGCGTAGCTCAGTTGGTAGAGCGCCGGATTGTGATTCCGGTTGTCGTGGGTTCGATTCCCATCGTCCACCCCATATTTTCAGAAGGCGCCCGGATCGAATGATCGGGCGCCTTTTTTGTTTCTGCCATCCGGTGCCTGTGGCTACTGGTGGTCAGGCGATAAAAGCTGTTAGATTTCAGCCGGTTGAATGCCTGGCCGAACAGGCTGCCAGAGGAGTAGCGCAAATGATTGCAAAAGAGGCGCGCCAGGCCCTGGCGCTGCAGCGTTTTGCCGAGGCCAATCCGCAGTTGCTCGAAGAAATCCGCGAACTGGATGCCCGCGAGCAGGCCCAGCAGATCGAATGGGCGTTCGAGGATGCAGCCCAGGAGCAGGGTGTCCAGCCCTGGGAGTACGCGTTGCAGTTGATCGCCGAGTCGCCGGAGCAGTTACAGGCCATGCGCCTGGAGGTGCACCGCGAGGTGGCCGAGGCGTTGGGTCTGGCTTGGGAAGAATACTGCCAGTTCAACGATATCGAGCCGCAATAAAACTGGCGATCGCCCAGGCTGTTGTTTGTTTGACAAGGTTTTACAACTGCGCGGCATTCGAGGTGGCGCGCGGTCGTTATATGAATAGGCTCGACGCCCCGTCGTGCGGGCCTTCCAGGGAAATCGACCGGCGTGTTTCGCCGACAATCCGGGTGGGGTGACTTCTGGTGCGCGAGTCACTAGAATGTTTGCCCTTGATTCTGGAGTCGGGTTATCGCCGGCTAACGTCTGTGCAACGAGGAATATCCATGCAAGTTTCTGTTGAAAACACTTCCGCTCTCGAGCGCCGCATGACCATCGCCGTTCCGGCCGAGCGCGTCGAGAACGAAGTCAACAAGCGTCTGCAGCAGACTGCCAAGCGCGCCAAGATCGCGGGCTTCCGCCCAGGCAAGGTGCCGATGAGCGTGATCCGCCAGCGTTTCGAGGCCGATGCCCGTCAGGAAGCCTTCGGTGACCTGGTCCAGGCTTCCTTCTACGAAGCCATCGTCGAGCAGAAGCTGAACCCGGCCGGCGCTCCTGCCGTCGAGCCAAAATCGTTCGAAAAAGGCAAGGACCTCGAGTTCGTCGCCATCTTCGAAGTCTTCCCTGAGTTCACCGTTGCCGGTTTCGACTCGATCGCCGTCGAGCGCCTGAGCGCCGAAGTGGCTGACTCCGACCTGGACAACATGCTGGAAGTCCTGCGCAAGCAGAACACCCGCTTCGAGGCCGTCGAGCGCGCCGCGCAGAACGACGACCAGGTCAACATCGACTTCGTCGGCAAGATCGACGGTGAAGCCTTCGCCGGTGGTTCGGCCAAGGGCACCCAGCTGGTGCTGGGTTCCGGCCGTATGATCCCGGGCTTCGAAGAAGGTCTGGTTGGCGCCAAGGCTGGCGAAGAGCGCGTGGTCAACGTGACCTTCCCTGAGGACTACCAGAACCTGGACCTGGCAGGCAAGGCCGCCGAGTTCACCATTACCGTCAACAGCGTTTCGGCCCCTGTGCTGCCAGAACTGAACGAAGCCTTCTTCGCCCAGTTCGGCATCAAGGAATCGACCCTGGAAGGCTTCCGCGCCGAAGTTCGCAAGAACATGGAGCGTGAACTGCGCCAGGCCATCAAGACCAAGGTCAAGAACCAGGTCATGGACGGTCTGCTGGCCGCCAACCCGGTCGACGTGCCGAAAGCCCTGCTGGAAAACGAAGTCAACCGTCTGCGCGTGCAGGCCGTTCAGCAGTTCGGTGGCAACATCAAGCCTGAGCAGCTGCCAGCCGAGATGTTCGAAGAGCAGGCCAAGCGCCGCGTGGTTCTGGGTCTGATCGTTGCCGAAGTGGTCAAGCAGTTCGACCTGAAGCCGGACGAAGCCAAGGTTCGCGAAGTCAT
Organism: Pseudomonas sp. FG36; assembly: GCF_057809275.1. Taxonomy (NCBI): domain Bacteria; kingdom Pseudomonadati; phylum Pseudomonadota; class Gammaproteobacteria; order Pseudomonadales; family Pseudomonadaceae; genus Pseudomonas; species Pseudomonas sp. FG36. Next base: position 2,118 of record NZ_JBMDJQ010000009.1, read on the forward strand.
CGAAGAGATGGCCTCGGCCTACCAGGAGCCTGAGCAGGTCATCGCCTGGTACTACAAGAACGACCAGCAACTGAACGAAGTGCGTTCGGTTGTACTGGAAGAACAAGTTGTAGATACTGTCCTGCAGAAAGCGACTGTGACCGACAAATCGGTCTCGTACGAAGAAGCGGTGAAACCAGCCCAGGCAGCTGCCGACGCTGAGTAACAGGCTACTCTCGTAGGAAACCCCCACAAGCCAGCCTTCGCGCTGGCTTGTGCGTATTCAAGCCATGACTATTTGGGAGTGAGTGCAGGACATGTCCCGCAATTCTTATATTCAGCAGAGCTCTGACATCCAGGCCGCGGGCGGCCTGGTCCCGATGGTTATCGAGCAGTCCGCCCGTGGCGAACGCGCCTACGACATCTATTCGCGCCTCCTGAAGGAGCGCGTGATCTTCCTGGTCGGCCCTGTAGAGGACTACATGGCCAACCTGGTAGTGGCGCAACTGCTGTTCCTTGAGGCGGAAAACCCGGACAAGGATATCCATCTTTACATCAACTCCCCAGGCGGCTCCGTGACGGCTGGCATGTCGATCTACGACACCATGCAGTTCATCAAGCCGGACGTCTCGACCATCTGCATCGGCCAGGCCTGCAGCATGGGCGCCTTCCTGCTTGCGGCGGGTGCCGCCGGTAAGCGCCACTGCCTGCCCAACTCGCGGGTGATGATTCACCAGCCGCTGGGCGGTTTCCAGGGCCAGGCGACCGATATCGAGATCCACGCCCAGGAAATCCTCAACATCAAGGCGCGCCTGAACGAGCTGCTGGCCCATCACACCGGCCAGCCGCTGGAAACCATCAAGCGCGACACCGAGCGTGACAACTTCATGAGCGCTGCGCGCGCGGCCGAGTACGGCCTGATCGACTCGGTCTACGACAAGCGGCAACTGGCATCCTGAAGCAATGCGCCAGAGCGGGTGGGTGCAGATTGCGCCTACCCGCGGACTTGAAAAAGCCAGCGATTGCCTTCATCTTGTGTTTCAAGCCTACCGGATTGGATCGATCGAATGACTGACACCCGTAACGGCGAGGACAACGGCAAATTGCTCTATTGCTCCTTCTGCGGCAAAAGCCAGCACGAAGTGCGCAAGTTGATTGCCGGCCCCTCGGTATTTATCTGCGACGAGTGCGTCGACCTGTGCAACGACATCATCCGTGAGGAGGTGCAGGAAGCCCAGGCCGAGAGCAGCGCGCACAAGCTACCCTCGCCGAAAGAAATCAGCGGTATCCTGGACCAGTACGTCATTGGTCAGGAACGCGCGAAAAAGGTGCTGGCAGTAGCGGTGTACAACCACTACAAGCGCCTGAACCAGCGTGACAAGAAGGGCGACGAAGTCGAACTGGGCAAGAGCAACATCCTGCTGATCGGGCCGACCGGCTCGGGCAAGACGCTGCTGGCCGAGACGCTCGCGCGCCTGCTGAACGTACCGTTCACCATTGCCGATGCCACCACCCTGACCGAAGCCGGTTATGTGGGTGAGGACGTCGAGAACATCATTCAGAAACTGCTGCAGAAGTGCGACTACGACGTGGAAAAGGCCCAGATGGGCATTGTCTACATCGACGAGATCGACAAGATCTCGCGCAAGTCGGACAACCCGTCCATCACCCGTGACGTCTCGGGCGAGGGCGTGCAGCAGGCGCTGTTGAAGCTGATCGAGGGCACTGTTGCCTCGGTGCCGCCGCAAGGCGGTCGCAAGCACCCGCAACAGGAGTTCCTGCAGGTCGATACCCGCAACATCCTGTTCATCTGCGGTGGCGCGTTCTCTGGCCTGGAAAAGGTCATCCAGAACCGCTCCACCAAGGGCGGCATCGGCTTCAGTGCCGAAGTGCGCAGCAAGGAAGAGGGCAAGAAGGTCGGCGAGTCGCTGCGTGAGGTCGAGCCGGACGATCTGGTCAAGTTCGGCCTGATTCCGGAGTTCGTCGGCCGTCTGCCGGTACTGGCGACGCTGGACGAGCTGGACGAGGCTGCGCTGATGCAGATCCTCACCGAGCCGAAGAACGCGCTGACCAAGCAATACGCCAAGCTGTTCGAGATGGAAAGCGTCGACCTCGAGTTCCGCAGCGATGCGCTCAAGGCCGTTGCGCGCAAGGCTCTGGAGCGCAAGACCGGCGCCCGTGGCCTGCGTTCGATCCTCGAGGGCGTGCTGCTCGACACCATGTACGAGATCCCTTCGCAGAAGGATGTCAGCAAGGTGGTGATCGACGAAAGCGTCATCGAAGGCTCTTCGCAGCCGCTGCTGATCTACGAGAACAGCGAGCCGCAAGCCAAGGCCGCTCCCGACGCCTGATCGGGAACGGGGTAGCAACAGGAAGGGGCCTTTTTGGCCCCTTTTTGCATTTCATGGCCTGGGCGCTTGTAATTTCCCAGGGCTGCCCCCACATTAGCCCCAAGCACCATTTCCAACGGTTTCCGGCCACATGGCCGCTGTAGAGGCGAAATCATGAAGACCACCCTCGACTTGCCTCTTTTGCCATTGCGCGACGTTGTCGTCTATCCGCACATGGTCATCCCACTGTTCGTGGGGCGTGAGAAGTCCATCGAGGCCCTCGAGGCCGCGATGACGGGCGAGAAGCAGATCCTCCTGCTGGCCCAGAAGAATCCTGCCGACGACGATCCAGGCGAAGACGCCCTGTATCGCGTGGGCACCGTCGCCACCGTGCTGCAACTGCTCAAGCTGCCCGATGGCACCGTCAAGGTGCTGGTCGAGGGTGAGCAGCGTGGCGCTGTCGAGCGCTTCAACGAAGTCGATGGCCATATCCGTGCTGAAGTCAGCCTGATCGACGAAGTCGAGACCGCCGAGCGCGAGTCCGAGGTCTTCGTGCGCACCTTGCTGTCGCAGTTCGAGCAATACGTGCAACTGGGCAAGAAAGTCCCGGCCGAAGTGTTGTCCTCGCTCAACAGCATCGAAGAGCCTGGACGCCTGGTCGATACCATGGCCGCGCACATGGCGTTGAAGATCGAGCAGAAGCAGGAGATCCTCGAGATCGTCGAGCTGCAGGCGCGTGTCGAGCACGTGCTGGCGCTGCTCGATGCCGAGATCGACCTGCTGCAGGTCGAGAAGCGCATCCGTGGTCGCGTGAAGAAGCAGATGGAGCGCAGCCAGCGCGAGTACTACCTGAATGAGCAGATGAAGGCCATTCAGAAGGAGCTCGGTGATGGCGACGAAGGTCACAACGAAGTCGAGGAGCTGAAAAAGCGCATCGACGCCGCAGGCCTGCCCAAGGACGCCCTGGCCAAGGCCCAGGCCGAGCTGAACAAGCTCAAGCAGATGTCGCCGATGTCGGCCGAAGCCACCGTGGTGCGCTCGTACCTCGACTGGCTGGTGCAGGTGCCGTGGAAGGCCCAGAGCAAGGTGCGCCTGGACCTGACCAAGGCCGAGGAGATCCTCGACGCGGACCACTATGGCCTGGAAGAGGTCAAGGAGCGCATCCTCGAGTATCTCGCCGTGCAGAAGCGGGTGAAGAAGATCCGCGGCCCGGTGCTGTGCCTGGTCGGTCCACCTGGCGTGGGCAAGACCTCGCTGGCCGAGTCGATCGCCGCCGCCACCAACCGCAAGTTCGTGCGCATGGCCCTGGGGGGCGTGCGTGACGAAGCTGAGATCCGTGGCCACCGTCGTACCTACATCGGTTCGATGCCCGGTCGTCTGATTCAGAAAATGACCAAGGTCGGTGTACGCAATCCGCTGTTCCTGCTCGACGAGATCGACAAGATGGGCAGCGACATGCGTGGTGACCCGGCTTCGGCGTTGCTGGAGGTGCTCGACCCCGAGCAGAACCACAACTTCAACGACCACTACCTGGAAGTCGACTACGACCTCTCGGACGTGATGTTCCTGTGCACCTCGAACTCGATGAACATCCCGCCGGCGCTGCTTGACCGTATGGAAGTCATCCGCCTGCCGGGCTACACCGAGGACGAGAAGATCAACATCGCGGTTAAGTACCTGGTGCCCAAGCAGGTCAAGGCCAATGGTTTGAAGAAGGATGAGCTGGAGGTCGACGTCTCGGCCATCCGCGACATCATTCGCTACTACACCCGCGAGGCCGGCGTGCGTGGCCTGGAGCGCCAGATCGCCAAGGTCTGCCGCAAAGTGGTCAAGGAGCACACCGGCGCCAAACAGGTGAAGGTCAAGGTGACCGGCGAGCAGCTCGAGCAGTTGCTGGGCGTGCGCAAGTTCCGCTACGGCCTGGCCGAGCAGCAGGATCAGATCGGCCAGGTCACGGGCCTTGCATGGACCCAGGTGGGTGGCGAATTGCTGACCATCGAGGCCGTGGTCATTCCCGGCAAGGGGCAATTGATCAAGACCGGTTCGCTCGGCGACGTCATGGTCGAGTCGATCACTGCCGCGCAGACGGTGGTGCGCAGTCGCGCTCAAAGCCTGGGGATCGCTGCAGACTTCCACGAGAAGCGCGACGTTCACATCCACATGCCCGAAGGTGCCACGCCCAAGGATGGCCCGAGCGCCGGTATCGGCATGTGCACCGCGCTGGTGTCGGCCCTGACCCAGATCCCGGTTCGCGCCGATGTGGCGATGACCGGTGAGATCACCTTGCGTGGCCAGGTTCTGGCCATTGGCGGGCTCAAGGAAAAACTCCTGGCGGCACACCGTGGCGGCATCAAGACGGTGATCATTCCGGAAGAGAATGTTCGCGACTTGAAGGAGATTCCGGAAAACATCAAACAAGATCTTCAGATCAAACCGGTCAAATGGATTGACGAAGTCCTCCAAATTGCGCTGCAATACGCCCCGGAGCCCTTGCCAGATGTGGCTCCGGAGATTGTCGCGAAAGATGAGAAGCGCGACGGCGATGCTAAGGAAAGAATCAGCACGCACTAGTACGTATTTCGCTGGGGGGCTTTGGTTGACAGCATTTTCGGCCCCTTGCTATAAAGCGGCACGCCAGTGTCAACAGGCCACCCAGCGCTCGTTTCATAAGCTTTTCATTACATACTTAGAAACAAACTCAATAGAGAAATAAGGGGACTTAGAGTGAACAAGTCGGAACTGATTGACGCTATCGCCGCATCCGCTGACATCCCGAAAGCTGTAGCCGGCCGTGCGCTGGACGCAGTGATCGAATCCGTTCAAGGCGCCCTGAAAGCCGGTGACGATGTTGTCCTGGTTGGCTTCGGCACCTTCTCGGTCAAGGAGCGCGCAGAGCGCACCGGCCGTAATCCGCAAACCGGCAAGGCGATCAAGATCGCTGCCGCCAAGGTTCCTGGCTTCAAAGCTGGCAAGGGCCTGAAAGACGCCGTCAACTAAGTCGTCTTTCAGCCGGCCCGGGCGTCGCCAGGGCCGACCGCGTGACGGCGGGTCGCAAACGTTCCCGCTGGCACGCTCGCTTCGAAAAGGCGCATCCACTGGATGCGCCTTTCTTCTATCAGGATTCTACCCACGCTCCGCGGTTGTCGACGCAGTGGTACAGCCGTTTCTGGGGGACGCATGCTGCAGAATATCAGGGACAATTCACAAGGTTGGATTGCCAAGACCATCATCGGCCTCATCGTCGTACTGATGGCGTTGACCGGTTTCGAGGCCATTTTCCAGGCCGCCAGCCATAGCCAGGACGCCGCCAAGGTGAACGGCCAGACCATCAGCCAGAACGAGCTGAGCCAGGCCGTGGACATGCAGCGCCGTCAGCTGATGCAACAGTTGGGCAAGGATTTCGACCCTGCGCTGCTGGACGAGAAGATGCTGCGCGAAGCCGCGCTCAAGGGGCTGATCGATCGCAAGCTGCTGTTGCAGGGTGCCGAAGACGCCAAGTTCGCTTTTTCCGAGGCCGCGCTGGATCAGCTGATCCTGCAGACGCCTGAATTCCAGGTCGATGGCAAGTTCAGCGCCGAGCGCTTCGATTCGGTCATCCGCCAGATGGGCTACGGCCGCATGCAGTTCCGCGAGATGCTCGCCCAGGAAATGCTCATCGGCCAACTGCGCACCGGCCTTGCCGGCAGCAGCTTCGTCACCGACAAGCAGGTCGAGGCCTTCGCCCGCCTCGAGAAGCAGACCCGTGATTTCGCCTCGCAGACCTTCAAGGCCGATCCGGCCGCGGTCAAGGTGAGCGACGACGAGGTCAAGGCGCACTACGACCAGCACGCCAAGGAATTCATGACCCCGGATCAAGTGGTCATCGATTACCTCGAGCTGAAGAAGTCGGCCTTCTTCGACCAGGTCAAGGTCGACGACGGCGAGCTCAAGGCCCTGTACGAGAAGGAAATCGCCAATCTGGGCGAGCAGCGCCATGCCGCGCACATCCTGATCGAGGTCAACGACAAGACTGACGATGCCAAGGCCAAGGCCCGCATCGAAGAGATCCAGCAGCGCCTGGACAAGGGTGAGGACTTCGCCAAGCTGGCCAAGGAATTCTCCCAGGACCCGGGTTCGGCCAACACCGGTGGTGACCTCGGCTTCGCTGGCCCTGGCGTGTACGACCCGGCCTTCGAGGACGCGCTGTACAAGCTGAACAAGGACCAGGTATCGGCACCGGTGCGCACCGAGTTCGGCTACCACCTGATAAAGCTGCTGGGCGTGCAGGCGCCGGACGTACCGAGCTTCGCCAGCCTGAAGGACAAACTGACCCACGAGCTGAAGACCCAGCAGGTGGAGCAGCGCTTCGTCGAGGCCACCAAGCAGCTCGAAGACACCGCCTTCGAAGCTTCCGACCTGGCCCAGCCGGCCCAGGACCTGGGCCTGAAGGTACACACTTCCGCAGCCTTCGGTCGCGAGGGCGGCGAAGGCATCACTGCCAACCGTGCGGTGATCCAGGCCGCGTTCAGCGAGCAGGTGCTGGAAGAGGGCGCCAACAGCAACGCCATCGAACTCGATCCGGAAACTGTGGTGGTCGTGCGCGTCAAGGAGCACCGCAAACCCGAGCAGCTGCCGTTGGAGGCCGTGGCCAAGAACATCAGCGAGCACCTGGCCAAGGAGAAGGCGATTGCCGAACTCAAGGCCAAGGCCGACAAACTGATCGCTGGCCTGCGCGATGGCTCGGTCAAGGCCGAAGGTCAGGGCTGGAAGCTCCATGAAGCGGTCACTCGCGGCCAGGACGGCATCGATCCGGCCGAGCTGCAGGCGGTGTTCCGCCTCGGCAAGCCAGCGGCCAAGGACAAGCCGGTCTACGGCAGCGTGGTGCTGGGCGATGGCAGCCTGGTGGTCCTGCAGTTGAAGGGCGTCAACGAAGGTGCCGCCGCCACCGATGAAGAGAAAGCGCAGATCCGTCGCTACCTCGCATCGCGTGCCGGTTCGCAGGACTTCGCGGCCTATCGCAAGCTGCTGGAAGGCAGTGCCGACATCACCCGCTACTGAGTCGTGTGCTGATCGCGAAACAGGCCGCTTAATGCGACCTGTTTCGTTTTTGTGCTTGATGGCGCTATCGCGATGGCCTCAGGAGCGCCGAACCCCTTCATGATTGTCCAGCGTGTCCCGGGCAATCTCCCGCCCCAGGGCGATCAGCTCCGGCGCCTTGTAGAACTCGAAGAAGCGGCATACCCGCTTGGGAACGTTGATCAGCACATCCGGCGGATACCCGGCGATCTTGTACTGCGCCAACGACGTCTGCATCACTTCGAAACTCTGGTTGATCAGGTCCAGCAAGGACGCCGGGCCGACGTTGTCGACGATGAACGAGCCGGTGGCCGACTTGGGCGCGCCTTCGCTCTGCGGCGCCGCCGCCGGCTGCTGGCCTTGCGGTTCGGCGCTCTCGCCCAGCCAGGGGTTGGATGCGGCGAGCCCTTCGGCGACGATCTCCTGCTCCAGACGGATCAGCTGTTCGGCCGGCTTGCGTCGGAACGGCAGGCGCGACCCCAGCGAGCTGATCAAGGCGTCGAAACGCATCTTGAACGCCGCCGGACGCTCGATCACCGGCAACTGATACTGCATCTGGTTGGTGGCGTTGAGGTTGACGGCGATGATCAGGTCGCAGTGGCTGGACACCACCGGGACGATCGGCAGCGGATTGAGAATGCCGCCATCGACCAGCATGCGATTGCCTTGCACCACCGGGGTGAACAGGCTGGGGATGGCCGCCGAGGCGCGCATGGCCTGGTGCAGGCAGCCCTCCTGGAACCATATTTCCTGCTGGTTGGTCAGGTCGGTGGCGACTGCCGTGTAGGGAATGCGCAACTGCTCGATGTTGATCTCGCCGACGATCTTGCGGATTTGCCCGAACACCTTGTCGCCACGAATGGCGCCCAGGCGAAAGCTGACATCGACCAGGCGCAGCACGTCGAGGTAGTCCAGGCTCTCGATCCAGCTGCGGTACTCGTCGAGCTTGCCGGCGGCGTAGATGCCGCCGATCACCGCGCCCATGGAGCAACCGGCGATGCAGGCGATCTCGTAGCCGCGCCGTTCGATTTCCTCGATCACGCCGATGTGCGCATACCCTCGGGCGCCACCGGAGCCCAGTACCAATGCCACGCGTTTGCCCATGACTATTCCCCCTGCAGCTGTGCAACCATGGTCCAACAATGCACCTAATGGCACCTGTGCTTCAATGTAGCCCGCGCTGAACTACGCTGAGCAGGGCACTTTTCGTTTGCTGTGCCGTCGAACGGCCACCTTAGTTTTTCACCCTCGAGGTATTACCGATGAAAGCCTGGATCACCCTTCCTCTGATTGCCCTGGCCCTGGCCGGCTGCGCGGGCAAGACGGCCTATCGCGACAGTTGCGCGACCCAGCTCGATGCCGCCTGGAAGGAACTGGATCTGGCCAAGGCCGAAGGCTTTGCCGGCACCGTGAGCTATTCCAAGGCGTTGTCGCTGCTGACCGGCGCCAAGACCCAGCAGCAGTTCGAAGGCTTTGAAGGTTGCACCCGCAAGGCCGAGAAGGCGCGTTTCTACATTCGTGAGTCCCGCGCCGGGCGTTGAGTGAGGAGCGTCACATGCCGAGCATGATCGACCATGTGGTTTCCAGGGTCCTGGCCCTGCAGGTGGGGATGCTGGCCTGCCGCGAGCGTCTCGCCGCCGATACCGATAGCGAGGCGCTGCACGACCTGCGCACCACCCTGCGGCGGCTGCGTAGCTTGTTGCGGCCCTTGCGTGGCTTGCCGGGTGTCGAGCAGTTGGAGGAAGCGGCGGGGGCACTGGGCACGCTCACCACACCGTTGCGTGACCGCGAAGTGCTGGCCGCGCAACTGGTCGGGCGCGGTCATGTGCAGGCCGGCGAGCGCCGCCAGGAGGGAAGGGCACGGACCTTTGCCGGCGTCGCGTCCAGTGCCCAGCTTACTCGGGTACTGGCGATTCTCGACGCCTTCCCGCTGTTCTTGCGTGCTGCCGACCGCGAAGGCTTGATGCAAGGCATGCGCAGGCGCATCGACAAGCGCCTGGAGAAGCAATGGCGCAAGCTGGCCAAGGCACTGGATGATCCGGCCCATGATCGGCATCGTCTGCGCCTGCTGATCAAGCGCGTTCGCTATGGGGACGAGGCCTACCCCCAGCTCGAGCATGCCGGCAAGAAGCTGCGGCGTCTGTTGAAAAAAGCGCAAGGCGATCTTGGCGACTGGCATGACCGCGTGCAGTGGTTGCTGCAGGTGCGTGAGCATAGCGACCTGGCGGGCTGCAAGGTGGCCTGGGAGCATGAGCTGCATGCTGCCGAGGGGCGCTCGGATCTGACTCTCGAGGCATTGCAAAAAGCCCTGGCGCGCCGTTAGTCCCGGCAAATGACCGAAATGCGGGCTGTGGCTGGCGTGATCGCTGGTTACTATCGGTTCTTTTCGCGCAGGAGCCCTGGCACATGAACTTCACAGAATTGCTGACAGCCGCGCGCACTCACCCCGAGGCGGTCAGCGTGCCGGCTGGCTGGGCCCAGGGGCGGGCGGTGTTCGGCGGCCTGATGGCGGCGATGGTGCACGAAGCGATGCGCCAGAAGCTCGACGACAACCGCCCTGTGCGTTCGCTGGCCATCACCTTCGTTGGCCCGGCGGCGCCGGATATGCCGATCAGCCTGGAGGTGGAAGTGCTGCGCGAGGGCAAGGCGGTCAGCACCTTGCTGGGGCGCGCCGTGCAGGATGGCCAGGTGGTGACCCTGGTGCAGGGCAGTTTCGGTGCCGGTCGTCCTTCCGTGGTGGCGGTCGACGCGCCAGCCGCGATGCCGATGAAGCCGGTGCAGGAGGCGGCACCGGAGCTGCCCTTCATCAAGGGCATTACACCGGAGTTCATGCAGCACGTGGCGTTTCGCTGGGCGGTGGGCGGCCTGCCGTTCAGTGGCAACGACTCACGGCATATGGGCGGTTGGGTACGCCTGCGTGATGTCGCCGAGGAGCTGGTCGGGGTGGCGCACCTGCTGGCGCTGGTCGATGCCTGGCCGCCCAGCCTGCTGCCATATCTCAAGCAGCCCGCCGCCGGCAGCACGCTGACCTGGACGATCGAGTTCGTGCAGCCCACGCCGCAGCTGTCGACCCTCGACTGGTGCCGCTATGTGGTCGAGACCGAGTATGCCCGGGATGGCTATGGGCATGCGGCCGCTGCGTTGTGGACGGCCGAAGGGGAGTTGCTGGCGTTGAGCCGGCAGACGGTGACCGTGTTCGCCTGAGCCATCTTCAGCAAGTCAATCGCGGGGCAAGCCCGTTCCCACCGCGCTCAATGGCGCTTGTGGGAGCGGGCTTGCCCCGCGATGTTTTCGCTCAGTGGCGATGCTTGTGCCGCTCGCGCCAGGCCCGCCACCAGGCGCCGCTCAGCACGAAGCGCGGGAAGGTGATGAACTGCTCGGTGAGCAGCCGCTGCACGGCATCCTGGCGATTGGCGAAAGGCTCGGGCTGCTCGGCTTCCAGGCGATGCCCCTGGCGTTGCAGGCCGAGCCCGGCCACCAATGCGATGACACCCACGGCGATCTGCGACAGGTCCAGCCCGAACAGCCCCGACAACACCAGCAGCGCGCCCAGGATGAACAGCGGCACGGCGATCAGATGCAGCACCAGGTTGGTGGGGTGGCGGTGATTGTGGTGGTAGCCGCGCCATTGCCAGGCGGGCAGGTTGGGCAGTCGTTTGCTCATGGACAGATCCTCGGGGGCCTGTGCAAAGCTTAGTGCGGCCCCCGCATGGGGGCCAATCGAGGCTGGCTATGGTGACCATAGCCAGTGAGGGTCAGAGCTTGAGCTGGCCGATGGCCTTGTTCAGTTCGCCGGCGAGGGTCGCCAGTTCGCTGCTGGTGGTGGCCGAGCCCACGGTCTGCTGCACGGTCTCTTCGGTCACGTCGCGGATACTGACGACGGCGCGGTTCATCTCCTCGGCCACCTGGCTCTGCTGCTCGGCGGCCACGGCGATCTGGGTGTTGCTTTCGCGCATCTGCGCCACGGCGCTGGTGATCTCGGCCAGGGCCTCGCCGGCCTCGCGCGCCTGCTTGACGCAATCGTCGGCCTTGTACGAGCTTTCCTGCATGAAATCCACTGCGTCGCGGGTGCCGGCCTGCAGGTCGGCGACCATGGTGGTGATCTCGTCGGTAGAGGTCTGCACACGCTTGGCCAGGTTGCGCACTTCGTCGGCGACCACGGCGAAGCCCCGGCCCAGGTCGCCGGCCCGGGCGGCCTCGATGGCGGCGTTGAGGGCAAGCAGGTTGGTCTGTTCGGCAATGCTGTGGATGACCCCCACCACGCCATTGATTTTCTGGCTGTCGTCAGCCAGCTGGCGGATCATCTCGGCAGTCTGCTGCACACCGCTGGATAGCCCGGCAATAGAGTCCTGCACGCGGCTGACCACGGCCTGGCCGCTGCCGGCCAGGGTATCGGCGGTCTGCGACAGGTCGCGGGTGGCGCCGGCGTGCTGGGCGATATGGTGCACCGTGGCGGTCATCTCGTTGATCGCGGTAGCCGCCTGGTCGGTCTCGCTCTGCTGGCCGATCATGCCGTGGCGCACCTCGTCCATGCTGCCGGCCAGGCGCGCGGCGCCCGAGTCGAGCTGCGCGGCGGTGCGCGCCACGGTGCTGACCACGCGGTGGTAAGTGGTCTGCATGGCGTTGAACGCACCGGCCATCTGCCCGACTTCGTCGCCGCAGGCCAGCGGTACCCGGGCCGAGAGGTCGCCGGTTTTTTCCACGTGCAGCATCACGTCCTTGAGGGTGTTGAGCTGGCTGAGCAGGAAGCGGATCAGCAGCTGCGAGGCGCACAGCATCGCCAGCATCAGGATCAGCACGCACACGGCATAGTTGCTGAAACGGTCGAAATAGACCTGGCGCAGGCTGGGGGACTGGGCAAGCACGGCGATGTGCTGCTCGTCCCGGCGCAGCACCTGGGCGCCGCGCAGCGGGTTGTCGCCGAGGATCCAGGCACTGGGCAGTTCGACCCAGCCCTGGGCATCGCGCAGGGCCTCGAGCGGTTCGCCGGCAAACTGCGGTGTCTGGCCGTTGCGCCACTTGATCAGGTTGGCCTGCGTGGGTAGCGCCTGCCCGGCGGGCCAGGCCGCGAGCAGTTCGGCCTGGGCCTGCGCTTGCGCCTGGGCGCCGCTGGCGCGGGCCTGCTGCTCCAGGTGCACGGCATAGAGCACCAGCATCAGCGTGGTGACGAAGGCCACTGCGTTGACGGCCCAGAACTTGTATTTGAGGGAAACGTTGCTAAGCCAGGCACCCATGGTAGGTCTTCTCTGAGTTGGCGGAAACATTATTGGCAAGGTGCCATCATTGTGCCCGCCAAGGCCAGGGACCTCGTTGATATGCGTCAAGAAACCTCAGGCAGGCCAAAGAACGCGCGGGCGCAGGCGCTGGTGTGGGCGGCGGTGTGTTCCACCGTTTCGCCGCGGTGCAGCGCCACCTCGCGAAGCACTTCGGGGAGGAACGCGGGCTCGTTGCGGCCGTTCTTCGGCTTGGGCCTGAGGCTTCGTGGCAGCAGGTAGGGCGCGTCGCTTTCCAGCATCAGGCGGCCTTCCGGGATGTTGCCGACCAGCGGGTGCAGGTGGGTGCCACGGCGCTCGTCGCAGATCCAGCCGGTGATGCCGATGTGCAGGTCCATGTCGAGGTAGGCGAACAGTGCCTGGCGTTCACCGGTGAAGCAGTGCACCACCGCCGCGCTCAGGTGGTCGCGGTAGCTCCTGAGGATCGCCAGCAGGCGCTCGCTCGCCTCGCGCTCGTGAAGGAACACCGGCAGGCGCAACTCGACCGCCAGCGCCAGCTGCGCCTCCAGGGCCTTTTCCTGGGCGGGGCGTGGGGAGAAGTCGCGGTTGAAGTCCAGGCCGCATTCGCCCACGGCCACGACCCGCGGCTGGGCGAGCAGTTCGCGCAGCTGACGTTCGCTGTTAGCGCTCCAGTGGCTGGCATCGTGGGGGTGCACGCCGGCAGTACTGAACAGACGCTGTCCGGGCTCGTCTAGGCGTTGGCAGAGCTCCAGCGCTTCGGCGCTGACATCCAGACTGGTGCCGGTAAGGACCATCTGTGTCACGCCGGCTTCCACGGCACGTTCGACGATAGCGGCCTGCTGGTCGCGGAAACTGCTGTTGGTCAGGTTGACGCCGATATCGATCAGTTGCATGGTGCTACCTCTTGCCGCGGGGCGGCCAGCATAGCAAAAACCGCGATATCGCGAAAAAACCAAGAACTTCAAACGTTTGCCGTGGTCTGTTGCGGTCATTTATCACGGATCGATCACAGCGCATGGTGCCTGCCAACCGCCCTCGGACCCTTACCGCCATGGTGCGAACCTTTTTCACCAGCCTGTTGCTGTCCGGGTTGCTGGCCGCCGGGCCGGTCGCTGCCGGCGAAGCGGGGCCGCAGCAGCATGTGCCTGCCAGCCAAGCCCGGGACCTGGCGCAGATCCGCTCGAGCAAGGTACTGCGGGTGCTGGTCAACCAGAGCCGCAACAGTTCCGGCGAGGTAAAGGGTGAACCGGTCGGGATCGAGTACTACCGCCTGCGTGCCCTGGAGCACGCCCTCAATGCCCGGGTCGCCGACGGCCAGGAAATCACCCTGAAGATCATCCCCCGCGCCAAGGAGCAGTTACTCGGTGCGCTGCAGCGCGGCGAGGGCGATCTTGCCGCGCCCGGTGAACTGCTTGACCCCGGCCTGGTGCGCGGCGTCGAGGCCAGCGCCCCGGTGCTCGACCAGGTTCCCCTGCAACTGGTCGGGCGCAAGGGCGAGCGCGGCTACAACCGTGCCGAACAGCTGTCCGGGCGCACCATCGCCCTGACCACCGCCAGTGCCGCGGGGCCGGCGATCGAGGCGATCAACCAGCAACTGGCGCTGCGCAAGCGGGCACCGATCAAGGTGGAGTGGGTTGACCCGACGCTGGCGGTGGAGGATGTGCTGGAGATGGTCCAGGCGGGCATCTACCCGCTGACCGTGGTGGAGCGTCCCATCGCCCAGCGCTGGGCGCGGGTGATGCCGCGCCTGCGGGTCGACAGCAAGCTGCAACTGGCACCGCCCCAGGCCATGCGCTGGTATCTGCGCAAGGATGCGCCGATGTTGCGCACGGCGGTGGACCGCTTCCTGGCCACCTACCGCGCGCCCGACAACCAGGACGCGGCGTTCGAGCGTATCTACCGGCGCCAGTACCGGGTGCACAATCCATTGGCCCGCCAGGACCGCCAGCGCCTGGCCGCGTTGCGCCCGGTGCTGCAGAAACATGGCGGCGACCAGCAGTTCGACTGGCTCAACCTGGCCGCCCTGGCGTTCAAGGAGTCCACCCTCGATCCCAAGGCAAGGGGCACTGGTGGTGCCCACGGGCTGATGCAGATCACGCCGTCGGCGGCCCAGCGGGTAGGCGTGAGCAACACCGCCACGGTGGATGGCAACGTCCAGGCCAGCGCCCGCTACCTGGCGCTGATCCGCCGCAAGTTCTTCGCCAGCCCCCAGCTCAACGAGCGCGAGCGCATGGCGTTCATCCTGGCTGCCTACAACCTCGGGCCGGAGCGGGTTCAGGCCATGCGCGCCGAAGCCCGGCGACGGGGGCTCAATGGCAACCAGTGGTTCTTCCAGACCGAGCGCATTGCCATGGAGCAGGTGGGCATGGGGCCGGTGAACTTCGTCAACAGCGTCAACAAGTACTACCTTGCGTTCAACCGCGAGCGCGCCTCCCTGGAGCGGGTGGCCAAGCGCTAATTAAATCTAATTATTCGATTTGATTCACGCGATTATTGCGATTTTCTTATTCGATGATTTGATTATGATGGCGCCCATCCAACACACACCTGCTCAAACAAGGAAGCACCTCATGAACAACTCCCTGAAAGCCCTTTTCATCACTCGCGCCGGCTACGGCCTGAGCGTCGTGCGCATCCTGGTCGGTGTCATCTTCATGGCCCACGGCGCGCAGAAACTCTTCGGCCTGTTCGGTGGCTACGGCCTGGAAGGCACCGGCCAGTGGATGGAAAGCATCGGCTTGGCTCCGGGCTACCTCATGGCCCTGCTGTCCGGCAGCGCCGAGTTCTTTGGCGGCCTGGCGCTGGTGCTCGGCCTTTTGGCCCGCCCGGCTGCGCTGGCGCTAAGCGTGACCCTGGTAGTGGCGATCTTCTCGGTGCATATCGGCAACGGGCTGTTCATGTCCAACAACGGTTATGAGTTCGCCCTGGCGCTGCTGGCCGGCACCGTGGCGGTGCTGATCGAGGGTGCGGGCCGCCTGTCGCTGGACCGTGTGATCGCACGCTGAAACAAAGCTGCAAGCTTCAAGCCTCAAGCTGCAAGTGGTCAAAGCGATCGACTTGCAGCTTGTAACTTGCGGCGTGTCCCTCTAGCATACCGATTGCGCCGATTTAAACAGCTACTTGCGGGGCGCAGGCAAGGCCCCCGACGGGTCTTGCGAAATACCGCTAAAGCGCTGGTTCGGTGACGCCTCCCACCGCTGCCCAGCGGGATCAGCGAGGCGGAGAGAGACTCCATGAGTTGCCCACGTACCAGTGTCTGTTTGACCCCCCTGGCCAAGAACCAGGCTTCCCGTACCCCGCGCATCCTGCTCGGCGGCCAGCATCAACCCACGCTTTTGCGCAATCTCGATGGCTTCTCCCGGCGCAAGGGCCAGGCCTGTGCCTTCCTCATCCAGTTCTCCGACAGCTGTGACCAGCTCGATCAGTACGGCAACGACCGCTTCGACCTGGCCGTGATCCAGGCCCCCGCGGCGCAGGATGCCGACGAGGTCATCGGCCAGCTCACCCGCATCGCCCGCCAGGGGCTGATCACCCGCCGTTGAGCGGCGTGTCGCGGCCAGGCGTTTTTCGTTAAGCTCGGTCTCTCGGTGGGCGCCTTGCGCCTGCTGTGGATGCGCTGAGGAGACAGTCGTTGAGCACCAACATCATTACCACCGAAGGTCACGCGGCCCTGAAAAAGGAGCTCGATCATCTGTGGCGGGTCTATCGCCCGGAAATCACCCAGAAGGTCACCTGGGCCGCCTCGCTGGGCGACCGCAGCGAGAACGCCGACTACCAGTACAACAAGAAGCTGCTGCGCGAGATCGACCGCCGCGTGCGTTACCTGCGCAAGCGCCTGGAAGACGTTAAGGTAGTCGAGTACTCGCCCCAGCAGGAGGGCAAGGTGTTCTTCGGCGCCTGGGTGGACATCGAGAACGATGACGGCGAACAGTTGCGCTTTCGCATCGTCGGCTATGACGAGATCCACGGGCGCAACGACTATATCTCCATCGATTCGCCCATGGCCCGGGCGTTGCTCAAGAAGGAGGAGGGCGACGAGGTGGTGGTGCACACCCCCACGGGTGAGGCGACCTGGTACGTCAACCGCATCAGCTACCTGGGCAGCGATGCCCGATAGACCTCTACCAGCACCTGTGCCGCTGCTGCGATCTGCTCATCGGTGAGCGCTGCATAGCCGATCAGCACGCCGGCGGGCCAGGTGTGCCGGCGGCAGAACAGGCCGATCGGCTGCAACACCAGCCCGCTTTGCCGGGCCCGCTCGCAGAACGCCTGCTCACTGACGCCGTGGGGTAACCAGAGGACGAAGTGCAGGCCGGATTGCTCGCCGCTGACGGTCATGCCTGGCTCTGCCGCGAGTCGCTCGAGCAGCAGGTCCCGGCGGCGTTGGTAGGTCTGCCTTGCGATGCGCAGGTGCCGTTCATAGTGACCGCGCAGCAGATACTGGCGCACCGTCCGCTGGGCGATGATCCCCGGCGTCTGCCCCGTTGCCACCAGCCAGTCGATGAACCGTGCGCGCAAGGTTCGCGGTACAACCGCGAAGCCTAGCCTCAGCCCGCTGAACAAGGTCTTGTTGAAGCTGCCGCAGAACAGCACCCGGTCATGCTGGTCGAGCGCCTTGATCGCCGGCAGTGGCGCGCAGGCATAGTTGTATTCGCTGTCGTAGTCATCCTCGACGATGTAGGCATCGCGGATCTGTGCCCAGTCCAGCAGCGCCTGCCGTCGCTGGACACTCATGCAGATGCCCAGCGGAGCCTGGTGCGCGGGCGTGGTGTGCACCGCGCGGACGTTGTCGTGCGTGGCCAGTTGGTCGACGTCCAGGCCTGCCTGGTCCACGGCGACGCAGATCACCCGCCTGCCGGTCTGTTCGAACATGCGTGCGGCCCAGGAGTAGCCCGGATCTTCCAGGGCGATGGCGTCGTCCTGTTCCAGCCACTGGCTGATGAAGTGCAGGGTGTGGCGAATGCCCTGGGTCACGACGATATCCTCGACGTCGCACTCGATGCCCCGATAGAGACGGATGTGCGCCGCGATAGCCTTGCGCAGCAACATGTCACCCGCGTGCGGAACGCTCTCGGTGATTGTCGCAAGGGCATCGGCGGCCAGTTGCAGATGACGCTGTTCAAGCAGCGTCGGGTCTGCCAGCCGGGCGACGAAGGGCACGCCTCTCTGCAACCGGGCTTCTGGCAGGGCGGCAGGGCTGAGGCAGGGCGCGGGCTCGCGGGGGCGAGCGAGCGTGGCCAGGGGCTGGTCGTTGGCGGCGATCAGCGCGTCGGGACGCAGCGGTGCGACCACTGAGCCCGCGCCTTGTCGGCGCAGGATGCAACCTTCCAGGGCGAGTTGTTCGAAAACCAGCTCGACAGTGCCCCGCGCCACTCCCCACCGCTGGGCGAGGGTGCGGGTGGAGGGCAGGCGTGTGCCGGGCGCCAGATGGCCACAGGCGAGCAGCTCTTGCAGGAAGGCATAGAGCAGTTGGTGCTTGCGGGCCGAAGGTTTGGCGGACAGCTCGAACGGCAGGGCAAGGTCAAGGGCAAGCGGTTGTTTGCCTCTGGCCATAAGTGGTCTACATGCAGGAAGGCTTAATGGACCTTCATGGTAGCCAGCGCAATCCCTAAGCTCAATCCACGTAACAATTTGTTGCGGTGCGCAAAGAAGCGCACCCGATTCCATCGTGCGCCCAGGCGTAGACGGAACCGGTATTCATTCTTTGCAAGGAGTCAACGAGTCATGACGGTTCTGCAGTGGTTGCCCATGTTGCTGGCCCCGCACTATGAACAGGTGATGCTGGCATGAGTGCGCCGAGCGCGAGTCCCTGGTTGACCCTGGCGCTGTTGAGCGCCGTCGTGGTGCCGCAGGTGGGGCTGGGCGTGATGGTGCCGGCATCGGCGCGGTTGGCCCAGGACCTCCATGTGGGGGTGGCGAGCGTGCAGAACACGCTTGTGGTGTACATGGTCGGTTACGCCGTATCGGTGATCATGGCCGGGCTGCTTTCCGATCGGTTCGGCCCCAGGGCCGTGCAGTTGGGCGGTCTGGCGCTGGCGCTGGTCGGCGCCTTGCTGGCGGCCAGCGCCGAGGGCTTTACGCTGTTCATCCTCGGCCGTTTGCTGCAATCGCTGGGCGGCTGCGTCAGTACCGTGACCACACGCCTGGTCGTCAGGGAGGTATATCCCGAAGCGCAGCGTCTGCCGGTTCTGAGCACCCTGGCCGCGGCCATTGCCGTCACGCCTTGCGTGGTGCCATTGCTGGCCGGTGCTGTGCTGCCTGGGCTGGGGTGGCGCGGGGTGCTGCTGTGTGCCGGCGCATTCAACCTGCTGGTGTTGCTGGTGTTCGTCGGCTTTACCCGGCCCACGGCAGGCGGCGGGCAGGCGATCGGATCGGTTGGCGCCATCTGGCGCGTATATCGGCGCAATATGGGCAATCCTGACTATCGGCGCAATGCGGCCTGCATCAGCCTGGTGTGGATGAGCTACTTCGCGCTGCTGTCGTCTTCCTCTCATGCCTTCCAGCAGGTGCTAGGTTTCAGTGAGCTGGAGTATGGTGCGCTGATCGGCGCCTGTGCCTGTGGCTATGTGGTGGGCAGCACCACCGCGCGGCGCCTGAGCCAGACCCACGACCTGGACGCGCTGCTGGCGCTCGCCGCGATGATCGGGTTGGGAGGTAGCATCGGCCTGTTTCTGGGGCTGCTGCTGGTGGGGCCGGGGACGCTGGTGTTCCTGCTGCCGATGATTGCGCTGCTGGTCTGTACCGGCATGGTCATCCCGATCACGCAGGCAGGGTTGTTGCGTTGCGTCAGCCAGGACGTCGGCATGTCGTCGGGGCAGTTCTTCTTTCTGCAGATGATGGCCGGCGCCCTGTACTCACTGTTCCTCAGTTGCATCCCGCCGCTGGACCTGAACCACCTGGCGATCGCCGTCGCTGCCCCGGTAGTGCTCATGGCGGGGGTGGTGGGGCGGCTGCGCCTGCGCGACCGCTTGCAGGCCAGCCAGTCCTGAATCCAGGGTTCAGCCCTCGCGCAGCACGCTCAGCGGGCTGCTGTTCAGTGCCCGCCGGGTGCCATAACCACCGGCGGCGCCGATCAGCAGCGCGCCCAGCAGCGGCAGCAGGAGCAGCGCCGGGTGCGGCGCCCAGGCCAGGTCGAAGGCATGACGGTACAGGCCGAAGGTGATCAGCTCGCAGCCCAGTGCCGCGAGCAGGCCGCTGGCGGCGCCGAGCAGGCCGAACTCGATGCGTCGGGCCTTTACCAGCAGCGGGCGTGCCGCTCCCAGCGCCCGCAGCAGGGCACCTTGGCGGATGCGTTCGTCGAGGGTCGCCTGCAGGCCGGCAAACAGTACCGCCAGCCCCGCGGCCAGCACGAACAACAGCACGTACTCCACTGCCAGGGTGACCTGGGCGAGGATGCTGCGCAGTTGGGCGAGCAGTGCATCGACCTGGAGCACGGTCACCGCCGGGAAGGCCCGGGACAGCGCGACGATTTCCTGGTCGTGGCCCGGCGCCAGGTAGAAGCTGGTGAGGTAGGTGGTGGGCAGGCCTTGCAAGGTGCCCGGCTGGAAGATCATGTAGAAGTTGGGCTGGAAACTGTCCCAGTGCACGCTGCGCAGGCTGCTGACCCGGGCCTGGCGTTGTTGGCCGCCGATGTCGAAGGTCAGCAGGTCGCCCAGTTGCAGGTGCAGGCTCTGCGCCAGCTCCGCCTCCACGGAAACCCCGGGGGCTTCATCGTTGGCGGGTGCCTGCTGCCACCATTGGCCGGCGCTCAGGGCGTTGCCCTGGGGCAGTTCAGCGGCCCAGGTCAGGCTGAGGTCGCGCTGGATGGCGCGTTCACCGGTGGACTCCTTGCTGACCAGCTGGCGCACCGGCTGCTCGTTGATATGGGTCAGGCGGCCGGGAATCACCGGGTACAGTGGCGCGGCGGTGGCGTTGATCTGGGCCAGGCGCTCGGCGAACGGCTGGCGCTCGTCGGGCAGGATGTTCAGGGCGAAATGATTGGGCGCGTCCTTGGGTAGCTGCGCCTGCCAGGTGTCGAGCAATTCCGCCCGCAGCAGGGCGACCAGACCCATTGCCAGGAGGATCAGGCCGAAGGCCAGGGCCTGGCCGGCGGCGGCCAGCGGGTGACGCAGCAACTGCCCGAGCCCCAGCCGCCAGGCCAGCGGCGCGCCGGCCAGCAACCGGCGCAGGCTGCGCAGGCCGAGCAACAGTAATCCACCCAGCAGCAAGGCGGCGATCAGCCCGCCGCCGAGCAGGGCGAAGGTCAGCAGCAAGTCCAGGCTCAGGCGCCACATGATCAGGCCCAGGGCGAGCAGTGCGGCGCCGTACACCAACCAACTGCTCGGTGGCAGTGGCAGCAGGTCGCGGCGCAGCACTCGCAGCGGCGGCACGCGGCCCAGGGCTGCCAGTGGCGGCAAGGCGAAGCCGGCCAGGGCTACCAATCCGGTGCCGATGCCGGCCAGCGCCGGCGTGAGGCCACCGGGTGGCACCTGGCTGGGCAGCAGGCCTTCGAGCAGGCGGAACAACCCCAGCTGGGCGAGCCAGCCGAGCAGCGCGCCGATGACTGCGGCGGCGACACCGAGCATTGCCAGTTGCAGGCTGTAAAGGCCGAGGGCCTGGTGCCGGGACAAGCCCAGGCAGCGCAGCAGGGCACTGGCATCCAGGCGCCGCGCGGCGTAGCGGCTGGCCGACAAGGCCACGGCGACGCCGGCCAGCAGCACCGCCACCAGGCTCGCGATGTTCAGGTAACGCTCGGCCTTGCCCAGTGCGCCGCCGATCTGTCGGTTACCGTCGCGGGTGTCGAGCAGGCGTTGATTGGCGGCCAGGTTTTTTTCCGCCGTCTGCCGGTACTTTTGCAAGGTGTCGATATCACCGCGCCACAGGTCGCGGTAGCTGACCCGGCTGCCGGGCTGGATCACGCCGGTGGCGTCCAGGTCGGCGAGGTTCATCAGCACTCGCGGCGTAAGGCTGTAGAAGTTGCCGGCGCGGTCGGGCTCGTAGGTCAGCACGCGGCTCATGCGCAGGGTCTTCATGCCTACGTCGATGCTGTCGCCGATGGCCAGGCCGAGCGCCGCGAGCAGGCGCGGCTCGACCCAGGCTTCACCCGGTGCCGGGCCGCCGCCGGGCACTTCCTCGGCGTAGGGCGCCGGGGCGCTGCGCAATTGCCCGCGCAGCGGGTAGGCGGGGTCGGTCGCCTTGATGCTGGAAAGCTGGATGCCGCTGTCGCCACCGACCACGCTGGTGAATTCCACCACCCGCGCATGGCTCAGGCCCAGCGCCGTGCCATCGGTGATCTGCTGTGCGCTGGGCGCAGCGCTGCCCTGCAGGACCAGGTCGGCGCCGAGGAACTCGCTGGCGCGCAATTGCATGGCGCCGTTGAGCCGCGCGCCGAAGTAGCCGATGGCGGTACTGGCCGCCACCGCCACCAGCAGGGCGAAGAACAGCACGCGTACTTCGCTGGCGCGCGCGTCACGCAGCAACTGGCGCAGCGCAAGGGTGCACAGGCGTGGGAACGATAGGCGGGTCATCAGGGCTCCAGGGGCGCCACCAGGCGTCCGGCATCCAGGCGGATCAGGCGGCGGCAGCGCTTGGCCAGGCGTTCGTCGTGGGTCACCAGCACCAGGGTGGTGCCGCGCTCCTGGTTCAGTTCGAACAAAAGGTCGCTGATGCGCTCGCCGGTGTGGCTGTCGAGGTTGCCGGTGGGCTCGTCGGCGAACAGCACGGCCGGTTGCGCGGCGAAGGCGCGGGCGATCGCCACCCGCTGCTGCTCGCCGCCGGAGAGCTGGCGCGGGGTGTGGCTCAGGCGTTTGCCCAGGCCGACCCGCTCGAGCAGGCCGCGCGCGTGCTCGCGGGCATCGCGGCGACCGTCGAGCTCCAGCGGCAGCATGACGTTCTCCAGGGCGTTGAGGCTGTCGAGCAACTGGAACGACTGGAACACGAAGCCGACGTGCTCGGCGCGCACCCGGGCGCGCTGGTCCTCGTCGAGGGGGCCGAGATCGTGTCCGGCGAGAATCACCTTGCCGGCGCTGGGGCGGTCGAGCCCGGCGAGCAGGCCCAACAGCGTGGACTTGCCGGAACCGGAGGCACCGACGATGGCCAGGCTGTCGCCCTGGGCGAGGTCGAGGGAGAGGGCGTGGAGGATGGTCAGGTCGCCTTCCGCGCTGGGGACCACTTTGCTAAGGTTCTGCGCAACGAGAATGCTGGGGCCCATGGAGAATCCGATGCGAATGTGGTGGTTGAGTGCCGGTCTGGCCCTGTGTTGCCTGGCCCAGGGCGCGGCGGCGGGAACATTGCTGGTCGTGGGCGATAGTATCAGCGCCGGTTTTGGCCTGGATACCCGCCAGGGCTGGGTCAACCTGCTGCAACAGCAACTGCGCAAGGAGGGTTTTGACGACCAGGTGGTCAATGCCTCCATCAGTGGCGACACCAGCGCGGGCGGCCAGGCGCGGCTGCCGGCGCTGCTTGCAGCGCACAAGCCGGACCTGGTGGTGCTGGAGTTGGGTGGCAACGATGGCCTGCGCGGGCAGCCACCGCAGCAATTGCAACAGAATCTTGCGGCAATGATCGACCAGTCCCGCGACGCGGGGGCCAAGGTCGTGTTGCTGGGCATGCGCCTGCCCCCCAACTACGGTGTGCGCTACACCACGGCGTTCGCCCAGGTCTACGAGCAACTGGCCACGGAGAAAAAGGTGCCGCTGGTGCCGTTTTTCCTCGACGGCGTGGGCGGGGTGCCGGAGCTGATGCAGGCCGATGGCATCCACCCAGCCGCCGCCGCCCAGCAGCGCTTGCTGGAAAATGCCTGGCCGGCGATAAAACCCTTGCTGTGACGCTTTTATCGGGGGCCGCTTTCGGCTAATGTTGCGCCCCCCGTTTCGAGTGCCCCCGATGCCGCGCCCTGCCTGGTCCCTGTACGCCTACCAACTGATCGAGCCCGACGAGCAGCTCGACCTGTTTGCCTGCCAGGAAGTGCGCATCCACCTCGCCGCCCGCCAGCTCGAACTCGGCGTGCCTGTCGACCGTACCTTGTGCGGTGGCCTGCTGCCCGCGCAGCCGCGCTGGTCGGGCGTCGAGCGGGCCATCTACCGTGACGAGCGCCTGTGTGAGTTGTGCAAGGCAATCCTCGATGCCCAGCGGCGTGGCATGCGCCCGGTGTGGCCGGAACTCTGAGCGCCTTTCATCATCTGAAATGCTTGCGCCTCCCGCTTGTTTCGACGCGGGTGTACAATCGATTCCCTTGACTGACCTTTCGAAGGATTTCCCGGATGTTGCCGCGCTTTCCCGCCGTCACCCGTAGCCTGACCCTGGCCGCCTTGCTGGCGACAGGCCCCGCTGTTGCGCTGGAACTGCCGTTGCCACCCCCCGGTGAGGACGTCGTCGGCCAGGTCCACACCATCCAGGCCAAGTACGAAGACACCTTCGCCGACATCGGCACCGCCAACGACCTGGGCTACCTGGAGATGATCGCCGCCAACCCCGGCGTCGACCCGTGGCTGCCGGGCGCCGGTACCGAGATCATCCTGCCGACCCGCTACATCCTGCCGCCGGGGCCGCGTGAAGGCATCGTCATCAACCTGGCCGAGTACCGTCTCTACTACTACCCGAAAGGGCAGAACGTGGTGCATACCTTCCCGCTGGGTATTGGCCGCGAGGGCTGGGGGTCGCCGATCGCGAACACCAAGATCACCGCCAAGACGCCTAATCCGACCTGGACCCCGCCGGCCTCGATCCGTGCCGAGCACGCCGCCGATGGCGACATCCTGCCGACCGTGGTGCCGGCCGGGCCGGACAACCCGCTGGGTCCGTTCAAGTTCACCCTTGGGGTGCCGGGCTACCTGATCCATGGCTCTAACAAGAAGTTCGGCATCGGCATGCGCACCAGCCACGGCTGCTTCCGCATGCTCAACAACAATGTGCTGACGCTGTCGAAGATGGTCCCGGTGGGTACGCCGGTACGCATCATCAACGAGCCGTACAAGTTCGGTATCAGTGCCGGCAAAGTCTATCTGGAAGCCCACACGCCGCTGGACGATCACGGCAATCCGTCGGTGGTCGACAAGCACACCGCCGTCATCAACGCGCTGCTCAAGCGTGAAGACCTGGCCAACAACTTGCGCATGAACTGGGACATGGTTCGCGATGTGGTCGCTGCCGAAGATGGCATGCCGGTCGAGATCGCCGTGCCCACCAATGGTGCAAGCGCGCCGATGGTGTCGAGCATTCCACCGGAGTTGCAGTAAGCGATTGCCTACGGGTAACTAACTAGCAGGGTACTTTTCGTACAATCCTAGGGGCCGCCTTGCGGCCCATAGCGAGAAAGGCCCGCTCCTACAGGTCGTGCGTTGCGCTGTAGGAGTGGGCCTTTCGTGCGGTGGGGGCGCAAAGCGGCCCCTGTTGTTTGGCCTTGCATCAGCAGGCTTTCTTCCAGGCAATAAAAAAGCCGACCCACAAGTGGGTCGGCTCCATAACAATCCGTGAGGATTATTACTTGCGGCTGGCTTTGTCCAGCATACGCAGAGCGCGCTCGTTGGCTTCGTCAGCGGTCTGCTGAGCCTTCTGAGCAGCTGCCAGAGCGTCGTCAGCTTTGCGGTAGGCTTCGTCTGCACGAGCCTGGGCGCGAGCTGCTGCGTCTTCGGTAGCAGTCAGGCGAGCTTCGGTTTCTTTGGATACGCTGCTGCAACCGGTAGCCAGAACTGCGGCCAGAGCCAGAGCAGAGAATTTCAGAACGTTGTTCATCGTGTTCCCCTTCAAGGACTTTCTATTAAATAGCCATCTCTCGGAAAAGAGAAACTGGCCGGCGTACATAGTACCCATTACTTGTAGTAAGTAAACTGACTGAGCGCAAGAACTGCAAAAAAAATGCTGCCGAGGCCTCCGGCGACGGGGTTTGTAAACAAACTGTGAAAACCACGGGCAGCGTTCGCAAGCGATTGTAGTACAGGAACTTTTTTGTTGAACTAAGGGTGACTTTAACTGTCGGTCAGCGTCTTAGCCCTACAACATCCGGTTGCTGTTGCCAGGCGGTGCAGACGTTGCTGTCAGCATTTTCATTCAGGGCAGCTTGAGCATTCTTGCTGGTGCCGCCTACTATTTGAGGGTGCCATCGGCGCAGAACGATCCAGGTCGCGCTGCTGTCCAAGGGGCAACAGGTGGCGTGGAGGTTCCTCCGCCGGATAAACCACATCGGTAAGGTAAGGGTCTGCCGACAAGACCTGCGAGGAGTAGTGATGAGCGAAACGCTGACCATCCACCATGACCAGGCCGGTCATCAGTTCGAGACCACCGTGGACGGTCACCGGGCTTACCTGACGTACATGGACCTGGGCAAGCAGACGCTGGACATCTATCGCACCTTCGTTCCCAACGCCCTGCGCGGGCGCGGGATCGCCGCCGCGCTGACCGAGAAGGCCCTGGAGTACGCCGAGCAGATGGGCTACACGGTCATCCCGTCGTGCTCCTATGTCGAGCGCTACATGGAGCGCCAGCAGCGGCATTCGAGCAAGGCCTGACCGGGCAGTACGCACACATGAAAACGCCGGGCATTGCCCGGCGTTTTCGTTTGCGCGATTTCTCAGCCGCGCTGACGCTTGGGCAGCACATCCTTGAGCTTGGCGTGCATGCTGCGCAGGGTCTTCTCGGTGGCGGCCCAGTCGATGCAGGCGTCGGTGACCGATACACCATACTGCAGCTCGTCGAGGTTCTTCGGAATGGCCTGGCAGCCCCAGTTCAGGTGGCTCTCTACCATCAGGCCGATGATCGACTGGTTGCCTTCGAGGATCTGGTTGGCCACGTTCTCCATGACCAGTGGCTGCAGGGCCGGATCCTTGTTGGAGTTGGCGTGGCTGCAGTCGACCATGATGTTCGGCTTGATCTTCGCCTTGGCCAAGTCCTGCTCGCAAAGGGCGACGCTCACCGAGTCATAGTTGGGCTTGCCATTGCCGCCGCGCAATACCACGTGGCCGTAGGCGTTGCCCTTGGTGGTGACGATGGACACGCCACCTTCCTGGTTGATGCCCAGGAAGCGGTGCGGCTTGGACACCGACTGCAGGGCGTTGATCGCCACGGTCAGGCCGCCATCGGTACCGTTCTTGAAGCCGACCGCCGAGGACAGGCCAGAGGCCATCTCGCGGTGTGTCTGGGATTCGGTGGTGCGCGCGCCGATGGCCGACCAGCTGATCAGGTCCTGCAGATACTGCGGGGAGATCGGGTCAAGCGCTTCGGTGGCGGTGGGCAGGCCTTTCTCGGCCAGGTCCAGCAGCAGTTGGCGGCCGATGTGCAGGCCGTCCTGGATCTTGAACGAGTCATCCAGGTACGGGTCGTTGATCAGGCCTTTCCAGCCGACGGTGGTGCGCGGCTTCTCGAAATACACGCGCATGACCAGGTACAGGGTGTCGGAAACTTCCTCGGCCAGTACCTTCAGGCGCTCGGCGTACTCGTGGGCGGCCTTGATGTCGTGGATCGAGCACGGGCCGACCACCACGAACAGGCGATGGTCCTTGCCGTCGAGGATATTGCGCACCACTTCACGGCCGGCAGTCACGGTCTGCAGGGCCTTGGCGCTGAGGGGGATTTCCTTCTTGAGCTGATCAGGGGTGATCAAGGTCTCGTTGGAGGCAACGTTAAGGTCATCGATCGGTAAATCAGCCATCGTGTTACTCGTCAGGTCACGGGTGCCGGCCGCCAGCAATCCCCGTGCGGCCCAGCAGCAGATTGTTCGCAGCGGGGAGGCCGAACCTTAGCGCGTTAGCGGGGGCGCGACAATGGGCTGGGCCCCGTCGATACGGGGTTTTTGCCCGCCAAGCGGCATTTGGGCGCGAGCTCGCTGCCTGGCGGGACTATTTCACCGTGGCAGCGACACCTGGGTATAGTGGCTGACCAACAACAATGACTCTTGACCAGGAGCACGGCATGGCATCCCTCGACCCTCAGGTTGGCAAGCCCCGCATCGGCATCATCGGCAGCGGCGCAATCGGTGGCTTCTATGGCCTGATGCTGGCCCGCGCCGGTTTCGACGTACACTTTCTGCTGCGCAGTGAATATCAGGTCGTGCATGAGCAGGGGCTGCAGCTAGACAGCGCCGTGCATGGCCAAGTGCGCATGCCCGTGCAGGCCTACGCCTCTGCCGCCGACATGCCGCCTTGCGACTGGCTGCTGGTGGGGGCCAAGGCCACCAGCAATGCCGAGCTGGCGCCCTTGATCGTGCAAGCCGCAGCACCGCAGGCCAGGGTGGTATTGCTGCAGAACGGCCTTGGGGTCGAGGAGCAACTGCGCCCGGCCTTGCGCCCGGACATGCACCTGCTGGGCGGGTTGTGCTTCATCTGTGTCAACCGCGAGCGCCCCGGGGTGATTCGTCACCAGTCGTTGGGCGCGGTGAACCTTGGCTATCACAGTGGGCCCGCACAAGATGATGCAGTGGTCGTGGTGGAGGAGGGCGCGGCCCTGTTCCGGGCTGCGGGCATCGATTCCCAGGCCATGGCCGACCTTGACCAGGCGCGTTGGCAGAAGCTGGTGTGGAACGTGCCCTACAACGGCCTTTCGGTGCTGCTGCAGGCCAGCACCACACCCTTGATGGGCGATGCCGACAGCCGTGCGCTGATCCAGGCGTTGATGGCTGAAGTGGTGGCGGGCGCCAAGGCCTGTGGCCGTGAGCTGCCGGCGGGTTACGCCGAGCACCTGTTCCGCGTCACCGAGAAGATGCCGGACTACTGGCCGAGCATGTACCACGACCATGCCTTGCAGCGGCCACTGGAGCTGCAGGCGATCTACGCCGAACCCTTGGCCCGCGCACGCGCGGCGGGGTGTGAGTTGCGGCGCATGGAGGCGTTGTACCAGGCACTGGCGTTTCTCGACCGGCGTAACCGGCAGGCCTGAAAGCCGCGGCGGCTGTGCGCCGGACGGCCAGGCGACGGCCCATGGCGCTGCTAAGCTCAAGCTTGCTCTGCCGAAGCGGCAGTCGAGGAGGTCGAATGATCCGTTCCATGCTGTTCGCTACAGACCTCGGTGTTTACGCGCCCTTCGTCATGCAGCACGCCTTGGCCCTGGCGCGGACCTTCAACGCGGAACTGTATGTGATTCATGCCGTGGAGCCCATGGGCCAGTTCGCCGAGTCCTTGTTGCAGAGCTACCTCGATGAGCAGACCCTCGATGCATTGCACAGTGAAGGCGTGACGACGGTCATGGCCAATATCGAGCAGCGGGTGCTGGAGAACTTTCGCGAGGAACTGGGCGAGGTCGCCGACCTGGCGCTGATCCGCGCGGTGCGGGTGCGTCAAGGCGACCCGGCGCAGGTGATCCTCGAGCAGGCCCAGCGCCTGGCGGTCGACCTGCTGATCTTCGGCAGCCACAGCGCGGGGGCAGGAGTGGACGTGCCGATCGGTCGCACGGCGGTGCGGCTGCTGCAACTGTCGCCGGTGCCGGTGTACATGGTGCCGTTGGCCCAGCATCTTGGGCGTAGGAAGGTGTGAGTCTGGCGGTAGGGCTTTTCCTGCGAACGTAACAAAATAGTTCTAGATTTATTTCTCTAGCCACTAATATAGTTATAACTCGTCGCTGCCGGCGCGCCGGTGACCTACCGCCTTTGAGGGATATCTATGAAGCTTCAGCAACTGCGCTACATCTGGGAAGTGGCGCACCATGACCTCAACGTTTCCGCGACGGCGCAGAGCCTGTACACCTCCCAGCCCGGGATCAGCAAGCAGATCCGCCTGCTCGAGGACGAGCTGGGCGTCGAAGTCTTCGCCCGCAGCGGCAAGCACCTGACCCGTGTCACCCCGGCGGGCGAGCGCATCATCAATACCGCCGGCGAGATCCTGCGCAAGGTCGAAAGCATCAAGCAGATTGCCCAGGAATTCTCCAACGAGAAAAAGGGCACCCTGTCGATCGCCACCACCCACACCCAGGCGCGCTATGCGCTGCCGCCGGTGATCAGCAACTTCATCAAGCAATACCCGGAAGTCGCCCTGCACATGCACCAGGGCTCGCCCATGCAGATCGCCGAGATGGCGGCTGACGGCACCGTCGATTTCGCCATCGCCACCGAGGCGCTGGAGCTGTTCGGCGACCTGATCATGATGCCGTGCTACAAATGGAACCGTTGCGTGGTAGTGCCACAGGGACACCCGCTGACCAAGCTGCCGAAGCTGACCCTGGAGGCAGTGGCCGAGTATCCGATCGTCACCTATGTATTCGGCTTCACTGGTCGTTCCAAGCTCGACGAGGCGTTCAACCACCGTGGCCTGACGCCGAAGGTGGTGTTCACCGCGGCTGACGCCGACGTGATCAAGACTTATGTACGCCTGGGCCTGGGCGTGGGTATCGTCGCCAAGATGGCGGTGGACCCGAAGCTCGACAGCGACCTGGTGTGCCTGGATGCCAGCGAGTTGTTCGAGGCCAGCATCACCAAGATCGGCTTCCGTCGCGGCACCTTCCTGCGTGGTTTCATGTGCGACTTCATCGAGAAGTTCGCGCCGCACCTGACCCGTGAGGTGATGGCCAAGGCGATCCAGTGCCACAACAAGCAGGAGCTCGAAGAGCTGTTCGAGGGTGTCGAGCTGCCGGTGCACTGACCTGAAATAACTGGGGCCGCTTTGCGGTCCCAGTCGTTTATGCCTTGCTGATCAGGTTGCCCGCGTGCAACCCGCATTCCTTCTGGGTCGACTCCTCCCACCACCAACGTCCTTCGCGCTCATGCTGGTTCGGCAACACTGGCCGGGTGCATGGCTCGCAACCAATGCTGATGAAGCCGCGCTCGTGCAGGCTGTTGTAGGGCAGCTCGAGCATGCGGATGTAGCCCCAGACTTCCTCGCTGGTCATCTGCGCCAGGGGGTTGAACTTGTACAGGGTGCGCTCCGGGGTGGAGAAGGCGCTGTCGATCTCCAGGGCCGCTACCTGGCTGCGGGTGCCGGGGCTCTGGTCGCGACGCTGGCCGGTGGCCCAGGCACTGACGGTGGCCAGCTTGCGGCGCAGCGGCTCGATCTTGCGGATGCCGCAGCACTCGCCATGGCCGTCCTTGTAGAAGCTGAACAGGCCCTTTTCCTTGACGAACGGGTCGAGCTTGTCGCGGTCCGGGCTGAGGATTTCGATCGGCAGGTTGTACTGCTCGCGCACCTGGTCGATGAAACGGTAGGTTTCCGGGTGCAGGCGACCGGTATCGAGGCTGAACACCTTGACCTGCTTGTTCAGTTTCCAGGCCATGTCCACCAGCACCACATCCTCGGCGCCACTGAAGGAGATCCACAGGTCGTCGCCGAAGTGTTCGAAGGCGAGCTTGAGGATCTCCTGCGGGGACTTGCTGGCGTAGGTCGCGGCCAGGGCGGCGACGTCGAAGGGTTGGCTCATCAGGCGGTTTCCATCGGGTGAGTGGCGCTGTGCGCTCGTAGTGGTCAGATGGTAACAAAAAATGGCGGGGCAGACGCCTGGCGATCGCGGGGCAAGCCCGCTCCCACGGAGTTCTACAAGGCTTGCAGCGTTTCCATCAGCACGCGCACCTTGGCGATCGACTCTTCGTATTCGGCCTGCCAATCCGAATCGGCCACCACCGCGCCACCGCCCCAGCAACTGACCTGGCCGTCCTTGACCAGCAGGCTGCGGATGGCGATCGAGCTGTCCATCTCGCCGCGCACGTCGAGGTACAGCAGCGAGCCGCAGTACAGCGCCCGGCGCGTCGGCTCCAGCTCGTCGATGATCTGCATGGCGCGGATCTTCGGCGCGCCGGTGATCGAGCCGCCGGGGAAGCTGCCGGCGATCAGGTCCAGGGCGTCCTTGCCGGCGGCCAGCTGGCCGACCACGCTACTGACCAGGTGATGGACGTTGGGGTAGCTCTCCAGGCTGAACAGTTCCGGCACCTTCACCGAACCAGTCTGGCAGGTGCGGCCGATATCGTTGCGCAGCAGGTCGACGATCATCAGGTTTTCCGAGCGGTCCTTGGGGCTGGCCAGCAGCTCGGCGGCGTTGCGGGCGTCCTCGGTCGGGTCGGCGGCGCGTGGGCGGGTGCCCTTGATCGGGCGCGTCTCGACCTCGCCCTGGCTGACACGGATGAAACGCTCGGGCGAGAAGCTCAGCAGCGCCGTGCCTTCATCCAGCTGCTGGTAGCCGGAGAACGGCGTCGGGCAGGCGGCGCGCAGGGCCTGGTAGGCGCGCCATGGGTCGCCCTGGCAGGGGGCGCGAAAGCGCTGGGTGAGGTTGATCTGGTAGCAGTCGCCGGCCTGGATGTAGCGCTGCACCTGGTCGAACGCCGCCCGGTACTGCTCGGGGCGAAGGTCGCCGGTCATGGGCGCCAGCAGGTGGAAGTCACCGCTATCGCCCGGGGTGCTGGCCTCGAACAACGCGATGAGCCGTTGCCGCTCGTCCTCAGGCAGGCGCGGGTGGAACACCAGCTGGCTGCTGCACAGTCGATGGTCGGACACCAGTGCCCATGCATACAGCCCCAGGCGGGCGTCGGGCAGGCCGAGGTCGTCGACAGCGTGCGTCGGCAATTGCTCCAGGCGCCGGCCAAAGTCATAGCTCAGGTAGCCGATCAGGCCGCCGGCGAAGGGCAGCTCGAAGCCCTCGGGCAGTTGCGCTTCCCCAAGTTCCGCCAGTGCCTGGCGCAGGCGTTGCAGGTAAGCCTGGCCGTCTTCATCGCTGCGTGCCTGCAGCTGTTGCAGGGGCCAGGCGCTGAGCAGATCGTAGCGACCGCGTTCGGCACCCGGACGGGCGCTGTCGAGCAGGATCGCGCCGGGCGCGCGGCGCAGGCGTTCGAAGTAGAAGGCGGGGTCGGGCTGGTAGGGCAGGGGGTGCAGCGTACAGGTCGGCATCAGAGTGGACGGCGATGAAAAAGCGAGGAGGGCGATTGTAGACCTGTGGGGGGGATGCGCCTAGCGCCGACAGCGACATTCGCATGTTGTGTCTCGCCTCGGGGTCGCTATGCGACCCATTCGCCGCGGTTCGTCGTCACGACAAGCCGGCTCCCACAGGTGGTGTGTAATCCTTGTGGGAGCTGGCTTGTCGTGGCGACGAACCGCAAAGGGCTGCAGAGCAGCCCCCGAGCATCACTGCGGATGAACGTGCCCGAACAGGCCTTGCGAGACCTTCACGCGTTGCTCGGCATCCTCGCTGCGACCTTCCTTGGCCAGCATCTCCAGGTGCGCCTCGATGGCGTGGGTGCGTTGCGTGAGCCCGCAGTCGTTGGCGATCTGGATGTTCAGGCCGGGGCGGGCGTTGAGCTCGAGGATCAGCGGGCCCTTGTCCTGGTCCAGCACCATGTCCACACCGATGTAGCCCAGGCCGCACAGCTCGTAGCAGCTGGCGGCAAGCTTCATGAAACCGTCCCAGTTCGGCAGTTGCACGCCGTCGACCGCGTTGGTGGTGTCGGGGTGTTTGCTGATGATCTTGTTCAGCCAGGTGCCGCGCAGTGTCAGGCCGGTGGCCAGGTCTACGCCGACGCCGATGGCGCCCTGGTGCAGGTTGGCCTTGCCGCCGGACTGGCGGGTCGGCAGGCGCAGCATGGCCATCACCGGGTAGCCCATCAGCACGATGATGCGGATGTCGGGCACGCCCTCGTAGCTGATGCTCTTGAAGATCTGGTCCGGGGTGACCCGGTACTCGATCAGCGCGCGGTCGCGGTGCCCGCCCAGCGAATACAGGCCGGTAAGGATGCTGGAGATCTGGTGCTCGATCTCCTCGTGGCTGATGATCTTGCCCGAAACCGTGCGGTAGCGGTCCTCGAAGCGGTCGGCGATCACCAGGATGCCGTCGCCGCCAGCGCCCTGGGCCGGCTTGATGACGAAGTCGCTGCGCCCGCCGATGATCTCGTCGAGCTTCTCGATCTGTTTCTCGGTCTCGATGATGCCGTACATCTCCGGCACATGGATCCCGGCCGCCAGGGCGCGTTCCTTGGTGATGATCTTGTCGTCGACGATCGGGTACAGGTGGCGCTTGTTGTACTTCAACACGTAGTCCGCGTTGCGCCGGTTGATACCCATGATGCCCCGGGCCTCCAGGGCTTTCCAGGTCTTGATCAGGCCGAACATCAGGCGTCAGCCTTCTTCAGGAATGCCTTGAAGCGCACGAGCTCGGTCAGGCGGTAGCCGCGGTAGCGACCCATCGCCAGCATGAAGCCCACCAGGATCAGCAGCACCGCCGGGAAGGTGAAGACGAAGTACACGGCTTCCGGCACGGTCATCAGCAGGTGCGCGATGGAGGCGGCGAACAGGGTGCCGACGGCCACTTTCATGGCATGGCCGCCGCCACGTTCTTCCCAGGTGATCGACAGGCGTTCGATGGTCATGGTCAGGATCACCATCGGGAACAGCGCCACCGACAGCCCGCGCTCCAGGCCCAGCTTGTGGCTGAACAGGCTGATGGCGGCGATCAGCACCACGACGAAGGTCAGCACCACCGACAGCCGCGGCAGCATCTGCAGCTTGAGGTGTTCCAGGTACGAGCGCAGCGACAGGCCCAGGGCGGTGATCACCGTGAACAGGATGATGCCGAAGCCCAGTTGCGTCTCGCGGAAGGCCAGGGCGATCAGCACCGGGGTGAAGGTGCCCAGGGTCTGGATGCCGATCAGGTTGCGCAGCACCAGGATCACCAGCACGCCGATCGGGATCATCACCATGATCATGAAGGTCTGCTGGGTCTGCAGCGGCAGGCCGTACAGCGAGTATTCGAGGAAGTCGGCGTCGGTGTTCTCGTCGGTCAGCTTGGCCAGGCGGATGGCGTTCATCTCGCTGTTGTTCATGCTGAAGGTGACGGTGGCCTTCTTGCCGCCATCGACGGTGATCAGGTTGTCGTCGCCGGTCCACCACAGCAGGCGGTCGCTGGGCAGGCCTTGCTCGCCGGTCTCCGGGTTGAAGTACAGCCAGTCGTTGCCGTTGAAGCTGCGCAGCCACAGTTCAGGGCTCTGCGGGGTGTCGGCCACCAGGCGGATGGTGTGGACTTTCTCCAGCGGGACGTGGGCGATGGACAGCAGCAGGTCGATGACCTGGGCTTTCTTCAGCGGCGAGTTGTCGCCGGCCAGCAGCAGCTTGGCGTTGTCGTCGTTGGCGTTGTTGACCCGCTTGATGGTCTCGCTGACGAAGGTCTCGACGTCGGCCGAGTGCTGGCGGATCGGTGCCATCAGTGCTTCGGCGGCGATCTTCTCCGGGCCTTCGACCGCCAGGCTGTCGCGGAAGGTCGGGCCCTTGATCTTGGCCTTCTCGGTGCTGTAGCGCTTGGTCAGCACCAGACGGTAGTAGAGGGTCTGGTTGCCGCTGGCGCGACGGGCCGACCAGGTCACCTTGCGGTTGCCATCGGCGCGGTTGACGCTGACCCCGTAGTTGTTGGAGATGAAGCTCTCGTTGAGGCTCACATAGTCACGGTTCAGCGGGGGCACGAACATCTGCACCTTGACCGGGTCCTTGGCGCTGGCGACGAACTCGACCTTGGCGTCGATGTTCCACAGGTCATCGGTCTCGTCCTCGGTCACCGGGATGCCGAGGGCGAAGATCTGGTAGGCCGTGATCGCGATGCCCAGCACCACCAGGACGGTGATCAGGACTTTCAGGTGGAGGGTAAGAGAGCGCATCGGAATTACTCTGCTTTGGGAGCTTCGGTGGCACAGGCAGGTTTGCCGGCCGCGTATTTAAGGCTTGGGTCGACCAGCGCACCGAAGTGCTTGAGGGCCTCGGAGCCGATCAGCAGCGGGAACTGGAAGGCGCTGCGGTCGGTGAGGTTGACCTCGATGGTGCGTCGCGTCTGGCCCATGCAGATGTCGAGTTCGATGACTGGACGGGCAGTGTAGGCCTTGCCCGAGTCGGCGTCATAGTCCCCGGCGCGGCGCTTGATCTTGCTGACGCGGGCCAGGGGGCGTTCGATGGGGTGCTTGTGCGCGGCGTCGATGGCCAGGTAGAAGCGCACCCAGCTCTCGCCGTTGCGCTTGAAGCGCTTGATGTCGCGGGCGCTGAGCGAGGCGGTCTTGGCGCCGGTATCGAGCTTGGCTGCCACTTCCAGGTCAAGGTCGCCCAGGCGGGCGTATTCGTTGAGACCGTACACGGTCTTTTCGGCCGCGGGCGCGAGTGCCGGCAGCAGGGTCAGGCAGAGCAGCAATGAAGCGGGTTTGAGTCTCATAATCCTGGCGCGGTGCTGTGCAAAGTTCAGGGCAAGGCGACTGGCCAAGCGTCCTCATTGATCTGTCATGGGCATGAAATGATGACAGACACACTATCCATGCTCCCGAAGGAGCGCGGCATTCTATCACGCCGGTGCCTTGACGCCAGCGCGCCCGCGATCTGACCGCGGCGAGGCTTGGTTAGTTCGTTATTAGACGATTGTCGACAATATTCTTTTTGTCTTTGACTGTGGCTGTCTATTTAGCTAGTTTTGCCGTCATTGATTTGCAAGGTGTCGACAATCATGCTGGATGTATACCAGGCCGTGGCAGTGCCGCAGGACGAGACCGAGACCCTCTCGGAGCATGTCTTCCGGCGTATCCAGGCCGCCATCGTCAAGGGCGAGATCGCCCCCGGCAGCAAGATTTCCGAGCCTGAGCTTGCGCGTACCTACGGCATCAGCCGCGGCCCGCTGCGCGAGGCCATCCACCGTCTCGAAGGCCAGCGCCTGCTGGTGCGCGTGCCGCATGTCGGCGCCCGGGTGGTATCGCTGAGCCACGCCGAGCTGATCGAGCTGTATGAAATCCGTGAGTCGCTCGAAGGCATGGCCTGCCGCCTGGCCGCCGAGCGCATGAGCCAGGCCGCCATCGACGAACTGCGCCATGTGCTCGATACCCATGAGCGCGATGCCGCGTTCCAGGCCGGGCAGGGCTACTACCAGCAGGAAGGCGACTACGACTTCCACTACCGGATCATCCAGGGCAGCGGCAACCAGACCTTGTACAAGATGCTCTGCGGCGAGCTGTACCAGCTGGTGCGCATGTACCGCATCCAGTTCTCCTCCACGCCCAACCGCCCGCGCCAGGCCTTCGCCGAGCACCACCGTATCCTCGATGCCATCGAAGCCCGCGACGGTGAGCTTGCAGAACTCCTGATGCGCCGCCACATCGGCGCGTCCAAACGCAATATCGAGCGCCATTACCAAGGTGCCGACAACAATAGCCCACGAGGTGAGTCATGACAGTGAAGAGCACGCCCGGCCAGCGTTTCCGTGACGCGGTCGCCGCCGAACATCCGCTGCAGGTGGTCGGGACCATCAACGCCAACCACGCCCTGCTGGCCAAGCGCGCCGGTTTCAAGGCCATCTACCTCTCCGGTGGCGGTGTCGCCGCCGGCTCCCTGGGCCTGCCGGACCTGGGCATCAGCGGCCTGGACGACGTGCTCACCGATGTGCGCCGCATCACCGATGTGTGCGACCTGCCGCTGCTGGTGGATGTCGACACCGGCTTCGGCGCCTCGGCCTTCAACGTCGCCCGCACCGTCAAGTCGATGAGCAAGTTCGGCGCCGCCGCCATTCATATCGAGGACCAGGTCGGCGCCAAGCGCTGCGGCCACCGCCCGAACAAGGAGATCGTCTCGCAACAGGAGATGGTCGACCGCATCAAGGCGGCCGTGGATGCCCGCAGCGACGACAGCTTCGTGATCATGGCGCGCACCGACGCCCTGGCGGTGGAAGGTCTGAACGCCGCCCTGGACCGTGCCGCCGCCTGCATCGAGGCCGGCGCCGACATGATCTTCCCTGAAGCGATCACCGAATTGCACATGTACAAGACCTTCGCCGACCGGGTGAAGGCGCCGATCCTGGCCAATATCACCGAATTCGGCGCCACGCCGCTGTACACCACCGAGGAACTGGCTTCGGTCGACGTGTCGCTGGTGCTCTATCCGCTGTCGGCCTTCCGCGCCATGAACAAGGCGGCCGAGAACGTCTACACCGCGCTGCGCCGCGACGGCACCCAGAAGAACGTGATCGACACCATGCAGACCCGCATGGAGCTCTACGATGCCATCGGCTACCACGCCTTCGAGCAGAGCCTCGATGCATTGTTCGCGCAGAAGAAAGGGTAAGCGAATGCCTGTACCGGCCCTGCGACAGGGCCGGTGCGAATCACCAGGATTAGCCAGCAAGACTTCGATAACAAATTCAAGAAAGGAGAAACACCATGGCCGAAGCAAAAGTACTCAGTGGCGCGGGCCTGCGTGGCCAGGTGGCCGGCCAGACCGCGCTGTCGACCGTCGGCCAGGCCGGCGCCGGCCTGACCTACCGCGGCTATGACGTGCGCGACCTGGCCGCAGGCGCCGAGTTCGAGGAGGTGGCCTACCTGCTGCTCTACGGCGAGCTGCCGAGCAAGGCCGAGCTTGCCGACTACAAGCGCAAGCTCAAGGGCCTGCGCGACCTGCCGCAAGCGCTGAAGGAAGTGCTTGAGCGCATCCCGCGCGATGCACACCCGATGGACGTGATGCGTACCGGGTGCTCGGTGCTCGGCACCCTGGAGCCGGAGCTGACCTTCGACGCCCAGCGCGACAAGACCGACCGCCTGCTGGCGCTGTTCCCGGCGGTGATGTGCTACTGGTACCGCTACACCCACCACGGCGTGCGCATCGACTGCGGCAGCGACGAAGACACCCTCGGCGGCCACTTCCTGCACCTGCTGCACGGCAAGAAGCCGAGCGAGCTGCACGTCAAGGTGATGAACGTCTCGCTGATCCTTTACGCCGAGCACGAATTCAACGCCTCGACCTTCACCGCCCGGGTCTGCGCCTCGACCCTGTCCGATTTGTACTCCTGCGTGACCGCCGCCATCGGTTCGCTGCGCGGCCCGCTGCACGGTGGTGCCAACGAGGCGGCCATGGAGCTGATCGAGCGCTTCCAGAGCCCGCAGGAAGCCACTGCCGAGCTGCTGCGCATGCTCGAGCGCAAGGACAAGATCATGGGCTTCGGTCATGCCATCTACAAAGAGTCCGACCCGCGCAACGAAGTGATCAAGGGCTGGGCCAGGCAGTTGGCCGACGAGGTGGGCGACAAGGTCCTGTACCCGGTTTCCGAAGCCATCGACAAGACCATGTGGGAGCAGAAGCGCCTGTTCCCCAACGCCGACTTCTACCATGCCTCGGCGTACCACTTCATGGGCATCCCGACCAAGCTGTTCACCCCGATCTTCGTCTGCTCGCGCCTGACCGGCTGGGCCGCGCACGTGTTCGAGCAGCGCGCCAACAACCGCATCATCCGCCCGAGCGCCGAGTACGTCGGCGTCGAGCAGCGCCAGTTCGTGCCGATCGAGCAGCGCTGAGGCAACGACCGCTAGGGCTGCCATGCAGCCCTTTCGCCGGCAAGCCGGCTCCCACAATGTCCACGCGTTGCTGTGGGAGCCGGCTTGCCGGCGATGGGGTGCGCACCACCCCCAAGGCCTGACCTGCAAACCGAATACCGTGAGCCCGATAACGATATGAACACCGCATTCCGCAAGAACCTGCCAGGCACCGCCCTGGACTACTTCGACGCCCGTGCCGCGGTCGAGGCGATCAAGCCCGGCGCTTACGACGGCCTGCCGTATACCTCCCGCGTACTGGCCGAAAACCTGGTGCGCCGCTGCGATCCGGCCACCCTCGATGCATCGCTCGAGCAACTGATCGAGCGCAAGCGCGACCTCGACTTCCCCTGGTTCCCGGCCCGCGTGGTGTGCCACGACATCCTTGGCCAGACCGCCCTGGTCGACCTCGCCGGGCTGCGTGACGCCATCGCCGACAAAGGCGGCGACCCGGCGGCGGTCAATCCGGTGGTGCCGGTGCAACTGATCGTCGACCATTCGCTGGCCGTGGAATGCGGCGGCTTCGACCCGCAGGCGTTCGACAAGAACCGCGCCATCGAAGACCGCCGCAACGAAGACCGTTTCCACTTCATCAACTGGACCAAGCAGGCGTTCAAGAACGTCGACGTGATCCAGCCGGGCAACGGCATCATGCACCAGATCAACCTGGAGAAGATGTCGCCGGTGATCCACAACGACCGCGGTCTGGCCTACCCCGACACCTGCGTCGGCACCGACAGCCATACGCCGCATGTCGACGCCCTGGGCGTGATCGCCATCGGTGTCGGTGGCCTGGAGGCCGAAAACGTCATGCTCGGCCGCGCCTCGTGGATGCGCCTGCCGGAGATCGTTGGCGTCGAGCTGACCGGGCGCCTGGCGCCGAACATCACCGCTACCGACCTGGTACTGGCCTTGACCGAGTTCCTGCGCAAGCAGAAGGTGGTCGGCGCCTACCTCGAATTCCACGGTGCCGGCGCCAGCGCGCTGACCCTGGGCGACCGTGCCACCATCTCCAACATGGCCCCGGAGTACGGCGCCACCGCGGCGATGTTCGCCATCGACCAGCAGACCATCGACTACCTCAAGCTGACCGGCCGCGATGACCAGCAGGTGCAGTTGGTGGAAACCTACGCCAAGGTCGCCGGCCTGTGGGCCGACAGCCTGGCCAAGGCCGAGTATGAGCGCACCCTGAGCTTCGACCTGTCGAGCGTGGTGCGTAACATGGCAGGCCCGTCCAACCCGCACGCGCGCGTGGCCACCAGCGACCTGGCGGCCAAGGGCATTGCCGGGCAATGGCAGGAAGTGCCGGGGCAGATGCCGGATGGCGCGGTGATCATCGCCGCGATCACCAGCTGCACCAACACCAGCAACCCGCGCAACGTGATCGCCGCTGGCCTTATCGCCCGCAACGCCAACAAGCTTGGCCTGGTGCGCAAGCCGTGGGTCAAGTCGTCGCTGGCGCCGGGCTCCAAGGCGGTGCAGCTGTACCTGAAGGAAGCAGGCCTGGAACAGGAACTGGAGCAGCTGGGCTTCGGCATCGTCGCCTTCGCCTGCACCACCTGCAACGGCATGTCCGGCGCGCTCGACCCGGTGATCCAGCAGGAGATCATCGATCGCGACCTGTACGCCACCGCCGTGCTGTCGGGCAACCGCAACTTCGACGGGCGTATCCACCCCTACGCCAAGCAGGCGTTCCTCGCTTCGCCGCCGCTGGTGGTGGCCTACGCCATCGCCGGTACCATCCGTTTCGACATCGAGAAGGACGTGCTGGGCGTGGTCGACGGCAAGGAAATCCGCCTCAAGGATATCTGGCCGAGCGATGAAGAGATCGACGCCGTGGTGCGCGCCTCGGTCAAGCCCGAGCAGTTCCGCCAGGTGTACATCCCGATGTTCGCCATCGAGGAAGACAAGGGGCCGAAGGTCGCGCCGCTGTACGACTGGCGTCCGATGAGCACCTACATCCGCCGCCCGCCGTACTGGGAAGGCGCCCTGGCCGGTGAGCGTACCCTGCGCGGCATGCGCCCGCTGGCGGTGCTGCCGGACAACATCACCACCGACCACCTGTCGCCGTCCAACGCCATCCTGCTGGATAGCGCCGCCGGTGAATACCTGGCGAAGATGGGCCTGCCGGAGGAAGACTTCAACTCCTACGCCACCCACCGTGGCGACCACCTGACCGCGCAGCGCGCCACCTTCGCCAACCCCAAGCTGTTCAACGAGATGGTGCGCAAGGACGACGGCAGCGTGAAGCAGGGTTCGTTGGCGCGTATCGAGCCGGAAGGCAAGGTGACCCGCATGTGGGAGGCCATCGAGACCTACATGCAGCGCAAGCAGCCGCTGATCATCGTCGCCGGTGCCGACTACGGCCAGGGGTCGTCCCGTGACTGGGCGGCCAAGGGCGTGCGTCTGGCGGGCGTCGAGGCGATCGTCGCCGAAGGCTTCGAGCGCATCCACCGTACCAACCTGGTAGGCATGGGCGTACTGCCGCTGGAGTTCAAGGCGGGCACCGACCGCAATACCCTGGGCCTGGACGGCAGCGAGACCTATGACGTGCTGGGCGAGCGCAAGCCGCGGGCGACGCTGACCCTGGTGGTCACGCGGCGCAACGGCGAGCGCGTCGAGGTGCCGGTGACCTGCCGCCTGGATACCGCCGAAGAGGTGTCGATCTATGAGGCGGGTGGGGTGTTGCAGCGCTTTGCCCAGGACTTCCTGGAAGGCACGGCCTGAATAAGCGGGGCCGCTGAGCGGCCCCAGTCTTTGCGTCGCAATGAAAAAATCAGGAAGCACGGCAATGGCACATGCACCACAGGTAAAAATTCCCGCCACCTACATCCGTGGCGGTACCAGCAAAGGCGTGTTCTTCCGCCTGCAAGACTTGCCCGAGCGTGCGCAGGTCCCAGGCCCGGCTCGCGACGCCCTGCTGTTACGGGTGATCGGCAGCCCCGATCCGTACGGCAAGCAGATCGACGGCATGGGTGGCGCCACCTCCAGCACCAGCAAGACGGTGATCCTGTCGAAAAGCATCAAGCCCGACCACGACGTCGAATACCTGTTCGGCCAGGTCTCGATCGACAAGGCCTTCGTCGACTGGAGCGGCAACTGCGGCAACCTGTCCGCCGCGGTCGGCTCGTTCGCCATCAGCGGCGGGCTGGTCGATGCGAGCCGCATTCCACGCAATGGCATCGCTACCGTGCGGATCTGGCAGGCCAACATTGGCAAGACCATCATCGCCCATGTGCCGGTCACCGAGGGCGAGGTGCAGGAAACCGGCGATTTCGAACTCGATGGTGTGACCTTCCCGGCCGCCGAGGTGCAGCTGGAGTTCCTCGACCCGGCCGCCGACGAGGATGGCGGGGGCGGGGCGATGTTCCCCACCGGCAACCTGGTCGACGACCTCGAGGTGCCGGGCGTCGGTACCTTCAAGGCCACCCTGATCAATGCCGGTATCCCGACCATCTTCGTCAATGCCGCCGATATCGGCTATACCGGTAGCGAGTTGCAGGACGCCATCAACGGCGATGCCGCCGCGTTGCAGCGTTTCGAGACCATCCGTGCCCATGGTGCCGTGCGCATGGGGCTGATCGAACATATCGATCAGGCCGCCGGGCGCCAGCACACGCCGAAAGTCGCCTTCGTCGCGGCGCCGAGCACCTACACTGCCTCCAGTGGCAAAGCCGTGCCTGCCGAAGAGATCGACTTGCTGGTGCGTGCACTGTCGATGGGCAAGCTGCACCACGCGATGATGGGCACCGCAGCGGTGGCCATCGGTACCGCCGCGGCGATTCCCGGGACGCTGGTCAACCTGGCTGCCGGTGGCGGGGAACGAAGTGCCGTGCGTTTCGGCCATCCGTCCGGGACACTACGGGTCGGGGCCGAGGCGCGTCAGGTGGACGGGCAATGGACCGTGACCAAGGCAATCATGAGCCGAAGCGCTCGGGTGCTGATGGAGGGCTGGGTACGCGTGCCCGGTGATAGTTTCTAAGGCATCAGTAGTGCTCGGCATTCGTTGAGCGGGGCCGCTTTGCGGCCCCTGTTATCAAGGAGCCACGAATGAGCGCAAACGTAGACCTCAACACCCGCCCCGACTACGATCAGGTCCTGCAGACCCTCGCCGACTATGTGCTCGGCTACCGCGTCACATCCTCCGAGGCGCTGAACACCGCCCGCCACTGCCTGATGGACACCCTGGGCTGCGGCCTGCTGGCCCTGCGCTTCCCCGAATGCACCAAGCATCTTGGCCCGTTGGTCGAAGGCACGATCGTCCCCCATGGCGCCCGCGTGCCGGGCACCAGCTATCGCCTCGACCCGGTCAAGGCGGCCTGGGACATCGGCTGCATCGTTCGCTGGCTGGACTACAACGACACCTGGTTGGCGGCGGAGTGGGGCCATCCCTCGGACAACCTCGGTGGCATCCTGGCGGTCACCGATCACCTGTCGCAAAAGCACGTGGCCAATGGCGAGGCGCCCCTGGCCATGCGCGAGGTGCTCGATGCCATGGTCATGGCCCACGAGATCCAGGGCGTGCTGGCGCTGGAGAACTCCTTCAACCGGGTTGGCCTGGACCATGTGCTGTTGGTCAAGGTCGCCTCGACAGCAGTGTGTGCCAAGCTCATGGGCGCCAGCCGCGAACAATTGCTGTCAGCACTCTCTCACGCCTTCGTCGATGGCCAGGCCCTGCGCACCTACCGTCATGCGCCCAATGCCGGGTCGCGCAAGTCGTGGGCGGCGGGGGATGCCTCCAGTCGTGGCGTGCGCCTGGCCGATATCGCGCTGCGAGGCGAGATGGGTGTGCCCGGTGCGCTGACCGCCAGGCAGTGGGGGTTCTACGACGTGTCGTTCAGCCACACCAACAAGGACCTGGCGCTCAAGCCCGAGGCGCAGCGTGAACTGCGCCTGCCGCAGCCGCTGGGCAGCTATGTGATGGAAAACGTGCTGTTCAAGATCAGCTTCCCTGCCGAATTCCACGCCCAGACCGCCTGCGAAGCTGCGGTGATCCTGCACCCGCAGGTGCGCAATCGCCTGCACGAAATAGACCGCATCGTCATCACCACCCACGAATCGGCGATCCGCATCATTTCCAAGGAAGGGCCGCTGGCCAACGCCGCGGACCGCGACCACTGCCTGCAATACATGACGGCGGTGCCGTTGATTTTCGGTGATCTGGTGGCCGAGCATTACGAAGATGCCTTCCATGCCGCGCACCCGAGCATCGACCGCTTGCGCGAGAAAATGGTGATCGTCGAGGAGCCGCGCTTCAGCCGCGAGTATCTGGAGGCCGACAAGCGCTCCATTGCCAATGGTGTGCAGGTGTTCTTCAAGGATGGCTCGCACACGCCACAGGTGGTGGTGGAGTACCCGATCGGGCATCGGCGCCGGCGGGAGGAGGGGATGCCTTTGCTGGAGGCGAAGTTCAGGGAGAACCTGGCGACGCGATTTGCGCGGCAGCGGTGCGAGCAAATCTTGGCTGTGTGCAAGGATCAGCAGGCGCTGGAGGCCATGCCGGTGCACAGGTTCGTCGATCTGTTCGTGATCTGAAGTTGCCTGTTCCGGCCTCATCGCTGGCTTGCCAGCGATGAGGCCGGCGGCTCTAACAAAAAAGCCCCGGTATCTCTACCGGGGCTTCTTCTTACCGCTTGTAACTTACCACTTGCAGCTGCTTACGCCTGAACCACCGGGATCTTGGCGTTGGCCGCGGCTTCGCGGAACTCGGCGATCTGGTCGAAGCTCAGGTAGCGGTAGACGTCGGCAGCCATGCTGTCGATGTCCTTGGCGTACTGCATGTACTCTTCAACGGTCGGCAGCTTGCCGATGATCGAAGCGACAGCAGCCAGCTCGGCCGAGGCCAGGTACACGTTGGTGGCGTCACCCAGACGGTTCGGGAAGTTACGGGTCGAGGTGGAGACCACGGTCGAACCGGTCTGCACACGTGCCTGGTTACCCATGCACAGCGAGCAGCCAGGCATTTCCATGCGCGCGCCAGCCTTGCCGTAGATGCCGTAGTAGCCTTCTTCGGTCAGCTGGT
Source organism: Pseudomonas sp. FG36 (assembly GCF_057809275.1). Lineage (NCBI taxonomy): Bacteria > Pseudomonadati > Pseudomonadota > Gammaproteobacteria > Pseudomonadales > Pseudomonadaceae > Pseudomonas > Pseudomonas sp. FG36. Next base: position 46,929 of record NZ_JBMDJQ010000009.1, read on the forward strand.
GAGCGTCCATCTTGGTTGGCGGGGCCAGCCACAGACGGGTCGGGATACCGCCCTTGACCTTGTCCAGCAGCTTGCCGGCAGCGCGGAAGTGACCAATGTTGGTCATGCACGAACCGATGAACACTTCGTCGATCTTCTCGCCTTGTACCGAGGACAGCAGGCGGGCGTCGTCCGGGTCGTTCGGCGCGCAGAGCACAGGCTCCTTGACGTCGGCCAGGTCGATTTCGATGATTTCGGCGTACTCGGCATCGGCGTCGGCCGACAGCAGCTCAGGCTTGGCCAGCCAGGCTTCCATGGCCTGGGCGCGGCGCTCCAGGGTGCGGGCATCGCCGTAGCCTTCGCCGATCATCCAGCGCAGCAGGGTGATGTTGGACTGCAGGTACTCGGCGATGGCCTTTTCCGGCAGCTTGATGGTGCAACCGGCGGCGGAGCGTTCGGCCGAGGCGTCGGACAGCTCGAAGGCTTGCTCGACGGTCAGGTCGTTGAGGCCTTCGATCTCCAGGATGCGGCCGGAGAAGGCGTTCTTCTTGCCTTTCTTCTCGACGGTCAGCAGGCCTTTCTGGATGGCGTAGTAAGGGATGGCATGGACCAGGTCACGCAGGGTGATGCCAGGCTGCAGCTTGCCCTTGAAGCGCACCAGGATCGACTCTGGCATGTCCAGCGGCATGACGCCGGTGGCGGCGGCGAAGGCCACCAGGCCCGAGCCTGCCGGGAACGAGATGCCGATCGGGAAGCGGGTGTGCGAGTCGCCACCGGTGCCGACGGTGTCAGGCATCAGCATGCGGTTCAGCCAGCTGTGGATGATGCCATCGCCCGGGCGCAGCGACACGCCGCCACGGGTGCGGATGAAGTCTGGCAGGGTGTGGTGGGTGGTGACGTCGATCGGCTTCGGATAGGCCGCGGTGTGGCAGAACGACTGCATTACCAGGTCGGCGGAGAAGCCCAGGCACGCCAGGTCTTTCAGCTCGTCGCGGGTCATCGGGCCAGTGGTGTCCTGGGAGCCGACGGTGGTCATCTTCGGCTCGCAGTAGGCACCTGGGCGCACGCCCTGGCCTTCCGGCAGACCGCAGGCGCGGCCGACCATCTTCTGCGCCAGGGTGAAGCCCTTGGTCGAAGCGGCTGGTTGCTCTGGCTTCTTGAACAGGTCCGATGGGGCCAGGCCCAGCTCGGCACGGGCTTTCTCGGTCAGGCCACGGCCGACGATCAGCGGGATACGGCCGCCAGCGCGGACTTCGTCCAGCAGCACTTCGGTCTTCAGCTCGAAGCTGGTGACCAGTTCGTCGCTGTCGTGGCGGCGCACTTCACCTTTGAACGGGTAGACGTCGATGACGTCGCCCATGCCCAGGTTGGTGCAGTCGAACTCGATCGGCAGGGCGCCGGCGTCTTCCATGGTGTTGTAGAAGATCGGAGCGATCTTGGTGCCGAAGCAGAAACCACCGGCGCGCTTGTTCGGTACATACGGGATGTCGTCGCCGAAGAACCACAGCACCGAGTTGGTGGCCGATTTACGCGAGGAACCGGTACCGACCACGTCACCGACGTAGGCGACCGGGAAGCCCTTGGCCTTGACCGCTTCGATCTGCGCCAGCGGGCCGACCGAACCAGGCTGCGAAGGCTCGATACCGTCGCGGGCCATCTTCAGCATGGCCAGGGCGTGCAGCGGGATGTCAGGGCGCGACCAGGCGTCCGGGGCAGGCGACAGGTCGTCGGTGTTGGTTTCGCCAGGCACCTTAAACACGGTCAGGGTGTACTTGTCGGCGATCGCCGGGCGCGAGGTGAACCACTCGCCGGCAGCCCAGGATTCCAGCACGGCCTTGGCGTGGGCATTGCCCGCCTTGGCTTTTTCGGCCACGTCGTGGAAGGCATCGAACATCAGCAGGGTGTGCTTGAGCTGTTCGGCCGCGACGGCGCCCAGTTCGGCGTCGTCCAGCAGCGCGACCAGCGTTTCGATGTTGTAGCCGCCCTGCATGGTACCCAGCAGCTCGGTGGCGTGCTTGCGGTCGATCAGCGGCGACTTGGCTTCACCCTTGGCGACAGCGGAGAGGAAAGCGGCCTTGACGTAGGCGGCTTCGTCGACTCCTGGCGGAACGCGGTTGGTGATCAGGTCTACGAGGAAGGCTTCTTCGCCGGCCGGCGGGTTTTTCAGCAGCTCGACCAGGCCTGCAGTTTGTTCGGCGTTCAGCGGCTGGGGCACGATACCCAGAGCGGCACGCTCTTCGATATGTTTGCGGTAGGCTTCAAGCACAGTTATTACCCTCATCAGTGGTCCCTAAAGGGAGTCCGGGACGCTCATCCAGCATTCTTCTGCACCCATGCGCTGAAGACGGCTTTTTGAGCCGGCAAGCCAGGGTCGCAGAGAATCCTTACAGAAGCTGTTTTCAAAGTTTTACGCCTGTAGAACGGAAGGCTGATGAGGGGTTGGCCGTGGCCATGCGCTCGCATGGACAGGGCCAACGCCGTTCTACCGGATGAACTGTGCTCGTGACGCTTTGAAAACAGCTTCCAACGGACATGGTTGCCTTGAAAAGGCGGAGTGATTCTACGGCAAAAATTAGCCGAAAGTAAGGCGGCGAAGAAGACTTTAACGGGTGACCCTGGTTAGACAAAGGGCTAACATGGGGCCGTGTTCCACCGCCAAGCCGTTGTTTTTACATGTCCAACCAATCCATCAAGACGCCTTGCGTCGGCCTCTGCTCCACCGTCTACGGAGACCTGGTTTGCCGCGGCTGCAAGCGCTTTCACCACGAAGTGATCCACTGGAACGGCTACGACGACGAGCAGAAGCGCGCCGTGTGGCTGCGCCTGGAGCAACTGCTGGTGCAGGTGATGATGGCCAAGCTGGAAGTGTTCGACAAGGCGCGCTTGCGCGAGCAGCTCGAACAGCGCTCGATCCGCTATGTGGCACAGCAGTCGGAATATTGCTGGGCCTACCAGCTGATCGCCCGCGGGGCGCGGATGATTCGCGACCTGGAGGCCTACGGGATGGCCTTGCTGCCGGAGTTCCGCGACTGGGAGCTGCCACAACTGCGCGACGCCATTGATCGGGAATTCTTTTTGCTTTCCGAGGCGCATTACCAGCGCTATATCGCCCCGAGCTTCTTGCGTGATGCTTTGGCGGCGGATCAGAAATAAGCGTTGCCCTCATCGCTGGCAAGCCAGCTCCCACAGGTTCCGCGCTGTCTTAAGAACGTGCGCAAGACCTGTGGGAGCTGGCTTGCCAGCGATAGGGCCCATGCAGATGCTCGATCAGTCGCCGGTGTACTCGCAGCCGCTGGTGCAGGTCTCGTGGATGCGCACCTTCGACAGTTCCGGCAGCAGCGGCTTGACCTGATCCCAGATCCACTTGGCGATCACTTCGCTGGTGGGGTTTTCCAGGCCCGGAATGTCGTTCAGGTAGTTGTGGTCCAGCTGCTCGTAGATCGGCTTGAAGATCGCCTTGATCTCGGAGAAGTCGCGGATCCAGCCGGTGTGCGGATCGAGCGGGCCGGTCAGGTGCAGGGCGACCTTGAACGAATGGCCATGCAGGCGGCCGCACTTGTGGCCGGCAGGGACGTTGGGCAGGCGGTGAGCCGATTCGAAGGTAAATTCCTTAAAGATTTCCACGCTGGCATAACTCTGTGTGAATCAACGATGCGCGCAGTCTACCAGCATGCCCGCTACAAGGCTTGCAACCGATCCTGCAACCGCCCGGTGGCGATCAGCTCCAACAGTTCGTCGCCCAGGCGCCGGCTTTCGGCGATGGCTTTGTACCAGTAACGCTTGCGGCTCGGCGCATCGCCCATGAAACGCTTGAAGTCGTTGCGATCCGGCAACTTGCCGTAGGGCAGGGTGGCCAGGTACTGCGGCGACGGGGTCATCAGCAGTACGTTCTGCAGGCGCGTGGCATCGCCCTTGCGCCAGGGCAGGGCCTTGTCGAACCAACCGGGCACCACCTTGTCGGTGAAGTGCGGATAGAGCACCAGGTCGTCGCCGCGGTAGGGCAGGTCCAGATGGTAGTCGAGCAACCCGCCGTCGCGGTAGGTGCCGGCTCCCGCGCCGGGGATGTCGCGTACACCCTCCATGACCATCGGGATCGAACCCGAGGCGAGCAGGGCGTGGCGCAGGTTGGCCAGGTCCAGCGGCAGGCTGCGCGAGGGGAAGTCGGTGAGCGCCTCCAGCGGTGGCGCGGCACGTTCATCGTGCAGGATCACCCGCTCGAAGTGCCGGGCCAGGTGCGAGCGGCCCAGCAGGTTGCTGGCGATCACCGAGCCCAGCCCCACACCCAGGCGGCCACGGTGGTCGTGGGCGAGCTGGCCGTGGCTCTTCACCACCAGGATGTTCAGGCGATAGTGCGGGTTGGCGAGGATCTGCCCATCACGGCCCTGCAGCAGGTCGTCGAGCATGCGTTGGCAGCTCTGGCTGATTTCCCTGGGGGTCACGCCCTTGGCGAAATCCTGCTCGGTATACAGCTCGCCCAGGCGGCGGATGCCGGCCACCGGGTCGTCGAGGCAGGCACTGGCGAAACGCCAGGAGCCGATCGAGGCGCCGATCAATGCTCGTTGCCGTGGTGCGGTCGGCAGCCATTCACCGAACAGGGCCAGGTCCAGGCCCTGGATTCCCAAGGGTTTGGGGCCACCGGCGGCGCCCGGCAGCACGCCGACATCGGCGGCCAGCAGGCCGCGCTCGCGAATCTGCCGCAAGGCGCGCTGGCCGGCCTTGAAGGTCAGGGCGGGGTACTTGATGTGGATGGCGCTCATGGCGGGGTCTCGGGCAGGGCAGGCGGGCAGTATAGGGCTTTATTGTGAGGCGGCGATGCCATCACCGCCCCACGTGGCCGCGACAAGGCCGCAAGCTGCGCTATCATGCGGCCAGCTGTTTTCAGGTTGAGTTAAGGACCGGTGGTTAATCTTAACCCCGTAGACAAATTGCACATCTCGCTGGAGAGAACCTCATGAAAACTTTGACTGCCCTGTTCACCGCCGCCACCCTCGCTTTCGGTGCCAATGCCGCCTTCGCCAAGGATGTGCAGCCCGATGAAGTGGTCAAGCTAGTGAACGCCAAGACCATCAAGTCGCTGGATGAACTGAAGGCCGCCGCCGTGGCCAAGCATCCCGGCGCCACCGTGACCGACTCGGAACTCGAGGACGAGTACGGCCGCTACATCTACAAGGTCGACCTGCGTGATGCCCAGAACGTCGAATGGGACGTGGCCCTGGATGCCAAGACCGGTGAAGTCCTAAAGGACGAGCGAGACAACTGATGCCTGCACTACCGCGAACGGCACGCTACCTGGCCTTGGCCCTGTTGACCGTCTGTTCGCTGGCCGCCGCGCGCGACCTGGACCAGGATGAAGCCCTGGAGCTTCGGCAAAAGGGCATCATCCTGCCGCTGGAGCAATTGCTCGAAGCCGCCCTGGGGCGTTACCCCGGGGCACGGCTGCTGGAGGCGGAACTGGAAGAGAAGCACGAGCGCTACGAGTACGAGGTCGAGCTGCTGACCCCGGCGGGGGTGGTGCGCGAGATCAAGCTCGACGCCCGCACCGGCGCGCTGCTCAAAGACGAGGAAGACGACTGAATGCGCCTGCTGCTTGTCGAGGACAATGTCCCCCTGGCCGATGAACTGACCGCCACCCTGCAGCGCCAGGGTTATGCCGTGGACTGGCTGGCCGATGGCCGCGATGCGGTGTACCAGGGCCAGAGCGAACCCTACGACCTGATCATCCTCGACCTGGGCCTGCCCGGGCTGCCGGGGCTCGAAGTGCTGGGGCAATGGCGCGCGAGCGGCCTGGCCACCCCGGTGCTGATCCTCACCGCCCGTGGCTCCTGGGCCGAGCGTATCGAGGGCCTCAAGGCCGGGGCCGACGACTACCTGAGCAAGCCCTTCCACCCCGAGGAGCTGCAACTGCGCATCCAGGCCCTGTTGCGCCGGGCCAAGGGGCTGGCCAACCAGCCGAAACTGGAAGCGGCCGGCCTGCACCTGGACGAGTCGCGCCAGTGCGTGAGCCGTGAGGGTGTCGATGTCCAGCTCACCGCCGCCGAGTTCCGCCTGTTGCGCTATTTCATGCTGCATCCGGGGCAGGTGCTGTCCAAGAGCCACCTGGCCGAGCACCTTTACGACGGGGAAACCGAGCGTGATTCCAATGTGCTGGAAGTGCACGTCAACCACCTGCGGCGCAAACTCGGGCGCAGCGTGATCGAGACCCGCCGCGGCCAGGGCTACGTGTATGCCGGGAGCGCCGCGTGAAGTCGATCCAGGCGCGCCTGAGCCTGGGCCTGGTGGCGGTACTGGTAGTGGTTGGGCTGGCCCTGGCGCAGTTGACCTTGTGGCTGTTCGAGGCGGGCCTGCAGCGCTACCTGGAAGCTGGCCTGCGCAAGGAAAGCGAAAACCTGCTGGTGGCGCTGGTGCGTGGCCCGTCCGGCCTGCAGTTGGACGAGCGACGGCTGTCGGCAGCCTACCAGCAGCCGTTCTCGGGCTACTACTTCCGCATCGATTTCGACCAGGGTACCTGGCGCTCCCGTTCGTTATGGGACATGGACATGCCCAAGCCCGGCAAGCCCGGCCTGGACGACGGTCACGAACTAGGCCCTGAGGGCCAGCAACTGCTGGCCTATCGTGGGGACTACCGGCGGCTCGGCCAGGACATCTCGATCAGTGTGGCCCAGGACTACTCACCGGTGCGCGAGGGCTTTCGACGCATGCAGCAGATCGGCCTGGGCCTGGGGCTGGTGGCGTTGATATTGGTCCTGGTGCTGCAGCGCCTCACCGTCACCCGCTCGTTGCGCCCGCTGGAGCGGGCGCGCCAGCAAATCGCCCAGTTGCAGCAGGGCCAGCGTTCGCAACTGGACGCCGAGGTCCCAAGCGAACTGCAACCGCTGGTGGACCAGATCAACCACCTGCTGACCCATACCGAAGACAGCCTGCGCCGTTCGCGCAATGCCCTGGGCAACCTCGGTCATGCCTTGAAGACGCCGCTGGCGGTGCTTGTCAGCCTGGCTGCCAGCGAACGCCTGCAGGCGTTGCCCGAGGTGCGCGCGCAGATGCGTGAGCAACTGGAGCAGATCCAACAACGCCTGGCTCGCGAACTCAACCGCGCGCGCCTGGCCGGCGATGCCTTGCCCGGCGCGCAGTTCGACTGTGATGCCGAACTGCCCGGGCTGCTGGCGACGCTGGGGATGATCCATGGCGAAGGCCTGCTGCTCGAGCGCGACGTGCCTCCAGGCTTGTTGCTGCCCTGGGACCGCGAGGATTTGCTGGAGCTGCTCGGCAACCTGCTGGACAACGCCTGCAAATGGGCCGACAGCGAGGTGCGCCTGGGCATCGCGCCAACCACCGAGGGTTACCAGCTGTGGGTCGATGACGATGGCCCGGGCATCCCTGAGGCGCAACGCCTGCAAGTGCTCGAGCGCGGCTCGCGGCTGGACGAGCAGGTCGATGGCCATGGCCTGGGGCTGGGCATCGTGCGCGACATCGTCGAGGCCTGGGGTGGGCGCATCGCACTGCTGGAAAGCCCGCTGGGCGGATTGCGAGTGAGTATCGAGCTGCCCCGCAAGGTCCGCTGAATCAAGCCGCTCCTGCTGGGGACCAGATCAAGCCTGCAAAAAAATTGCAGTACAGCCGCAGTTTTTTGAATTGGCCCAGCGCCACTTGCGCCCGGCACAATGCCGGCCACGAAACCTTGCGGTTTCCATCTCTCCAAGGACGGAGCCCCTTGCGCCACTGCATTGCGCAACACAGGGCCCAGGCCGGTCGCGCTGGGCTTTCTTTTTACCATCAGAAGAACACGATCAAGTCACCTCGATGTCTGCCTCGCGTCCCGAATCCCGCTTGCAGCGCCTGCTCCCGGCGCCGCTGAACATCCCTCCCCGAGAATGGTTGCGTGCAGGTCTTGGCGCGCTGCTCGGCCTGTTTCTCGCCGGTTATCTTTGCAGCCTGGCCTATGGGCCATCGATCGCCCTGCATCTGCTGGGCCCGCTCGCAGCCTCGGCGGTGCTGGTGTTCGCCGTGCACTCCGGTCCGTTGGCCCAACCCTGGCCCGTGCTGGGCAGCTACGCGCTGGCGGCTGTCGTAGGCCTGGCCATGCGCCACGTCTTCGGCGATGGGCTGTGGGTCGCGGCGGCGGCGTTGGGCATCGCCATCCTGGCAATGTGCCTGCTGCGCTGTCTGCACCCGCCCGGTGGCGGCGTGGCGGCCAGCGCGGTGCTGGCCGATCCGGGGCTGGTGGCCATGGGTGACCACCTGCTCGAGCCGGTATTGCTCAATGCGCTGATCCTGGTAGGTGTGGCCGTGCTCTACAACCGTCTGACCGGCGTGCGCTACCCCAAGGGCGCGATCCCGCGCCGCGACTTGCACCACACCCACGACCCGCTGCCGGGCGAGCGGGTCGGTATCAGCGCCGGGGACCTGGATCAGGCCCTGGAGGAGATCGGCGAGTTCGTCGATGTCACCCGTGACGAGCTGGAGCGGATCATCCTGGCCACCGAGCAGCACGCCCTGCACCGCAGCCTGGGCGGCATCACCGCCAGCTCGGTGATGTCCCGCGACGTGCAGTGGGCAACGCCGCGCACCACCCTCGAACAGGCCTGGAAGCTGTTGTCCGGCCATCACCTCAAGACCCTGCCGGTACTGGAAGAGGGACGCCTGGTGGGGATCGTCAGCCTCAGCGACCTGGTCGGCCCGGCCATGGCCCGTGGGCGTTTCAGCTGGCGGGGCCTGTTCCGGCGCAAGGTGGTGCGCCTGGAGCAGGTGATGAGCCGGCGGGTGGTCAGTGTCGGCAGCCAGCATCCGCTGGAGCGCCTGTTGCCGTTGCTCAGTGAACAGGGGCTGCACTGCCTGCCGGTGCTCGACGACGAAAAGCTGGTGGGGGTGATCACCCAGACCGACCTGATCGCCGGCCTCAAGCGGCACCTGCTCACTGCCGCGGCGCAGGGCTCAGATCACCGGGTCCCAGCGCTGTGACCAGTCGCTTTCGCCAGCGGCCACCAGCCGGTGCAACACGCTAAAGGCCTGCTGCAACGCGTCGCTGTCGCGTTCGCGGGCATGCACCAGGAAGGTCGGGTAGGTGAATTCCGGCGCCTGGGGCACGCGCTCGAACACCCCGCTTTGCAGGTAGGCCTGGACCACCCGGGTGCGAAAATAGCCGCTGCCGCCGTGCTCGAGAATGAACTGCAGGGCCAGGGGCCCGAGGTTGAAGCTCAGGGCCGGGCGCGACAGGTCGGGCAGGGCGGCGTCATGCTGGCGGCGGAACGCTTCGCCCCAGTCGATGTAGATGTAGGGATCGGGCGCATCGACCCGGCGCACGCGGATTAGCTTCTCTTCCATCAACTGTTCGACCTGCAGGCCGGGGCCATAGGTCGGCTGGTAGACCAACGCGGCGTCGAGCAAGCCCATCTCCACCTTGCGCAGCAGCGCTTCGCCATCGCTGACCTCGCTGCGGATGGCATGGCTGGGCAGTTCCTGGTGCAGGGCGCTGACCCAATCGAGCAGCATCGGGTTGCCCAGGCTCACCTCGGCGCCCACATGCAGCACCTGCTGGCAGCCCTGGGGCAGCGGCAGGTCACGGCGCGCCGCTTCCCAGGTCTGCACCAGCTGGTTGGCATAGCTGACGAACGCCTCGCCATCGGTGGTCAGGCTGGCGCCGTTGCGGCTGCGCACGAACAGCTGGCAGCCCAGTTGCTGCTCCAGGCGCTGCACGCGGGCACTAATCGCCGTCTGTGAGACGAACAGGCGTTCGGCGGCGGCGACCAGGCTGCCGCAGCGGACGATTTCCAGGAAGGTGCGGGCCTGATCGATGTCCATGGTGCTGCTTCTGTGGCTGGAGAGGCGCCTATTCTAGAGCCATTGCACCTGTTTGGGGCGCTGGTTCAGCCACGTGCCAGTTCAGCCACGCGCCAGCTCAGCCAGATGTGCCGTGGCCTCTTCGCTCTTGAGCACCAGCACATCACCTTCCAGCGCATCCAGGACCACTTCCGCCGTGTTGCCGATCAGCGCCCCGGAGATACCGGTGCGGGCCACGGTACCGACGATGGTCACCACCGCGTCGAGTTTCTTCTCGGTATAGGGGATCAGTACGTCGGCCGGCCCTTCGGCGATATGCAGCCTGTCATCGGTAATGTCGAATTCCGCCTGGAACGCCGTGCACGCCTCGCGATAGCGTTTCTCGATGGTCTCCGTGAGCTGGTAGACCGGGTCGGAAGCCGACAGCATCGGCGATGGATGGGCGCTGATCACGTGCAGTTGGCCTTTGGCCAGGCTGGCGATGTCATAGCCGTGATCGATGATGCTGGCATGCAACAGGCGATGGGCCTCGTCCTGGTTGCCCACATCCACCGCCGCCAGGATCACGCCGCCGGTCCAGGGGCGTTCGCTCTTGACCATCAGCACCGCGCAGGGGCACTCGCGCAGCAGCTTCCAGTCACTGGGGGTCAGCAGTGCCTTGCGCAGGGGATTGTCCGGGCGGTGCTCCTTGATCACCAGTTCACAGCCTTCCGCTTGCTGCACATGGATGATCGACTGGTGCAGGCTGTCCTTCCACTTCTGTTCATGGGTGACATTGTCGTAGCCATCGTCATGCAACTGGCTGCTTAGCAGGCTCAACAGCGCGCTGTGGTCCTGCTTCTTGTCGCACATCAGCAGGTGCAGGCGCGCACCGGTCACCCCGGCAATCAGTTTGGCCCGGGTCAGGGCCCGGCTATGGGCGTGCTCGGGGTCGAGGACGACGAGGATGCTGCGCACGGCTTGCATGGGCGTGAACTCCTTTCGCGGATGGCGACCAATGCCTGACTATAGACGGCGCGGCGGCTGCCGCCGGTTGACCTGCATCAAGCATAGTCACTGGCGCTCGCCAGCGCCGCCGGTATAATCGCCGGTCCCGCCGATGTCCCCTGCGATTGTGAGTACCATGTCCCTGATTCCTGAAATCGATGCCTTCCTGGGTTGCCGCACCCCTGACGCCTGGATCGAGGCGGCACTGGCCGACCAGGAAACCCTGCTGATCGATCACAAGAATTGCGAGTTCAAGGCCGCCAGCACGGCGCTGAGCCTGATCGCCAAGTACAACACTCACCTCGACCTGATCAACATGATGTCGCGCCTGGCCCGCGAGGAGCTGGTGCACCACGAGCAGGTGCTGCGCCTGATGAAGCGTCGCGGCGTGCCGCTACGGCCGGTGTCGGCCGGGCGCTATGCCTCGGGGCTGCGGCGGCTGGTCCGGGCGCATGAGCCGGTGAAACTGGTGGACACCCTGGTGGTGGGGGCCTTTATCGAGGCGCGCAGCTGCGAACGCTTCGCCGCCCTGGTGCCGCACCTGGACGAGGAGCTGGGCACCTTCTACCACGGCCTGCTCAAGAGCGAGGCGCGGCACTATCAAGGCTATTTGAAACTGGCCCACCAGTACGGCGATGAAGCGGACATTGCCCGGGTGGTGGAGCAGGTGCGCGAAGCGGAGGTCGGGCTGATCACCTCGCCCGACCAGGAACTGCGCTTCCACAGCGGTATTCCCCAGGCTCAGGCCGCCTGAGCTATTGCCGGCGACCGAGCAGCAGCCCGACCACCAGGCCGAAGCCTGCAGAGACCGCCACGGTCTGCCAAGGGTGGCCACCGATGTACTCCTGGGTCGCCTCGACCACCGGCTGCGCCTTCTGGCCCAGGCGGCTGGTGGCATCGCGCGCCTGGCGCAACTTGAGCCCCAACTGCGCGCGGATGCCTTCGGCTTCCTCGCCGACCAGCGACGCGCTGTCGCTGAGCAGCTTCTCGGATTCCTCGATCAATGCCTGTAGTTCGCTGAACACCTGATCCTTGATCTGGTCGTTGTTGCCTTGCGCAGCGGTTTTCCTGGCCATGTACACATCCTCGTGAAGGGTTGGGCGTTGAACAATGGATGCCACGCTGCCGGGAAAGTTGCAGCGGCGTACCGGTGGCACGTCGACGCAGTGTAAGATAGCGCCCATTTTCCAGCGGCAGGTAATACCCGATGAGTTTCAATCTGGCCAACATGAGCTTCCAGGAACGGGCACAGATCGAGGCAGAAAAGGCCCGCTTGTTCGACTACTGGCAGAACAACCTGGGCAAGGCCAAGGGCGAGGCGGCGCGCCTGATCGCAGAGAAGCCACGGCGCAAGGGCAAGTGGGCCGAGTGGGTGCGCGCCGAACTCGACGGCATGTCGCCGCCGGAGTTCAACCAGCTGGTGCGCAGCGAAGTGAACAAGATGATGGCCGCCGCCAGCGCCAACCGCTGAGCCAGGCGAACACCCCGAACGCCTGCGCTGGAGAATCCAACAGACCTTCCTGACTGGAGTTCCCTCGATGCCCAAGTCCATCGTCGCCGCCCTGCAGATCGGTTCGCTGCCTGGCGGCAAGGCCGCCACCCTGGCGCAGATCCTCGACTACGAGCAGGCCATCCGCGACGCCGGTGCCAACCTGGTGGTGATGCCCGAGGCCTTGCTCGGTGGCTATCCGAAAGGCGAAGGGTTCGGCACCCAGCTCGGCTATCGCCTGCCTGAGGGGCGTGAAGCCTTCGCCCGCTATTTCGCCAATGCCATCGATGTGCCAGGGCCCGAGACCGACACTTTGGCCGGCTTGTCGGCGCGTACCGGAGCGAGCCTGGTGATCGGCGTGATCGAGCGCAGCGGCAATACCCTGTATTGCACGGTGCTGTTTTTCGAGCCGCACACCGGCCTGGTGGCCAAGCACCGCAAGCTGATGCCCACCGGCACCGAACGGCTGATCTGGGGCAAGGGTGACGGCTCCACACTGCCGGTAATCGAAAGCCGTGCCGGGCGAATCGGCGCGGCAGTGTGCTGGGAGAACTACATGCCGCTGCTGCGCACCGCGATGTACGCCAAAGGGGTGCAGTTATGGTGCGCGCCGACAGTGGACGAGCGCGAGTTGTGGCAGGTGAGCATGCGCCACATCGCTGCCGAGGGGCGCTGCTTTGTCATCAGCGCCTGCCAGGTGCAGGATTCGCCCGCCGCACTGGGCCTGGAGGTGGCCAACTGGCCGGCCGAGCGGCCTTTGATCAATGGCGGCAGCGTGATCGTCGGCCCACTTGGGGAGGTGCTGGCCGGGCCGCTGGTGGGCGAGCGTGGCCTGCTCTGCGCCGAGGTCGATACCGATGAGCTGGTGCGTGCGCGCTACGATTTCGATGTGGTCGGCCACTATGCGCGGCCGGATGTGTTCGAGCTCAGCGTGGACGAGCGTCCGCGGCCCGGAGTACGTTTCGTCGGTTCATCCAGCGCAGGTGAGTGATCAGCCAGCCTGCCGGCTGATTACCAGGCAGGGCCTGCGGCCGTTGGCAGGTCGAGCTTGCCTTTGTCGGTAAAACGCACGGTACCGAGCGGCCCTCCCGCCAGCTTGCCGCGCAACACATAGGGCAGGCCCTGCAGCGAGTCCACCCGGCTCAGGCCGTAGGCCTGGCGCAGGAAGGCGAAGGCGGTGACGCTCACCGGCACCACCAGCACCGCTTCGTCGTAGCGGCCGATGTGCCCACGCTGGTCGCTCACCCCGGCCGCCAGGGGCTGGTCGTTGACTTCCAGGTTGAGGGCGATGCCGTTGAAATCCACCGGGGTTTCGTTGGGGTTCTGCACGCGGATCTTCACCGCCATGCGCAGCTCCAGATCCTGGCCAGGCAATGGATCGATGCCGATCACGCTGATGTTCAGCGGGTCGCGACCCTGGAACAGGGCGCAGGCGTTCAGGCCAAGGGTCAGCAGCAGGATCAGGCAGATGCGGGCATACATGGGGATCTGGCCTTGTGGCACGGGCGAGTCGGCAGTGTCGCAAATGCGTGGCGGCGATGAAAGCGGGGCCTGCCGACGTTGCGGGCCTAACGCGAGCCGAATGTCATACGCAAGTCATCCATGAAGGCTTGCTGCGCCTCACCGGGTGTTTGCCCGCGATGCCTGGCCAGGGTGAACGGCACCACGAAATCCAGCGCGGTATCCAGCGCCCGTAACAGGCCCTGGGCCTCCCAGGGCGCGGCGCAGTGACACGGCAGAAAGCCGATGTGTCGCCCTGACAGGATGAATGTCAGCGCGCTGTCGATCTGCTCTGCCACCGCCATGCTGTGGCGGCTCTGGAACGGCTCGCCCTGTTTGAGAAAACGATAGGGGTGGCTTACCTGGTCGGACTCGAGCAACTGCTCGCGGGTTACCAGGGCCTGGCTGAACAACACGTGCCCCTTGCCGCAGTAAAGCCTCTGGCGCTCCTCGAACAGCGGCAGGTAGTCGAACGCCGCCTGGTTGCCGGAGAAGTAGCTGATGGCGCAGTCCAGGCGCTGCTCCAGCAGCAAGCGTTCGAGTTCGGCTGGTGGCGCGCTGGTCAGTTCCAGGCGCACGCTCTCTTCACGCTGGCGAAACCGCGCGATGGCCTGGGCCAGGCGCAGGCTGACGTCACGGTCCTGGTTCTCGGCCAGGCCGATGCGCACGCTGCCCAGCAAGCGCCCGGCAACACCGTTGGCCTGTTGGCGGAACTGCTCGATCTGCAGCAGCAGGCCGCGGGTGGCCTGCAGCAGCAACTCGCCTTTCTCGGTCAGCCGGAAGCCACCCTTGCCCCGGCTGCACAGGCGATAACCCAGGCGGGTCTCCAGCTTCGCCATCTGCTGGCTGATGCTGGGCTGGCTGAGCCCGAGCACACCCTGGGCGGCGCTGAAGCCGCCGGCCTCGACTACAGTGACGAACAGCCGCAGCAGGTGCAGGTCCGGGTCGTGCAATTGTCCGAGCATCACATTGCTCCTGGTGAATGTCAGCTTCGCAAAGTTGCCATTTTTGCAATGTAACCCGGCAGGCATGCTGGCGGCATCCACCCCTATGCCGAGGTGTCCGCCATGCGTTCGACGTTGTGCCTGCTTTCATTGCTGATCGCCCTGCCGCTGCAGGCCGAAGAGAAGGTCGTCAACCTGTACAGCTGGGCCGACTATGTCGCCCCGCAAACCCTGGAACGTTTCGAGAAGGAGACCGGCTACAAGGTCCGCTACGACACCTTCGACACCACCGAGGTGCTGGAGACCAAGCTGCTCACCGGTGGCAGCGGCTACGACGTGGTGGTGCCGTCGGCCACGGTGCTGGCCCGAGCCCTCAAGGCCGGCGCCCTGCAGCCGCTGGAGGCGCAGGCGATGCCCGGCTATGCCAACCTCGACCCGGACCTGTTGGCCAAGCTGGCCGAGGCCGACCCCGGCAACCGCCATGCCGTGCCTTACACCTGGGGTACGCTGGGGCTGGGGGTGAACGTCGAGGCCGTACGCCAGCGCCTGGGCGATGTGCCCCTGGACAGCCTCGACCTGCTGTTCAAGCCTGAGTACGCCAGCCGTCTGAAGGACTGCGGCATCGCCATGCCGGACTCACCGCAGGAAGTGATCGGCGTGACCCTCAACTACCTGGGCAAGGACCCGTACAGCCAGGACAAGGCCGACCTGGACGCGGCGCAGGCGCTGTTGCAGCAACTGCAACCGTCGATCAGCTACGTGGCCAATGGCCGCCAGATCAACGACCTGGCCAACGGCAGCGTGTGCCTGGCGCTCACCTACAACGGCGATGCCGCCATGGCCGCCGACCAGGCGCGCCGTGCCGGCAAGCCCTTCGAGCTGATCTACCGCATCCCCCGCGAGGGCACGCTGGTGTGGCAGGACAACCTGGTGATCCCCAAGGACGCACCGCATCCGCAAGCCGCCCGCGCCTTCATCGCTTTCATGCTGCGCCCCGACTCGGTGGCGGCACTGACCAACACGCTGTTCTTCGCCAACGCCAACCAGGCCGCCACCCCGCTGGTGGACGCGGCGATCCGCAACGATCCGGACATCTACCCGTCGGCCGAGGTGCGCCAGCGCCTGTTCGCCGACCGCAGCATGGCGCTGGCCGACCTGCGCCAGCGCAACCGCCTGTGGACCGCCTTCCGCAGCCGCCAGTGAACGACAACGACAGGAGACACACCGTGGACCTAGCCCAGGACAACGACCAGGCCATCACCCGTGACAGCCTCTATGGCACCGCTGCCGAAAGTACCTACGCCGGTATCACCAGCTTTTCACGGCGCCGCTACAGCCGCGACCTGCGGGGTGTCGACGTGGTGGTAAGCGGCGTGCCGTTCGACACCGCCACCAGCAATCGCCCCGGCGCGCGCTTCGGTCCGCGGGCGATCCGCGCCGCTTCGGTGCAACAGGCCTGGGCCCGGCACTGGCCCTGGGCGTTCGATCCGTTCGACCACCTGGCGGTGATCGACTACGGCGACTGTGCGTTCGATAGCGGTACGCCGCAGTCGGTGCCGCAGAGCATCGAGGCGCATGCCGAGCACATTCTCGAGGCCGGCTGCGCCATGCTCACCTTGGGCGGAGACCATTTCATCAGCTATCCGCTGCTCAAGGCCCATGCCCGTCGGCATGGCCCGCTGGCGCTGGTGCACTTCGACGCGCACAGCGACACCTGGCCGGACGAGGAGGGCCAGCGCATCGACCATGGCACGATGTTCTGGCACGCGGCGCGGGAGGGGCTGGTGGACCCGGCGCGCTCGGTGCAGATCGGCCTGCGCACCACCAACGACGACAGCCAGGGCTTCGCCATTCTCGACGCCCGCCAGGTGCATCGCCAGGGCACCGAGGCGATCGTCGCTGCCATCCGCCAGCGGGTGGGCGACCGCCCGGTGTACCTGACCTTCGATATCGACTGCCTGGACCCGGCCTTCGCCCCCGGCACCGGCACGCCGGTATGCGGCGGCCTGAGCACGGTGCAGGCGCTGGAGATCCTCGGCGGGTTGCGCGGGATCAACCTGGTGGGGATGGACCTGGTGGAGGTGGCGCCGGCCTATGACCATGCCGATATCACCGCGCTGGCCGGCGCGACGCTGGCGATGGAGATGCTGTGCCTGTATGCGGCGCGGCACAAGGTAGATAGAGCCGAGTGACGCCAGGGCTGCATGGCAGCCCCTGGGGGCGCATACTGAAACATCAGGACCCAAATTCATCCTTTTGCGTCGAACCCTGCGCGCCGTAGGCTATCCAACCTTCGAGCGCGCCTTTTCGTACCGGAGGTGAAGCATGAATCCCACACTGCCAATCCTGGCCCTCGGCCTGGTGCTGGCGTTGCCACTGCAGGCCGCGCCCTTGGCGCCGCCACTGCTTGCCGCCAACGACAGCAACAACCCCTACAACAGCCCGATCATGCGCGCCAACCCCAACAGCCGGCAGGGCAGCGTACCGGCAATGCCGCCCGTGCGCGGCCCGTCCACGCAACCCAACCCGCGCCCCCCCACCCTCGACAACCGCGGTATCGGCAACGGTGAAAACCTGCGCCGCGAGCAGCAGACCCCGAACCTGGAACCCACCCGGCCACCACGCGACTCCCTACGTGTGCCCTGAGCCCTTGCAAAGGAAGCGAGCATGACCCCACGCACCTGGTTGACCACTCTGGCCGCGGCCAGCCTGTTGCCCTTGCTGGCGCAGGCCGCCGCCGAGCAACAGTACCCCAGCGAGGAGGGTCGGCTGACCGTCAGCACTGTTGCCGACGGCCTGCGCAATCCCTGGGCGCTGGCCTTCCTGCCCGGCGGCAAGGACATGCTGGTCACCGAACGCCCCGGCAACCTGCGCATCGTCAACGCCGAGGGCAAGGTCGGGCCGCCGCTCTCCGGCGTGCCCAAGGTCTGGGCCGAAGGGCAGGGTGGCCTGCTCGACGTGGTGCTCTCGCCTGAGTTCGCCAAGGACCGAACCGTATACCTGTCATATGCCGAAGAGGGTAGCGATGGCAAGGCGGGTACCGCCGTCGGTCGTGGCCAACTGACCCAGGACCAGTCGCGCCTGGAGAACTTCACGGTGATCTTCCGCCAGCAGCCCAAGTTGTCCGAAGGCAATCACTTCGGCTCGCGGCTGGTGTTCGACCGTGACGGCTACCTGTTCATCGCCTTGGGCGAGAACAACCAGCGTGCCACGTCGCAGGACCTGGACAAGCTGCAGGGCAAGATCGTACGCATCATGCCCGACGGCGAGGTACCCAAGGACAACCCCTTCGTCGGCCGCGACAACGTACGCCCGGAGATCTGGTCGTTCGGCCACCGCAACCAGCAGGGTGCGGCACTGAACCCCTGGACCGGCAAGCTGTGGACCCACGAGCACGGCCCGCGTGGCGGCGACGAGATCAACATCCCCAAGGCGGGCAAGAACTATGGCTGGCCGATTGCCACCCACGGCATCAACTACTCGTTGCTGCCGATCCCAGAGGCCAAGGGCAAGCACGTCGATGGCATGGTCGACCCCCATCATGTGTGGGAAAAGTCGCCGGGCATCAGCGGCATGGCGTTCTACGACAGCCCCACGTTCAAGGCCTGGGACCACAACCTGTTCATCGGTGCGCTGGCTACACAGGAGTTGATCCGGCTGAAGCTCGATGGCGACAAGGTCGTGCATGAAGAACGGCTGTTGGGTGACCTTAAAGCCAGGATTCGTGACGTGCGGGTAGGGCCGGATGGCTATCTGTACGTGTTGACCGATGCCAAGGATGGCGCCTTGCTGAAGGTGGGGCTGACGGAGGGATGATCGTACCGGCGTAAGCCCTGGGGCAAGCTACTACAGTTGCCCTGGGGCAATGTTGTGGGAGCGGGCTCGCCCCGCGATGGCGTACCATGCGCGGCATGACTCCCGAATCCCTTTATCACAAGGCGCTGGCCGAGCGCGGTTACGTTCCCGATCCCGCCCAGGCAGCCGCTGTGGCGGCCTTGCAGGCCTGCTTCGACGCCCTGTATCAGGGTAAGCCGACGCAAGGCCTGTACCTCTGGGGCCCGGTCGGTCGGGGCAAGACCTGGTTGATGGACCTGTTCCATCGCAGCCTGCAATTGCCGGCCCGGCGCCAGCATTTCCACCATTTCATGGCCTGGGTGCATCAGCGCCTGTTCCAGCTCAATGGCACCGCCGACCCGCTCGCGGCCCTGGCCCGGGCGCTGGCCGAAGAGATACGGGTGTTGTGTTTCGACGAGCTGTTCGTCAGCGATATCGGCGATGCGATCATCCTCGGCCGTCTGTTCCAGGTGTTGTTCGATCACGGTGTGGTGATCGTCGCCACCTCCAACCAGCCGCCCGACCAGCTGTACCGCGATGGCTTCAACCGCGAGCGGTTCCTGCCGGCCATCGCCGCCATCGAGCGGCACATGCGCGTGCTGGCGGTGGCGGGGGAGCAGGACCACCGCCTGCATCCCGGCCTGCAACAGCAACGCTACTGGGTCAGCGAGGCAGGGCAACCGAGCGCGCTCGCCGAGGTGTTTTGCCAGCTGAGCCCGGCCGATCCAGGCAGTGAGCAGCCGCTGCAGCTCGGCTCCCGGCGTATCGGCGTACTGCGCCGCAGCACGCAGGCCCTCTGGTGCCACTTCAGCGCTTTGTGCGAGCAGCCCCTGGCCGCCATGGACTTCATGGCCGTGTGCGACCGTTTTCCGGCGATCCTGGTCAGCGGCATTCCGGCCCTGGGTGGCGTCCAGCAGGCCGGGCGCATTGCCCGCGGTACCGAGGACGGGGCCGCCCGCGTCGAGGCCGGGGATCGCCAGTTGCCGACGCTGGCGCCGAAGGATGACAGCGTGCGGCGCTTCATTGCCCTGGTGGACGAATGCTACGACCGTCGGGTGTTGTTGTACCTGGAGGCCGAGGTGCCGCTGGAAGCGCTCTACACTGAAGGGTATCTGGCGTTCCCGTACCAACGGACCCTGAGCCGGCTACGGGAGATGCAACTGCAACGCTTCGCCTGAAGGAGCCGACCATGGAGCCGTTGTCGCATCATCTGCTGACCCAGGCCTACAACAATGGCTGGGCCAACCACCGCCTGTACAAGGCTTGCCTGCAACTGACCCAGGACGAGTTCGTCGCCCCCCGCTGCAGTTTTTTCCCGTCGATCAAGGCTACTCTCAACCACCTGTTGACGGTGGACTGGTTCTACCTTGACGCGCTGGAGTGCGAGCAACGCGGCCAAACGCCGGACCCGGACGGCGAGCGCTTCTTCCAACCCGAGCAGCCCTTCGCCACCTGCACCGACCTGCAGGCCCAGCAGGCCCAGGCCGACCAGCGCCTGATCGCCTATTGCCGGCAATTGCGCGACGACCAGTTGCGGCGCTATGTGAGCATCGTGCGACCGGACCGGGTGCAACAGGAGCAACGTTTGCGCTTGCTGTCACACCTGTTCGAGCACCAGATCCACCATCGTGGCCAGGTGCACGCGATGCTCAGCGACACGGCGATCAGGCCACCGCAGTTGGACGAATTCTTCTGCGAAGAGGAGGCCTCACTGCGATCCGCGGATTTTGCCGCGCTGGGTTGGAGTGAGGCGCAGGTCTGGGGGCCGCGCTGAGCGGCGCTCAGGCTGTTTCGTCACCTGCCAGATCGTGGGCGGCCTGCACCAGTTGCTCGAGCTGGTGATGCACCATGGCGCGGTCCAGCTGCACCAGGGGCTGGCGATTCCACAGTATTTGCATGCCGGTGAGCGGGTCGACACCGATCACAGGCTTGCAGGTGTCCTGGCAGAACAGGTTCTGTTCACCCCAGCGTATATCGTCGATTGCGGGGACTTCGATGAACATCAGCAAGTGGTCCGCCGGGTGCTCGGTAACGTTGCACACAAAAGACCCCACGCGCAGGCTGATCACCGGCTCGAAGGTCAAGGGGGGCTCCAGCTTCAGGACAGCGTAAAGCTGGGTCAATGCATAGTCATAGTTCGTGCCTGACATGGCGAGCTCTCGATCAAAGGGCTTGCCACGTTAGTCAGTGCATAACCTGCAAGATAGCAGGTGTAGTCGTCATTTTTTAGCTGCTGGGCTTCCTGCTGTTCGGCAAAGGCTTGCTTCGTATTGCCTTACAGGGTTGATGAAATTCCTACAAGTTATGGCGAATAGCCTCCATCTTGGTTAGGACAATCCCTGCGTTCATTCTTGGGAAGGCGCCGTAGTCTGTGCCCCTGTCTGCATCGCGGAGGCAAGGGCTGCACGGTCATTCGAATCTTGCACGATCTGCTACCCGACGATGCGTAAAGGGTCCTACGGGAAGCAGGGCCTCGCGTGATAGGGATTTCTCCAGTTGAGGGCTGGTGTGTGCAAGGTCGGCAGTTGGATGTTGTCGGGGCGGGGTTCGCGTCCCAGGGGCACGAAGGCTTCTACGCAGTGATGGCGGGTGAGCTGGCGCTTCGCGAAAGGGACGACATCATTCACCTAAAGGCAGGCGAACTGTTGTTCGTCAAGCGTGGCACCTACCTGGTGGCGACCCAGTGGCAGGCCTGCGAAGTGCTGTGGCTACCGCTGGACGTGAATTTCGTGCAGGCGTTCGTTCAGCGTCATGGCAAAGACCTTGCGCACCTCGAACGCCGTGACGAGGTGGGTGTGAATACCCTCCGGCTTCGACCCTGCACGATGGCGCAGGAGTGCGTGACTCGCCTCTCGGCGCTCGGGGGCGAAGGCACTTCGTCGATGCTGGCGATGCTGCGCCTGGAGGAGCTGTTGCTGCTGCTCATCTTCGGACCGCAGGGGCGGAGCTTGTTGGCGGCATTGCGGCAACAGGGCAATCGCCATGTCGATCGCCTGCACGCATTCATGGAACAGCACTATCTGCGCGAGTGGCGCCTGGAGCAGTACGCCCAGGCCTTCGGCTTGGGCCTGACAGCGTTCAAGAGTTTGTTCAACACCCTCTACAACTGCTCGCCACGAGCCTGGATCACCGAACGCAGGATCGTCCACGCGCACCATCTGCTGCTTAACACGCGCATGAGCATTGTCGACATCGCCATGGAAAGCGGCTTTTCCAGCCAGTCGTATTTCAGCCAGAGCTACCGCCGACGGTTCGGCCGTACCCCCAGCGATGCCCGCCGTGGCTGACAACCTTTGTGCCCCTCAAGCTGCATGGACGATGCCCGTATGAACACACTTTTGAACCGATTGGCCCGACAACTGGGCATGCCGCCCTGGCTGGCCAATGAGCGCGGTGACTACCACCTGTGCATCGAGGGGCACACCCTGTACCTCGAGCCGCAAGGCACACAACTGTTAATTCGCAGTTCGCTGTCGTCGCTGGCCGGCCAAGGCGACAAACTCGATCCGCATGTCTTGCGCCGCTTGATGGGCATGCTGACGGCGTGGGCGCAGCATTGTCCGCAGAGGTTGGTGCTTACACCTGCAAGAGAGCCGCTGCTTGAAGCGCAGGTAGACCTGCCCCAGGCCAATATTGATATCTTGGATCACGTACTGGGTGCTCAGGTCGACCTGCTCGCCCTGCTGTGCGAGCAACAGGCTGATCCAGTGCCTGTGACCCACGGGGGAGCTCGCGTATGGCTGCCTTGAGGTCGCTTGCCGCCGGCTTGACGGCGCTGTTGGCCAGCCTTGCGGCCCAGGGCGAGCCACTGGATTGGCCCCAGGAGCCATTCCACTACGTTTCTCAGGGCGAGAGCCTGCGTGACGTACTGGGCAACTTCGCCGCCAACTACCAGGGGGCAGTGGTGGTCAGCGACAAGGTCAAGGACCAGGTGAGTGCCACGTTCGAGCAGCCGGACCCCGAGGCGTTTCTCGAACAGGTCGCCGTGCTGTTCAACCTGGCTTGGTACTACGACGGCGCGGTGCTTCATGTCGACAAGTCCAGCGAACTACAGACCCGGCTGGTCCACCTGGACAAAGTGCGCGAGCCGCAATTGCGCGCCGCCCTGCAGGAGGGTGGCGGCTGGACTTCCCGCTTCGCCTGGCGCGCTGCGGCGGGTGGGCGGCTGGTGTATGTCTCGGGCCCGCCGCGTTATCTCGACCGCGTCGAGCAGACCGCCAAGGCCCTGGAGCAGCAGGCTGTGTTGCAGGACGAACGCGGTGGCAGCCTGAGCGTCGAGGTGATCGCGCTCAGGCATGCGGTAGCCGAGGACCGCGAAATCGACTACCGCGACCAGAAGGTGGCGGTACCCGGTGTGGCCACGCTCCTCTCTCGGGTGCTGACGAACGCCGATGTGCGGGCGGTCGAAGGCCAGGCTGTGGCGCAGGGGGCGCCAGTACGCGCCGGTCAGGCCGTTGTCCAGGCCGAAGCGTCGCTCAATGCCATAATCGTGCGTGACCACGCCGAGCGCATGCCCATGTACCGGCGCCTGGTGGCGGCGCTGGACCGGCCGGCGGCACGCATCGAGGTTGGGCTGACGATCCTGGACATCAACGCCGAGCATCTGGCTGAGCTGGGGGTGGAGTGGCAGGTCGGCATTGGCACTGGCAAGCACCAACTGATCGACATCCGCACTAGCGCGGGCCAAGCGCAAGGGACGCTGGCCGGCAGCCTGGTCGACAGCCGGGGTGTGGACCGGCTGCTGGCCAAGGTGATGCTGATGCAGGGAGAAGGGCGCGCCCAGGTGGTGTCGCGGCCGACCTTGCTGACCCAGGAAAACACCCTGGCGGTGCTGGACCACAGCGAAACCTATTATGTCCGGGTGCTGGGCGAACGCGTCGCCGAGCTCAAGGCGATCACCTACGGCACCTTGTTGAAGATGACCCCACGGCTGATCCGCAGTGCGGACCGGCCGGAAATCAGCCTGAGCCTGCATATCGAGGACGGCAGCCAGAAGCCAAACAGCACGGGCCCCGACGGCATACCCACGATCAGCCGCACGGTCATCGACACGCTGGCCCGGGTCGACCTGGGGCAGAGCCTGGTGATCGGCGGCATCCACCGCGACGAGACGAGTGAAAGCCTGCGCAAGGTCCCGTTGCTGGGGGACATCCCGTTCCTGGGGGCATTGTTTCGCTATCAGTCCAGCAGCACACGCCGATCGGTTCGGCTGTTCCTGATCGAGCCGAAGCTGATCGATTCTGGGCTTGCAAGCGTCGGCAATGGTTTGAAGGCAGGACCTGCCAGTGATGAGCGCTCTTGAGATGAGTTGGAAACTGCGGGTCTACAGTGGCCTGAATGCGGGGGCCGAAGTGTCCCTTGCACCCGGCCGGGTAGTCATCGGCGCCGACCCGGCGCAAGCCGATCTGGTGCTGGTGGACGCGGGGATCGCCGCCATTCACCTGGTGCTGATGGTAGAGCCTGGCGGAGTACGCCTGCTGGAATGGGGGGCCACCGAACCGCCTACGCAGGCCGGGGTGACGGTAACGGCGGATGTCGAGTTGCAGGCACTGGCCATCCAGCGTTGTGGCCCGTTGTGCTGGGCATTCTGTACAGAGGGCGAGGTATTTGCCGAGCGGCCTCCCGAGTCGGTCCCCCGGTCCGGATTGCGGGCTGGCTGGTTCATGATCCCTGGCGGCGGTTTGCTGCTGTTGCTGGCGCTGCTCTCGCGACTGCTGATTCCAGAGGCCGAAGCGCAGGGCAAAGCGAATGCAGCCGATCCCCAGGTCATGTCACACAGCCTGCCCGTTCCACAGGCCCGGACGCGCCTGGCCCAACTGCTGCGCGAATGGCGCCTGGAGGATGCCCTGACCCTGGAGGACCGCGGTGACACCCTGGTACTGCGTGGGGCACTGCATGACCGCCAGCATCAGGACTTCCTCAACCTGCAACGCCAGTTCCGCCAGGCATTCCGCGAATATCCGCTGTTGAAGCTGGTCGATGACGGCAGGGCCCCTGTGCCCGGGAAACTCGATTTCCCGCTGCGTGCGGTGTCGCTGGGGCGCGTGCCCTACGTGACGCTGACGGACAACCGCCGTTATCCGGTAGGCGCGCTGATGCCTTCCGGTATCCGCATCCTGGCGATCGATGGTCAGGCGATCACTTTGCGCAAGGGTGGGCAGGACTACTCGATCAATCTCAAGGAGCGCCCCATCAATGATGGATGAGCTATTGCAGGAAACACGTGACCCACAAACCCGCGCCCGGATGTACAGGGCGCTGGAACATGCGCGGCAGGCCCGCGTCGAGCAGATGTCGCGCCCTTTGCCGCCCACGGCATTCCAGGCAGCGCATGACGAGCGAACGGCCCTTGAAGCGGCCTTGAACATCCTGGAAAAACTGAAGGAACATTGAAATGACAGGCATCAGCAGCGGATTCCACGACGGCACCAGCAACACCATGGACATGGTCCACGAAGGCATGGTCAAACAGGCGCGAGAGGCCAACAAGGCCGTCCTCGAATCGCTCAGCAAACTCAACGAGAAAAGCGACGACCCCGCTTTGCTGGCCGACATGCGCCACCGTTCGAACATCTGGTCCAACGTGTTCCAGGTCGATGCGACCTTGGGCCAGACCTTCAAGAACACCATCAGCAGCATCCTGCAGAAGTTCTGAGCATGGAGTACTCGGTGAACAATCTGATGGCGCGCCTGGGCTTGCTGGGTGTCGAGCACCATCACAATGACGAAGCGATGGTGATTGCGCGTTGGCTTGCCCGGCAGCCGGAAACCATGGAAGCCGCCTGTGCGATACGTATCGCCGGACTGATGGGGGCGGGACGCTGCGAGGAGGCCCTGGCAGAAGGCAACCAGGCGCCCTGGCCATCCCTCGACCCGTGGCTGGCGTTGTGCGAACGCCAGCTTGGCTACATGGCGGCGCTGGAAAGGCGGCTTGAGCGCATGGCGCAGAGTGAGGATTGCGATCTGATCCGGTTTGCCGAGGGTATGCGTGCCCAGGTGGTGGCATGAACGGGTTGACCCTGTCGCTGGTGACGAGTGCGCAAACAGCTTCGATCCCACAGCCCGTTCCTGCGGATCGGGACGCTGCTGCATTTCAGGCATGCCTGATCGAGCAGGCGCCAGGCGCCCCGGAGCAGAGGCGGGGCCCGGCATTGGCAGAGCAACAGCGTCTGCAAGTGTTCGCCATGGCGATGGACCTGCTCAACGATTCCTTCACCGTGGAGAACGACTCATGAATGGCATTGCCGAGGTGACCCGTTTGGTCACCGATCTGCAGTCCCTGGCGGCACCGGACGTCGACTCCCGCCAGGTGGCCGAGTTCGAGCAGGCGCTATCCAGTAGTGCCGGCAGCCCCGAGGAGGGGTTGTTGCACAAAGTCGCACAGCTCGGCCAGCAACATGCCGAAGCCAGGCAGGGCGCGCATGCCAGCCTGGTCTCGGGCGTGGGTGATCCGGTGGCATTGATGGATGCCCATTGGGCACTGATACGCACCAATCTGCAGGTCGAGCTGATTGCCAAGGGCGTGGGACGCACCACGCAGAACATCGAAACCCTGATGAAAGCCCAGTAGGTGCCCTGTGAAGAATCCATGGCAGTGCTTGCTGCTTGTGACGGTACTGCTGCTGGGCGGGTGCAAGGTCGAGCTGTACCTGGGCCTCGGCCAGCGCGAAGCCAACGAAATGCTCGCGGTGCTGGATGCCGAGGGCATCGATGCGGTGAAGGCGCAGGACAAGGACGGCAAGGTGAAGATCCTGATCGGCGAGGCCGACATCGGCCACGCGGTAGCCGCGCTCAAGCGCCAGGGCTACCCACGGGAGATGTTCTCCACGGTCAGTGATGTGTTCCCCCGGGACAGCCTGATCTCGTCGCCGCTGGAGGAGCACGCGCGGTTGGCCTATGTGAAGTCCCAGGAGTTGTCGCGCACCCTGTCGGAAATCGATGGCGTGCTGGTGGCGCGGGTGCATGTGGTGTTGCCGGAGCCCCGCGACAGCCTGCGCGCAACGGCCCGTGCGGCCTCGGCTTCGATCTTCATCAAGCATGCGGCGGACGCGGCACTGGACCTGTACATCGGGCAGATGAAACAGCTGTTGAGCAACAGCATCGAAGGCCTCGACTACGACCGCATCAGTGTGGTGCTGGTGCCTTCAACGCAGGCTCGCCAGCTGTGGCCAGGGGAGCGTCATGCGACGCTGTTGTCGATTCACGTGATGGAGGGGTCGCGCCTGCGTCTTCTTGCGCTGATTGGGACATTGCTGGGGGTGCTGGTACTGAGCAATCTCGCGCAGTACCTGTGGTGGCGCCAGCGGGCATGAGCATGACCCCGTTTCAGCTTCGCTACTGCCCGGCGCGGTACCTGCACCAGGCGCATTGCCCTGAACCGTTGCGGCAGGTGGCCCAGGCCTTGCCACACTGGCGTCGGGACAGCTCGATCAATGGTTGGTTGCTGTCGGCGCTGGACCTGGCCGAACCCTTTGAAATACCGGAGCGGCTGGGTGGGCTGGCCCTTTATCCGCAGCCAGCATTCGAACGTGTTCTGGCCACTGTTGGCGGCTTGTTGCATGGCCAGGCCATTGTGCGACTGCTCGACCGAGCCGACCAGACGCGCTTGCGCCAGGTGCTCGGCGATCAAGGCCTGCGCTATTGCCTGGAGAAATGGCGGCTGCTCATCGGTCCATGGCCGCCAGGCTGGCAACAGGCGCTGCCAAGCGGCGCGCTGGAGGTGGAACTGCCCGTGCTGGGGCTGTCGTTCTGGCTACAGGCCTGCGGTTGTACCGATCCCGGTTTTGCCCGGCGCCTGGCCCTGCGACTGCCTGGCACCGGGGCATTGCCGACCTGGCCGATGAGCGACGATCAGCGCGCCCTGGCGCGCATCCTTTGCCTGAAAGTGGCCCGAGACAGGAGCCCGGAATGTTGCCATTTATTGAACTGAATGATTGCCGGCCGATGCTCGAGCCAGGCTGTACCGTGTTGCGCGGCGCCGACTACCAGCGCTTTCTCGAGGCCGGCGCATTGACCGAAAGCGCTCGCCAGCGTGCCAGCGACATCGATGCACAGGCCGATGCAGTGCTCGAGGCGCAGCATCGGCTTGGTCGGGAGGTCGGGCTGGAAATGGCCGCGGTCGAGCAGGCGGCGCTGGTGCACACTGTGCGATTGCGCTGTGACGAGTTCTATCGTCGGGCCGACCGGCAGATAAGCGAGGTGGTGTACCAGGCGGTGGCCAAGGTGTTGGGGGCATACCCGGACATCGAGCTGACGCTCGCGGCCACACGTCAGGCGTTGGCGCAGGTTCGCCCACGGGAGGAGCTGATCCTGCACGTGCACCCTGACCAGGTGCTCGAGGTTCGTCTGCGTATCGATGCGATTCTCGAGCAGTTTCCCGGCACGGGCCCCCTGGAAATCTGCGGTGATGCTCGGCTTGCGCGCGGCGGTTGCCGACTGGAAACCGAAGGCTGCGTCATCGACGCCAGCATCGAAGGGCAGTTGAGCGCTTTGCAACGAGTGTTGTCGCAAGTAGCTCCTGACAATGAGCCTGGATCCGCATGAGCCCGCTCGAACATGGCCATGAGGCGGTGCTGGCCGCCGCTGCGCGGGCTATCCGCGATGATCAGGAGCGCGATGCGCAGCTCCTGGTCTTCTGGGCACAGCTTCGTCAGCCTGCTCGACCATCTGTGCGGGAGGATATCTTGCCCGTGCGCCGGCCATTGCCGCAGCGTGGGATCTTGGTATAGCACCTGGCCCCAAGGCCTGCGGAAACGGGCCAAACCTGTTCAGACCGGCGGCGTCTTCTCTTGCGCCTGCAACCAGCGGATCACCTCGGCGACCGGCTGGATCAGCTCGCCGGGGATGTATTGCTCCTCCAGGCTGTCGGCGAAAAGCGCTCGTGCCAGGGGGATGCGTTCCAGCACCGGCACGCCTTCTTCCTCGGCGATCCGGCGCACCCGCAGGGCTTGCTCGTCGGTGTACTTCAGGGTGACCAGCGGCAACGGGGTTTCCCCGGCCTCGTAGCGCAAGCCCACGGCGATGTGGGTCGGGTTGGTGACGATGACCGACGAACGCCTGACGTCCGCCCGCAACGTCCCTTGCTGCAGCTCACGGTGGCGTTTGCGGCGTTCGCGCTTGAGCTCCGGCGCGCCTTCCTGCTCCTTGTGCTCACGCTTGACCTCATCCTTGCTCATGCGCAACTGCCGATGATGCTGCCTGCGCTCCAGGCCGTAGTCGGCCGCTGAAATCGCCATGAAACCAACGGCACAGACGCCGATCAGCTGGCCCAGCAGGCTGCCCAGCACAGGCAGGATGCAGCCGATGCCGCACAGTGGGACCCGCAGCAACACGTGCAGGTTGTCGCTGAGCAGGCCGAGCACCAGTGCGCCGAGCAACAGCACCTTGAGCAAGGATTTGAAAAAGTCGAGCAGGTTCCTGACCGAGAAGATTCGCTTCATCCCCTCTACCGGGCTGATCTTCTTCAGGTCGGGTGAGAGCGATTGCGTGCTGAACACCACGCCGGTCTGCAGCAGGTTGCCCGCGCTGGCGGCAATCAATGTGGTCAGCAGGAACGGCAGGGTGAGCCACAGCAGTTCGTGCAGCAACTGCTGCAGCACCAGCTCCAGTGCCTGGCGAAACGGCAGGTGGAGCAGGGGCTCGGGCAGCAGCATCAGCGCTCGCAGGTGGCCGAGGAAATAGTCGGGAAAGCTCAGGGGCAACACGGCCAGGCTCAGGATCAGCACGCTGGATACCAGTTCCTTGCTCTTGACCACCTGGCCGTTACGTCGTGCATCGCGCAATTTGGCCCGAGTGGGATGCTCGGTCTTCTCCGTGCTCATGGCTGCTCCAGCAAGGGGCCGAGCATGCGCACCGCGTGCAGCGCGCTGAATACCTGATCCTGGGCCTGCGTCATCAGCAGGTACAGGTAGGGCACCAGCAATGCGCTGCAGACCAGGCTCTTGATCGGCATGGACAGGATGAATACGTTCAGCGTCGGCGCGAAACGGCTGATGAGTGCCAGGCCGAACTCGGCGAGGAACATGGCGATCAGCAGCGGGGCGGCGAACAGTATGCACAGGGTCATCAGGTAGTCGAACTGGGTCAGGAAGAACGCGCTCCACTGGTCGCTGATCTGTGGGTAATAGCTCGCCACCGGCCAGCTGGCGTAGCTGCCCAGCAATGCGCCGAGCAGTCCCAGGAAGGCGCCACCGGTGAAGAACAGGGTGACCAGGGTCTGCAGCAGCAGCGCTCCGGTGGGGCTGGTCTGGCTGCCCAGCAACGGGTTGAGGGTGGACGCCAGGGTCGCGCCGCGTTGGTTGTCGATGAGAAAGCCGCAGGCCTCCAGCGCCCAGAACGGGACGCACACGATGAACCCGAGCAGCAGGCCGAGCAGCACTTCCTTGCCGATCAGCAGTCCCAGTTGCAGCCCATCCAGGCCTGGCGGCAGCGTGCCTGCCACGCTGGGGTAGATGAACAGCGCCAGCGAGCACGCCACGCCATTGCGTACCAACGCGCCGCCCAGTACCTGCTTGCCGAGGATCGGCAGCACGATGAAGCAGCTGAACAGCCTGGGCAGGATCAGGCTGAAGTTCAGCAGGGCCTGTTCCAGTGCCTGGACAGTCATCGCACCCACAGGACTCGCTCGAGCACCAGGTCGGTGTAGCGGTAGAGCTCGCTGCCCATCCAGTCGGCCGTGACGAACAGGGTAACGACCACCGCGACCAGCTTGGCGACGAAGCCCAGGGTCTGTTCCTGCACCTGGGTCAGGGCCTGGACCAGCGACACCAGGGTGCCCACCAGCGCGGCCATCAGCACCGTCGGCAGTGACAGGATCAATATCAGCCACAGCGCCTGGCTGGCAAAGTGCAGGACTTCGGTACTGCTCATCTCAGCCCCCGTAGCTCAGCACCAGGCCGTGGGAGAGGCGCCCCCAGCCATCGAGCAGGACGAACAGCAGCAGCTTGAACGGTAGCGAGATGGTCACTGGCGACACCATCATCATTCCCATGGCCAGCAGGATGTTGGAAATGATCAGGTCGATGGCGATGAACGGCAGGTAGATCAGGAAACCGATCTCGAAGGCCCGGGTCAGTTCGCTGATGGTGAACGCGGGCAGCAGGACGAGCAGGCTGTCGCCGTCGACCTGTTCGGCGTAGTGGTTGGGCCACAGCTGACGAGTGCTGTCGAGGAAGAAGGCGCGCTCGCGTTCGTTGACATGTTTGTCGAGGAACGTGCGAAACGGCCCCAAGCCTTCGTCGAGAAAACGTTCGATCGAGTGAGCATCACCGAGGGCTGTCTGATGGGTGTTCAGGTAGTCGTAGGTGGCCATGCCCACCGGCGCCATGACGTAGATACTGAGGATGATCGCCAGGCCATACAGGGCCATGTTGGGTGGGATCTGCTGCACACCCAAGGCATTGCGCAGCAACGAGAAGACCACGGTCATCTTCAGGAACGAGGTGGCCATGACCGCGATGAAGGGGACCAGCGACAGCAGCGCCAGGCCGAGGATCAGGCTCAGTTCGTCCGGCAACTGGATCATGTCGGGTCGTTTTCCAGCAGCCGGGTCACGCGCACCCCGAGGCGGCCGTCGATGCGCACCAGCAGGCCGCTGCCGATACAGCGCTGGTTGGCGAGAATGCGCACCTCGGCCGCCAGCGGGCTGTGCAGCTCGATCAGGGCGCCTGGCTGCAGGGTCGACAGCGTGTGCAGGTCGAGGGTCTGGCGACCGACCTCGAAACTGACCGCAATCGGCAATTGCTCCAGTTCCCCCAGTGCGGTATCGGGCAGCGGTAACGAATCGTGCATGCGGACTAGCTCCAGATGTGTGTCGTCGAGCAGCAGTTCTGCCCAGGGGTGGCCGTCGAGCACGCCGAGCAACCGGGGTGGCACTGACGCGGCGGCGGGCAGCAGCAGGATGTCGCCCATGCCGAGGCCACGCAGCTCGTGCAGCGACAGTTCGAGGGGGCGCCATTGCAGCGAGAGGTTCAGCGCGATGTTCAGGCGTTCGCGCAACGGGCGTCGCGGCAATGTGGCCAGCAGGCGCTCAAGATCGCCCTGCACCCAACAGGTCAGGGCGCTTGCGGCATGCTTCAGCGATACTTGCAGGCTGGGCTTGCCCTGATAGTCACCTGCCAGTTCGATACCCAGGCATTGCAGGCCCGGTATCCAAGGGCTGTCCCGTTGCAGCAACGCCAGTTGCAATGGCGCCGGCAGGCTGGCGAAGTCGGCTTCCTGCAAATGCGGCGCCAACCATTGCGCCAGATGCTGCCGACGGCACAGCAGGCGCGCCGGCACGCCCTGCCAATCGACCAGCACGGCCAGGTCGGGGGCGTCCTCGCAAGCGGCGATGCCTAGCAAGGCTTGGCGCTCGGCGTCGACATAGCTGCGCTGGCGGTGACTCAGCAGCCGCTGCAGGTGCAGCTCCTGTTGGGAAGCTGATGGGAAACTCGCTGGTTTCATGGTTCGGGCCACCACTCGTCGAGCACGTGGCGCCGGTTGCGTGAACCTTGCTCGCCGCCGCCGTTGGCGGCAAAACCGAGGCTGACCTGCTGCGCAGGATCAAGCCGTTGCAGACGATCGAGCAGGTCCGCGCAAGCCACCTGCAATTGCCGCAGACTTGCTGGCGCCGCCTGGATCTCCACCTGCAAGCCTGCGCCGACATGGCGCATGTGCACCTCGACAGGTCCCAGCTGCGGCAACCGAGCACGCAGCAGGGTCAGTTCACGGTTGTCGGCCTTGCAACCGAGCACTTGCAGCTGCAGGCGATCCACCAGTGTCTGCAGGTCTTCGGTGAGTGTGATGCCTGGGGAGGACATTACCCTGTCTACCACTGCACGTTCACAGGTCACGGCATGCACCGGGGCCGGTATGGCGCTTTCATGTGGTTGCAGGCGACTTGGCAGGTTGTCTGCGTGTTCGCGAATGTCTCGAGGCATGGCCTCGGGCACGCTCTGGACCGTCGGCCCAGGCGCCTCGACTTCTTCGGGTGTCGTCGGGGTGAGCGGATGGCTGCCAACATCCTCGTTTAGCGCGGGGGGGCCAGGCACAGGTGGATAGTGGGCCGCCCGGGGCATGGTAGGCAGCAACGGGTAGCCAAGGCCCAGATGGCCAGATTCCCGAGGCATACCCTGCCTTTCTGGTGGTGCTAGCAGCAGCTGTTCGAACAACAGCCGCTGGCTGTTCCGCGCAGGCAAGCGAGGCGTGTCAGTCGACGGGGTCAACAGTGCAGACAGAGGCAGGGTCTTCATGGTTGCAGGCCACCGTGTAAACAGTGCTCCTCCAACTCGAGCTCCTGCCTGCATTGCGCCAGTCGAGTGGCGCGTTGATGGGCCTCGTCCCGCAGTTGGACGAAGCTGTCCCTTTTTTGCCGAGTTTGGGCGAGCTGCGCCTGGGCCTGCTGGTGTGCAGTGTACCGGCGCGCCAGTGCCCCCTTGCAGGCAACGGCTTGCCCATGCAGGCTCGCTTCGCGCTCACCGAGCAGACCGACCTGCCGACGCCAGTGCTCCAAGGCACGACAGTCGATCAACTGGCCGACATGCGCGGCGAACAGGCGCTGTTGTTCTTCGCGGGACCCGCGTTGAAACGCCAGGTGCGCGTCGAGGGCCTTTGCCTCGGCTTGTTCTGCCGCCTGTAGAAGGGCCAGTTGGCTTCGCGCTTCACGCTCGGCTTGCTGAAGTCTGCGTTGCTTGATTTTCGCAAGGGCGGTCAGGGGCATCGGGTGATCTCCAGCAGTTGTTCGAGGCTTTGTCGCAGCGAGACGTTCTCGTCGGAAGGCTGGCACAGCCAGGCGCGGATGGCTTCGCGTTTGCCGATGGCCTGGTCCGCGAGCGGATCCTGGCCCTGTGTGTACTCCCCGATCCTGAGCAGCAGTTCGACTTCCTCATACCGGGCCATCCATTCGCGCAGTTGGCCGGCGGCGGCACGGTGTTCCGGGCTGACCACCTGGTTCATGACCCGGCTGACCGAGCGCAGCACGTCGATGGCCGGGTAGTGGTTGGCGGCTGCCAGGGCCTGGGACAGGACGATATGGCCATCGAGGATCGAACGGGTTTCCTCGGCGATCGGCTCGTTCAGGTCGTCGCCTTCCACCAGCACCGTGTAAAGCGCGGTGATCGAACCCTCGGCCGATTGCCCTGCGCGCTCCAGCAGGCGCGGCAGCTGGGCGAACACCGAAGGCGGAAAGCCGCGCCGGGTCGGAGGTTCGCCCGCGGCCAGGCCGATCTCCCGCTGGGCCCGGGCAAAGCGGGTCAGGGAGTCCATCAGCAGCAGTACCTTGTTGCCCTGGTCGCGGAAATATTCGGCGACGCTGGTGGCGACGAAGGCCGCCCGGGCGCGTTCCATGGCCGGCCGGTCAGAGGTCGCGACCACCAGTACCGCACGGCGCAGGCCGTGTTCGCCGAGTTCGTGGTGAATGAATTCACGTACCTCGCGGCCGCGCTCGCCGATCAGGGCGAGCACGATCACGTCCGCCTCTGCGTTGCGCAGCAGCGTGGCCAGCAGGGTGCTCTTGCCGCCACCGGCGGGGGCGAAGATGCCTGTGCGCTGCCCTTCGGCGCAGGTGAGCAAGCCATCGATACAGCGCACGCCCAGGCTCAAGGGGGTATCGACCAGTTTGCGGCTCAGTGGCGATGGCGCGTCCCGATGCACGGGGTACCAGGCTTGGGGTGTAGCCGGCGTGCTGCCGTCGAGCGGCTTGCCCAGGCCATCCAGCACCGTCCCCAGCAAGTGCTCGCCTACTCCTATGCGGTGCATGCCGCCGGTGGGGCAGACCTCGGTGCGCGTGCACAGCCCCTGCATGTCGCCCAGCGGGGCGAGCAACGCCTGGTCCTGCTGCAGGCCGATGACTTCGGCCTGCAGTTCAGGCTGGCCGCCCGGCCTGCGCAACCGGCACAGCTCGCCGACTTGCACGCCGGGTGCCAAGGCGCGGATCAGGGTGCCGGTGACCTGGGTGACCTTGCCGTTGACCTGCACCAAGGTGGCGTTGTTCACGGCGGCCAGCAGGGCCTGGGGAGTCTGGAGCAGCGATGGCGGCATGGGCAAGGTTGCAGCGCGAATGATGGGCGCCATTCTAGGTAGCCTGCTGCGCAGCGGATTTCACTGTGAGGCGCATGTTTTTAGTTTTCGGTCGGCCACTGTCGCGCCTGGCGACAGGCTAAAAAGAAGCGGCCAGTGGCAACAGTGGGGCGCTGAGCTTGCCTCTAGCATGGCGCTCATTCTTTGATGCGACGACGAGGTGGGGATGAGCGAAGGCGTCGGCTTTTTTCGCAGTGAACCGGTGCTGGCCATGCTGCCCGGTTGGGAGGCGCAGGGGCAGACGGCCCTGCAAGCGCGGCAGGTGACACCGATGGCGCAGCAGGCCAGCATGGCGGAGGAGGTGTCCATGGCGTTCTCGTCACTGGCCAACGCGCGGCTCAGTACCCGCAGTCGCGTGACCGATGCGCGCCAGCTGGGATTGCGCGCCGGCCAGGAAGCCGAGGCCATGCTGGCCAAGGTGCCGGATGTGCAGCGTCGGTCACTGGATGAACTGGTGGCCTGGCTGCGTCAGCACCCTCAGCTGACCCCGGGTGAGCTACAGGCCCGCCTGGATGGATTTTCCGCTGAAGCCTGTCATCGCTTCCTGGCGCTGGCCTATGCCCGCGACGCGCTGGGCACGTCGGTCGATGCGCATGGCTTGGCCGACAAACTGGACCAGGCCATGGCAACCATGACGCAGAGCCACGGCCAGGCGATTGAGCTGGGCATCGAGATCGGTCCTTTGGCCCAGGCGACGCAGGCGCAGGGGGTGGCCGAAGTGGCGGCGCTGCGTGGCGTGTACTGCGAGTTCCTGTGCGATTATCGCGGGCTCAGGCATGCCTGGGATGAGCTGCGGGTGCGCTTTGGCGATGCCGCCATCGGCGATATCGCGCAGTTCATGCTCAACGGCCTGGCCAGCCATATCAATGGTCCGTCCTCGAGCCTGGACAGCAGCCGACTGCAACAGGTCATCAGCGACATGAAGCTGGTGCAGGCGCTCAAGAAACTGGAAGGCGACACTGTCGCGCTGTTCCGCCAGCTTGCCGGAGAGCCCAGTGGCGTACGGACCTTCTGACCTGGTCGGCGACCTGCTGGCGTTGATCGATAAACGCTGGGCGACGGTGCAGGACATCCAGCGCCTGCTCGCGGCGTTGCCGCTTGGCCCGCAGGTGCAACGTATCCAGTGCCTGCGGGAGTTGCAGCGGATCTTCCGTTTGTTGCCCGTGCAGGTATTCAGCGACGAGGCGCAACGCGAGCATCTGTTGGCGATCTGGCAGTTGGCCATGGACCAAGCCGTCGACGATGAGGAGGCGTTGCTGTGCGGCGCGCGGGAGGCATGAGCATGGATCTTTGCACGGCAGCCATTGCCCGGTTCTGTCGCGATCTGGGTGTGGCACCCGCACACCCGCAGGAGCCGTTGCTGCGCCTGGAGTTGCCAGGTGCCGACGTTCTGCAACTCGAGCGGCTAGCGGGGCAATTGACGCTGTGGCTGGAGTTTTCCGTGCATGGGGCGACGTTCGGGCGCGCCATGCAGTGTGCGCTCAGACAGGTGTACGAACACCAGGCCTGCGGTTGCCTGCTGCGCTGTGGGCTGCTTGCCGAGGATCGTCTGGTGCTGCTGGCAGGCCTCGACGAACACGGGGTGACCGAACAGGCCTTGCATCGGGCCTATCGCTTGCTGACGCGGGTACGCACCGAGGTGTTGGCGGCATGAGCGTTATCGAGCCGGCCGGGCAGGTCGATGGTTTCTGGCAGCAATGGGCGCCAGTCGATGCGGCGCTTGCCCAGCCAGGATGCGACGCTTTGCCTATGCAGGGGCAGCCGGTGCAGGCGCACTTGCGTGAGCTGTACCCGCAGCATCAGGCGGCACGCCTGCGGCTGGCCTACGCCAGGCCCGAGCATGAACTGCGCAGCCTGTACGACCCGCAAAGCTTCACCCATGCGCTGGGCTCGTTGGTGGAGCAGCTGCTTGCGTCGCAGATTCCCGGGGACCCAGAGGCGGCGGCAATGGTGCAAGCGCTGCTGGCCGACCGGCGCACGCTGGAGTGCTGCGTTAACTTCCTGCTCAAGGTGTGAACACATGAAATTGTCGAACGGACAGCAGGATGTCTTGCAGCTGTTGGCCTGGTTGCATCTGCAATGCGGTAAGCCCGAGCGGGCGCGGGTGTTGCTGGAGGTGCTGTTGCGCGTCGATCCCCTGCATCGCGGCGGGTGTCGGGCCGCCGTGGTGGTGGCGCTGGAGCTGGGCGATTGGGCGGGGGCCGAACGGCAGTGCCTGGCGCTGCGTGAGGCGGGCGAGTTGCGGCCGCCCTTGTGGCTGTGCCTGAGCCAGGCGCAGCAAATGGCCGGACGACTGGAGCAGGCCCAGGCCACCTATGCCGAGTACCAGCATCGCAAGGCACGCCCATGAAGCAGCTGACCCGGATACTTGGCCAGATCGGCGCGCGCAAGGACCTGATGCTGGCCGTGATGTTGCTGGCGGTAGTGTTCATGATGATCCTGCCACTGCCGCCCCTGCTGCTGGACCTGCTGATCGCCCTGAACATCACCATCGCCGTGGTGCTGCTGATGATGTCGGTGTACGTGGTCTCGCCGCTGCATTTCTCGGTGTTCCCCTCGGTGCTGCTGGTCACCACGCTGTTCCGCCTGGCGCTGTCGGTCAGTACCACGCGGATGATCCTGCTGGAGGCCGATGCCGGGCAGATTGTGCAGACCTTCGGCGACTTCGTGGTGGGTGGCAACCTGGTGGTGGGCTGCATCCTGTTCCTGATCATCACCATCGTGCAGTTCCTGGTCATCACCAAGGGCGCCGAGCGGGTGGCGGAAGTCAGCGCGCGGTTTTCCCTCGACGCCATGCCGGGCAAGCAGATGAGCATCGACGGCGACCTGCGCGCCGGGGTCATCGACGTCAACGAGGCCCGTGAGCGCCGTGGCGAGGTGGAGAAGGCCAGCCAGATGTTCGGCGCCATGGACGGGGCGATGAAGTTCGTCAAGGGTGATGCCATCGCCGGGTTGGTGATCATCATCGTCAACCTGCTGGCAGGGCTGGCCATCGGCGTGATGCAGAAGGGCATGAGCGCGGGAGATGCGCTGCAGCTTTACGCGGTGCTCACCGTCGGCGACGGCATGGTCAGCCAGGTGCCGGCGTTGTTGATCGCCATCACCGCGGGAATCATCGTCACCCGCGACGGTCAAGGTGCCCATGATCTGGGGGCGAATATCGGCAGCCAGGTCATGGCACAGCCCAAGGCGCTGCTGATCGGTGGCGCCTTGCTGGGGTTGTTCGCGCTCATCCCGGGCTTCCCGACAGTCACGTTCTTCATTCTCGCGTTGCTGGTCGGCGGCGGAGGCTGGTGGGCGATTCGCCAGCGGCGCGTCGAAGAGGCAGGCCAGCAGCACA
Source organism: Pseudomonas sp. FG36 (assembly GCF_057809275.1). Classification (NCBI taxonomy): domain Bacteria; kingdom Pseudomonadati; phylum Pseudomonadota; class Gammaproteobacteria; order Pseudomonadales; family Pseudomonadaceae; genus Pseudomonas; species Pseudomonas sp. FG36. The sequence continues at coordinate 84,832 of NZ_JBMDJQ010000009.1, forward strand.
GCGGCGGTCTGCCGGCGTTGCTGGCCAATGGTGCTGGCGCGCCCGCGCTGAAGCCCGCTGGCAAGGCGAAGGCGGGCGGCGATACGCAGGCCTTTGCCCTGACGGTGCCCTTGCTCATCGATGTCGACAGCGGGTTGCAAGCCGCCCTGGAGGCCGCCTCGTTGAACGATGAACTGGCACGGGTTCGTCAGGCGCTCTACCTGGACCATGGCGTGCCGTTCCCTGGTATCCGCCTGCGCTTCAACAGCGCGCTCGGCCCCGGAGAGTACCGCATCCTGTTGCAGGAGGTGCCAGTGGCGCGAGGCAAGCTGATGCCTGGGTATCTTCTGGTTCAAGAGAAGACCAGCCAGCTGGAGCTTGTCGGCGTACCCTACGTAGAGGGCGAAGCGCTCTTGCCTGGGCGTGCGAGCCTTTGGGCGGAGCAGACCCAGCGTGACCGCCTGGAGTATGCCGGCTGTGCCTTCCTGGCGGTCGACCAGGTGCTCGCCTGGCACCTGTCCCATGTGTTGTGCGAATACGCCGGGGATTTCGTCGGCATCCAGGAGACCCGCTACCTGCTGGAGCAGATGGAGCAGGGCTATGCCGAGCTGGTCAAGGAGGTACAGCGGATCCTGCCGTTGCAGCGAATCACCGAGGTCTTCCAGCGGCTGGTGAGCGAGGGCATCTCGATCCGCAACATGCGTTCGATCCTCGAGGCCCTGGTCGAATGGGGGCAGAAGGAAAAGGACGTGGTGCAGCTGGCCGAATATGTGCGCAGCAGCCTCAAACGCTACATCTGCTACAAGTACGCCAGTGGCCACAACCTGTTGCCGGCCTATCTGCTCGACCCGGCGGTCGAGGAGATGATTCGCAACGGCATCCGCCAGACCAGCGCTGGCAGCTACCTGGCCCTGGAACCGGCGCAGAGTGATGCCTTTCTCGCCCAGGTCAAGGCTGCGCTGGGCAACCTGCATGAAGCCCAGGCAAGGCCCGTGCTGGTAGTGTCCATGGACATCCGGCGCTATGTGCGCAAGCTGGTCGAAGGCGTTTACTCCGATCTGCCGGTGTTGTCCTTTCAGGAACTCACCACGCAGATCAACATCCAGCCACTGGGACGCATTGGCTGACGCCATTCTGACGTCAGAAACCGTACCCCTGAACTACAAAATCGCGGCCGGGCCTGACGGAACGGCCGTCACCTTCTCCATAGACTTCATCTGTCGGTACCTCAGCCTGGTCATGGCCAGCCTCGCCTCGAGACGGGGTACCCAGCCAACCGGAAACAGATGATGAGCAGCTCTATCGACGTATTGAATCGCCCAGCGCCCTTGCCGCCTGTCGATCGCGTGGAACCCTCGCAGATCGGGGTAGACATTCAGAGGGTGGCGCAGTTTCTCGACAAGAAAGCGATCACGGCCGTAGATGATCAAGGCCTGCCTTTGAGCCGCGAGCACCGGTGGCAGGTCATCGAGACCTTGCTGGGCCCCGAGGGGCAGGCGCGATTGGCGCAGAGCCGGCCCTACTTCGACAGCCTGCTGCCGCATCCGCTGCCCGACCAGCCTGTCGATGCGCTGATCCAGTTGCTGGAAGCCTATGCGGCATGGTTGCCGGGCGCACCCGTGCAGTTGGTGAACCTGGGCGAACGGCTACGCATGGACGAGCTGGTGATGGCGGCGATGGGGTTGCGCATGCGCAAGCAGAAAGCCGAGCGTACCGAGCTCAGCGAGCAACTCAAGAGTCTCACCGCGGAGCTGAAGATCTTCAGCGTGATCCAGTCCAAGGTCAACGTGGTGATGGCGAACAAGGGCACCTTCGATCTTACAGACTCGGGCCTCAACCTCTTCGACCGGAAGTTGTACGAACTGGATGAGGCAGCCTGGAAAACCAGCCCTGAATTCAGATTGCTTGCTTCGTACACGGTTGCCCGGAAAACCAGCCCTGAACACCGATTGCTTGCTTCGCCCAGCGATTTGGCCGTGACGGTTCGACAGTTCCTGGAAAGCACGCCCTCTGGCATTCCGCCCGATGGCAGTGATCGTCGTCTACACAAGGTCAGCGGAGCGATGACCGACCTGAAAGCCAAGTACGCCTGGGACAAGGACAACAACCCGCTGGCCAACTTCTCCCAGGCCTTGAGCGATCGCACCCGCATCGTCAACGACAAGTTGACGGAACAGATCACTCTGCTCAATGACGTGGGGGCGCGGTACACCACCTCCACCGAGGTGATGATGAAGTTCGTCGAGACGTGGTTCTCGATGCTGTCGAAGATTATGCAGAACTGAGGTGATTGATGACTGCAGCACAACAGACAGGCGCCGATGTTATCGAGGCCGAGGCGATTGAAAGCTTCTTCGCCGAGGGCGGCACGTTCGCCATGTTGCGCGGGGTTGGCGCGGCACAGCTTGAAACGCTCTATGCCCAGGCATTCGGCTTCTACCAGACGGGGCGGTTGGAGGATGCCTTGACCCTGTTCAAGGGGCTGGCGGCGCTCGACCACTACGACGCCCGGGCATTTCTCGGGGTGGCAGCCAGCTACCAGGGGTTGGAGCGTTATCAGGAGGCGTTGCCGGCCTACGCCTACGGCGCAATGCTCGCGCCGCAGGACCCTCGCTTTTGCTTGCATGCCGCTGAATGCCAGCAGCATCTGGGTGACCTGGTTTCGGCGCGCAGCGGCTACGAACAGGCGCAGGCCCTGGCAGAGAGCGGTGAACATGGCGGCTTGGCGAGCAGGGCGCAAGCGCTGCTTGAGGCATTGCGACAGAAGGAGGCTGCGAGCCATGCGAACTGAACATTTCGTCGCTGAACCGCGGGTGATCGCGGCTGCAAGCGAGATTGAAACGCCTGTGACGGGTTCTGCCGTTCGCTTGCAAGGCGATACCGGCATGGCCTCGGTAGACACGCCATTGCGGCCTGATCGTAGTGTCAGGTTGGACCCTCCGCTGATTCAGGAATCCTGGGCAACAGGATGGCACCTTCACGGCCTGATCGATAAAAGTGTCGACCCCGGGCGCCTCATGCTGCTGGCATTGGCCACGGTACCCGATGTCGGGGCATTGATACTCGGGCATTTCACCGGAGAGATCTCCGATGCCGAACTGGATATTCACCTCACTGAACTGCTTAGCCGGTTGGGCGCCCGCCAGACCGAACTCAACCTGCAGCAGGTTCGGCAGATGACCGAACAGAACCGCCAGCAGATGGCGCTCAACGCGCAGAAAATGGCAGAGGTGACCCAGCGCCACCAGGACGCCGGCACGGCAAGCGTTTTTGCCAAGGTCTTCGGCTGGGCGGCGGCCATCGTGTCCATCGTGGTCGGCACGGTGATGGTTGCGACAGGGCTGGGCGCCGTGGCAGGCGCCCTGATGATCGCCGGTGGCGGCATGGGGATAGTGTCCATGTCGTTGAACCAGGCGGCCGAGGACGGGCATATCTCAAAAGAAGTGATGAAGTACCTCGGGCCTGTGCTAATGGCGGTGGAAGTCGCCCTGGCGCTTGCCTCGGTGGTGCTGACCTGTGGCGGCAGCCTTGCGGTGGTCGCGGCCAAACTGGCCGGCAAGGTGAGTGGCAAGGCTGCACAGGTTGCCCTTTCGGTGGGCCAGAAAATCCAGGGCGTGGCCTCCAGCGGAGGCTCCTCGGTTGCCAGCGCGGGCACCCAGGCCAAGCTGCAGATGACCTTGACCGGTGCCAACATGGCGACCGCCACGCTGTCGGGTGCGGGTGAGGCGGCCAGTTCGGTCATGCAAGGGCTGGCGCTGCGCAGCGAGGCGCAACTGGCCGAAATGCGCTTGGTGCTGGAGCAGGGCCACGGCTATCTCGAGCAACTGGCCAAGGAACTTGAACAACTACTCGCAAAGAAGCAGCAACGCTTCGAGCAACTGCTGGAAATGCTGAGCGCACGTCACAAAGCCTGCGCGGATATCGCCTGTCGAAATGTTATTGCGTGATCAAGGAGCAATCATGAGTCTGTCTATTACCAACATCGATCGTTTACCCGCACTGGACTCCTCGTCATCGCTCATCGAGGGGCAGAATGCCGCGAAGCCCTTGGGGACGATGCTGGCCATGCCCAGTCCGGCAGCGCAAGCGACGACCGGCGAGCGACCAGGGCAAGTCGGTCTGGATGCGCCACAGGCGACGCCCAGCAGCCAGTATATTCAGTGCCTGCTGGACCTTATCCGCGCTTTCTCGCAGGGGCGCGACGGTAACACGCAAGCGCGCAAAACTCAGAATGAGATCAGCGTGCAGGCCAGCAAGGAGCAGATCGCCTGGATGAGAACCGCCAGCAACGCGCTGTTCGCCTCGGGGGGGGTCAATTGTGCTTTGAGTGTTTTCACGTTGGGCAGTGGCACCACCGGCATGCTCCGAAACCTGGGTGATGCGCGCACGATCAAGAGCCTGGAGCAAGCCAGCCACGCCGCCAGGCATGGTCAGCCTGGCGAGCTGACTGTGGCCGCGATAAAGCAGATCGACTTGAATCGTATCGAGACCAGGCACCTGCAGAACGGCATCGATACCCGCAACACCACTCTGCACACGCTCAATGGTGTGGCACAAAGTGGGGCTGCGTTCGGCACCGGCATCGCCCACGCCATCAAGTCGTCGCAGGATGTGCGGGCCAAGGAGCAGGAGCTTGCAGCAGCGGTTGCCGGCAACCAGAAGGAACTGTTCCAGCGCTACACCGATGATCAGACGAAAGCGATCGACGACATGCTCCAATTCCTCCAGAAGAGCCTGGGTAACGACAACCAGGGGTTCAGGGCTGCGGGCATCATGGCCTGATACGCCTGGTTGCTTGAAGGGATGTTGCGAGCCGCAAGGGTATGGACCCTTGCGGCCTTTTCATGCCAGTAATTCTGCGGGCACCGTATACGGCAGGCTGCCGTCGAAAAGTGCAAAAAAGACGCTAAGGGCTGATGGGGCCTGATGTGTGCCGGCGGTATCGTTCACTCAGCTTCCACAACGTTGGAAGCAAGATACTTCGGAGAAGACCTCTGTTCTTACTCGTGTGAGAGCGGTCTTTTCCTCAAGTCAAACGATGCAAGATGAGGTTTGCACGATGATCGAATCGGTTTCAACCAGTTGGATGTCAGGTGCCGAGTTGCACCCTGTCAACGAGAGCAATGGCTGCGCGCAGGTAAAAACCAGCGAGTCGGCGCAGCGCCTGGCACACCACGAGGAACCGCAGAAGAATGGCATCCTGATGCGCCTGTTCATTGCGATTGCCGAGTTCTTGGGTTTTCGCCCCGGTGGCGCGACGGGTAGGACGCAGGCCACGGCTTCGGCGCCGGACGTGATGCGTTCATTCAACGAACAGATGGCCAAGGGACTCCCGGATGTCATGAGGTTGCAGGCAAGCGGAATACTGGCCAAGCAGGAAAACCTGCCAACCGAGCAGTTCATGGCCAGCTATACGGAGCAGCTCACGGGCAGCAACATCATGCGTAACGCCAACTGCCTGTTGTCGAATGTCGTCAAGTTGGGCGAGCTTGTACCCGAGCTGAAGGTTGAGACGAGCATCAACGAGGTCGATATTGTCGGCGGATATGCTTTGAAGGAGGCTCAGTTCCCGGACAATATCGCACTGATGCAGAGCGACCCGATGGCTGCCGCCAAGGTGCTCGATGCGGTGATTTTCCTGGCTTCGAGATTTGCCGAGTTTCCAGACCCCGAACAGGTGGGGCCTGAAGCGGTGGTAAAGTTTGTCAAAGAGGTCGATGCCGAGTTCATTGAACTGTTCGGCCAGAAGTCTGATGCGCAGGCGCCAGCTGTCGTGGTGGATGTACGCGATGATGCCCCTTCAGTGATGGCTGGCACTTTGGGCGGAGCGAGCAATGCACAGCCTGTGGAGCCTGAAGCCATTCATGGCACGACGACTGCCGGACGGCCTGATCCGGTGACGTCGTTGAAGGCCATCAAGCTCGACTTTGTCAAGATTGACGACGAGGTCGCTTTGCCAACGCGCAATGATTTCTATGCGACCATGAATTCGCTGCAGCGGCCGACCAGTCCGCTTTCTCAGTCGTTTGAGCACCTGGAGCGCCTTGCCGAACATGGCAGTGCCACCGAAAAGGCAATTGCTTCAATGGTCCTGGACCACACGGCGATAGGACAGGCCCACTCCTACGGCGATCTTTTCGGGCCGCGGAAGCTCGAGCCCAATCTGCTGCAGGCCCACTCCGCGCTCTCATTCCTGGACACACTACAGAAGAAGCTGGACATGGCAGGGCGCCTGCTCGGCGACCTGCGGGCTGCCCAAGCGGCTTGAGTGTAACGCTGGCTGAAGCCTGCGAGCTTCAGCCAGCCCTTCGAATCCCGCCTGTTCACCCGGTATGAAACCAGCCCAGGGTGATCATCGCCACCACGATATAGCGCCCACCCTTGGCCAGGGTGACCAGCAACACGAAGCGCCAGAAGGGTTCGCGCATGATCCCGGCGATCAGGGTCAGCGGGTCGCCGATCACCGGCATCCAGCTCAGCAGCAACGACCATTGCCCCCAGCGCTGGTAGCGCTGCTGGGCGCGCTCCAGCTGGCGGGCGCTGAACGGGAACCAGCGCTTGTCACGCAGGTGCTCGATGGCCCGGCCCAGCAGCCAGTTGACGATGGACCCCAGCACATTGCCGAGCGTGGCGACCATTAGCAGGGTGGCCCAGGCTTGCGGGTCACGCAGCAGCAGCCCGACCAGCACCGCCTCCGATTGCAGTGGCAGCAGGGTCGCGGCGCCGAAGGCGCTGAGGAACAGCGCCCAGAGGCTGAGCATCAGTAGTTGGCGACCACGGTGTCCCGGTCGTCCTGGGTCACGCCGATGACCTGGTAGGCGTCCTTGTGGTCACCCATCTCCATGCCCGGCGAGCCCATGGGCATGCCGGGCACGGCCAGGCCCTTGAGGTCGTCGCGGTTGGCCAGCAGGCGTACCTGCTCGGCCGGCACATGGCCCTCGACGAACTTGCCGTTGATTACCCCGGTGTGGCACGAGGCCAGGCGCGGCGCCACGCCCAGGCGCTGCTTGACCGCGCTCATGTTCGGCTCGACATGGTCGTTGACGGTGAAGCCGTTGTCGCTCAGGTGCTTGATCCATTCCTTGCAGCAACCGCAGTTGGGGTCGCGGTAGACGTCGATGGTCTCGGCGGCCTGGGCCAGGCCGGTGAAGGCCAGCAGGCCGAGAGTGAGCAGGTGTTTGCGCAGCATGGTGAAGCTCCTGTGAAACTAAACATATCTGGTTGATCAGCGCCGACTCTGTAGGAGCAGCTCATAAAGGACCGGCGTCAAACTTTAGAAACGCAGGCGGACCCCGGCCACCAATCGGGTCTGGCCGCTGTCCTCGTCATCCGCTCGGGCCTGCTCGGCGCGGTTGCCGTGCAGGCGGTTGAAGCTGACTCCGACATAGGGCGCGAATGCCCGGGTGATCTCGTAGCGCAGGCGCAGGCCAACCTCGCTTTCTGCAAGCCCCGCGCCTTGTTCGCGCCCGGCGTCGTTACGCCCGAAGAAGTTGGCTTCGACGGTGGGTTCGAGGATCCAGCGATTGGTCAGCAGCATAGCGTAACCGGCCTCCAGGCGCAGCGCGGTCTGCTGCCGCTCGCCGGCGTAGGCGGTGGCTTCCAGCTCCAGGCCGTAGAGCGGCGTGCCCTGGATGCCGAAGGCGGCCCAGGCCTGGCCGCTGGCGGGCTTGAAGTCCTGGCGCACACCGCCGACCAGCTCCCACCAGGGGCTGATGGCATGGCCCCAGAGGGCCTGCAGCTCGGCCTTGTGGGTCTTGCCCTGTTCGCGTTCACCCTCGGTGCGCAGCCACAGGCGGTCGATATCGCCGCCGACCCAGGCGGTCGCGTTCCAGTTCAGGGCGCTACTGTTTTCGAAGTTCTGGTACTCCAGCTGGTCGACGATCACTGCCCAGTTGGTTGCCCGGTCATGCACCTGATGCCCCGGCAGGGGCGGGAAGGCGGCGCGGCGGTCGGCGTCGGTGACTACCGGCAAGGGTGTGCGTGGTTGGTCGGGGGGCGTTGCCGCGTGGTTCATCAGGCTGTGGTCCATGGGCATGCTGCCATGGTTCATCTGGCTGTGGTCCATGGGCATGCTGCCATGGTTCATCTGGCTGTGATCCATTGGCATGGCGCCATGGTTCATGTGGTCCATGCCTGCGGCCAGGGCCCGTTCACTGGCCAGCATGGCCAGCAGCGCGACACTGGTGGCGATACGGCGGTTGCAGTTCTCATTCATCGACCCGTACCTCGCGGAACATGCCGGTCTCCATGTGGTAGAGCAGGTGGCAGTGGTAGGCCCAGCGGCCCAGGGCGTCGGCGGTCACACGGTAGCTGCGTCGGCTGCCGGGGGGCATGTCGAGGGTGTGCTTGCGTACCAGGAAGCGCCCTTGTTCATCTTCCAGGTCGCTCCACATGCCATGCAGGTGGATGGGGTGGGTCATCATGGTGTCGTTGATCAGGGTGATGCGCACCCGCTCGCCATACTTCAGACGCAGCGGCTCGGCATCGCTGAACTTGATGCCGTCGAACGACCAGGCGAAGCGTTCCATGTGCCCGGTCAGGTGCAGTTCGATGTCCCGCGATGGCTCGCGCCCGTCCGGGTCGGGGTAGGGGCTGCGCAGGTCGGCGTAGGTCAGCACCCGGCGACCATTGCCGCGCAGGCCGATGCCGGGATCGGCTAGGTTGGCGCGGGGGGCCATGGTCTGCATGTCCACCAGCGGGTTGTCGGACTCGCTGGCTGGATGGCGTTGCATCATGGCCATGGCCGAGTGGTCCATGCCCGCCATGCTGCCGTGGTCCATCGCCGGCATGTTCGAATGGTCCATCTCGCCCATGCCGCCATGCCCCATGTCGTCCATGCTCAGCACCGGGCGTGGATCCGGCTCGGGTACTGGAGCTTGCAATCCAGCGGCGCGGGCCAGGGTGCCACGGGCGAAGCCGGTACGGTCCATGCTCTGGGCGAACAAGGTGTAGGCGGGCAGGTCGCCCACGGTGACCAGCACGTCATAGGTTTCGGCCACGGCGATGCGTAGTTCGTCCACGGTCACTGGGGTCACCGGCAGGCCGTCGGCGGCGATCACCGTGAGTTTCAGGCCGGGAATGCGGAAGTCGAAATAGGTCATCGCCGAGGCGTTGATCAGGCGCAGGCGCACGGTCTCGCCGGGCTGGAACAGGCAGGTGAAGTTGCCGTCCGGTGGCTGGCCATTGAGCAGGTAGGTGTAGCCGGCGGCGCTGATGTCGGCGAGGTCGGTGGGGCTCATGCGCATCTTTGCCCAGGCCCAGCGGTTGTCGAGGGTGTTGCGCCAGCCGCTTTCGGCGACATCGTTTATGAAGTCACCCACCGTGCGCTTGTGGTAGTTGAAGGCGTCGGACTGTTTCTTCAGCGTAGCCATCAGCGCTTCCGGCGCCTGGTCCGACCAGTCGCTGAACAGCAGCACATGGTCGCGCTGGTAGTTATGCGGTTCAGGTTCACGGGGCTCGATGACGATGGCGCCGTACACGCCGGCCTGCTCCTGCAGTCCGGAATGACTGTGGTACCAGTAAGTGCCGCTCTGGCGCAGGGTGAACTGGTAGAGGTAGTCGCCGCCCGGTTCGATCCCGGCGAAGCTAAGGCCCGGCACGCCGTCCATGTTGGCCGGCAGGATGATGCCGTGCCAGTGGATCGAGGTGGGCTGGTCCAGGCGGTTGCGCACGCGCAGGGTCACCGTGTCGCCCTCGCGCCAGCGCAGCTGCGGGCCGGGCAGGCTGGCGTTGATGGTCTGCGCGGTGCGCGGGCGGCCGGTGATGTTGACCGGGGTCTGGCCGATGAACAGTTCGAACTGCTGGCCACTCAGGTCGTGCAGCGGCAAGCGCCCCTCTGCTGCCTGGGCCAGCGGGCGCCACAGGCCAAGGCCGGCCAGGGCGGTGGCGGCGCCCAGGCCCTTGACGAAGGTGCGGCGGGTTGGAGTCGGTGGCATGGCGTGCTCTCGCTACAAAATTGCCACCATCCTTGCCGCCAGCGCCTGTCAGCCACCTGAGGCGCGGATTACAGATTTGTCAGGCAGCGGCCTCGGCGCCTTCCAGGTCGCGCATCAGCAGGCCGAACTCCAGGGACACCTGCTCGGGGATAGGCAGGTAGACCACATGGCCATCGCCCGGCGCCACCTCGATGGCCTGCTGCTGACGGTCGCACAGGCGGTGCAGGTCGAAGTGGTAGTTGCCGCGCGGAGTCATCAGTTCCAGATGGTCGCCCACGGCGAAACGGTTCTTCACCTTCACTTCGGCCAGGCCATCCACGCGCACCCCGGTCAGCTCGCCGACGAACTGCTGGCGCTCGGATACCGAGTTGCCGCGCTGGTAGTTCTGGTACTCGTCGTGCACGTGGCGGCGCAGGAAACCTTCGGTGTAGCCACGCTGGGCGAGGGATTCGAGGTTGACCATCAAACCGCGGTCGAATGGCCGCCCGGCCACTGCGTCGTCGATGGCCTGGCGGTAGGCCTGCACGGCGCGGGCGCAGTAGAAGTGCGATTTGGTACGGCCTTCGATCTTCAGCGAATGCACGCCCATATGTGCCAGGCGCTCGACGTGCTGGATGGCGCGCAGGTCCTTGGCGTTCATGATGTAGGTGCCGTGCTCGTCCTCGAATGCCGGCATTTCTTCGCCCGGGCGGTTGGACTCCTGCAACAGGAACACTTGGTCGGTGGGCGTGCCGATGCCCAGCGTGGGTTCGAATTCGCGGACGATGTCGCCGGTGGCGTTCTCGGTGGCCGGGGTCGCCTCATACTTCCAGCGGCAGGCATTGGTGCAGGTGCCCTGGTTGGCATCGCGCTTGTTCAGGTAGCCCGACAGCAGGCAGCGCCCGGAGTAAGCCATGCACAGCGCGCCATGCACGAACACCTCCAGCTCCATCTCCGGCACTTGCTGGCGGATCTCCTCGATCTCTTCCAGCGACAGCTCCCGCGACAGGATCACCCGGGTCAGGCCCATGCCCTGCCAGAACTTCACGCTGGCCCAGTTGACCGTGTTGGCCTGCACCGAGAGGTGGATGGGCATCTGCGGGAAGTGCTGGCGAACCAGCATGATCAGCCCAGGGTCGGACATGATCAGCGCATCCGGGCCCATCTCGATCACTGGCGCCAGGTCCTTGAGGAAGGTCTTGAGCTTGGCGTTGTGCGGGGCGATGTTGACCACTACGTAGAAGCGCTTGCCCTGGGCCTGGGCTTCCTGGATGCCGAGGGCCAGGTTGGCGTGATCGAACTCGTTGTTGCGTACCCGCAGGCTGTAGCGCGGCTGGCCGGCGTAGACCGCGTCGGCGCCATAGGCGAAGGCGTAGCGCATGGTCTTTAGGGTGCCGGCGGGGGCGAGCAGTTCGGGCGTGGCGAGAGAGGTCATGGTGCGCACCGGGCAAAAGGCGCGGATGCTAAGGCGGCGGCGTCGTGCAGGTATTGATCTGGGTCAACGGCACTTTTACCGATGCGCAGTGCACTAAATGGTTGAGCCCTCGAGGAACGCCGATGAACGAAACCGTACTGCAGAACAAAGCCCTGACCGTGTTGTTGGCCCTGGTGACCATCGCCTTCATCTGGATCATGTTGCCGTATTCCGGCGCGATCTTCTGGGCGGTGATCCTCGGCATCCTCTTCGCACCGCTGCAACGCCACCTGTTGTTGCGTTGCGGCGGGCGACGCAACCTGGCCACGGCGGTAGCCCTGGCCACCTGCCTGCTGGTGGCGGTGCTGCCGGTGATCATCATCAGCGCCCTGCTGGTGCAGGAGGGGGCAGCGTTGTACCAGCGCATCGAGAGTGGCCAGCTGGATATCGCCGGCTATATCGAACGGGGCAAGGACATGTTGCCGGCCTATGCCCAGCATTTCCTCGACCGCATGGGCATGGGCAACCTCGATGGCCTGCGCGACAAGATCACCAAGTGGGCGACCCAGGGCAGCCAGTTCCTCGCCGGCCAGGCGTTCAGCTTCGGCCAGGGCACCTTCGAGTTCCTGGTGAGCTTCGGCATCATGCTGTACCTGCTGTTCTTCTTCCTGCGCGAGGGGGCAGAGCTGGCGCGCAAGGTGCGCCAGGCGGTGCCACTGCCCGAGCAGCAGAAACGCCGCCTGCAGCTGAAGTTCAAGCGCGTGGTGCGGGCCACGGTCAAGGGCAACCTGCTGGTGGCGATCACCCAGGGCGCGCTGGGTGGCTTGATCTTCTGGATACTGGATATCCCCAGCGCGCTGGTGTGGGCAGTGCTGATGGCCTTTCTATCGTTGCTGCCGGCGGTGGGCGCGGGGATCGTCTGGGCGCCGGTGGCGGTGTACTTCCTGCTGGTCGGGGCGCTGTGGAAGGGGATCGTGCTGACGGCGTTCGGGGTGCTGGTGATCGGCCTGGTGGACAACCTGTTGCGGCCGATCCTGGTGGGCAAGGACACGCGCATGCCGGATTACCTGGTATTGGTTTCGACCCTGGGCGGGTTGGCGGTGTTCGGGCTCAACGGGTTTGTGATCGGGCCGTTGATCGCGGCGCTGTTCATTTCCAGCTGGGCGATCTTTGCCTCGACCAAGCCGCAGGTGCAGTTGCCGTCTTGAAGGGGGCGCAAGGCGCCCCCGGGGTCAACGGAAGCTGTAGGAAACCCCGGTATAAACCCCGAACCCTTCCCCCGGCGTCGAGCGGGCGATGTCCTGCCCGGCATCGTTGTACCCCGGCGTCACCGTCGCCGCGTAACGCTTGTTGGTCAGGTTGCGCAGGTCCAACCAGGTCTGCCAGTCGCGCTTGGGCGAATCCCAGCCCAGGCGTGCGCCGAGTAGTGCGTAGGCGTCGGCATGGTAGCTGTTGGCGTAGTCCACCTGCACCTTGGACGCCATCTGCGTGTTGACTCCGGCGTAGAAACCACTTGGCCAGTCGTAGCGCAGTTCGGCCTGGTAGTAGTGCATGGGAATGCCGGGCAGGCGGTTGTCGCCGAACTTGTCGTCGTCGCGGTAGTGGAAGTCGCTGAAGGTGTAGGCCTGGCGCAGGCTCAGCTTGCCGGTGCCGGGTTGTTCCCAGAGGAGGCTGTCCAGGCCGGCTTCGATGCCTTGGTGCACGGTGGGGCTGGCGTTGAATTCGCCCGTGACGGTCGGTTCGATCTCGACAGTCAGCAATTCGTGCCGTACCTGAGAGTAGTACCAAGCCAAGTCCCAACGACCGATTACCGAGTCGCCACGCGCGCCCAGTTCAAGCGTTGTGGCAGTCTGATTCTGCATTTCAATTGGCTGCGTCTGGAACTGTTCGCCTTTTACCTTTGGCGAGCTCCAGATGAGCGCCCAGGGATGAGGTGGTTCGACCGAACGACTCAGATTGCCGTAGACCTGCAAATCAGGTCGGATGTCGTAGCGCAGTCCAACCCGAGGCGCATAGTCCCAGTCATGCTGGCTGACCTTGCCGCCAACAGTAGGGTAGGTCACATCGCTTTCACGGCGGGTGTAGATCATCGCCAGACCGGTGGTCAACCAGAGATTCGGCACCAGTTCCAGGTCGTTGCCCAGATGTAGGACGGTATCGGAGCCCTGATAGCTGAAATCGCGGGTTCGTTCACCAACTGCCAGTGGCGCGTTGCCGGCTTCCTGCACACGAACGAACTCCGATGCACCGCTGTTGGGAAGGTGCTTGGTGGTTCTCCAGCCAATTGTGGTTTTGCTTTCGTGGCCGAACAACGTATCGCGGCGATGGTAATTGAGTGTGCCGCTCACATCGGTGTAGGCAACTTTAAGACGGTTGGCGCCTTCGCGAAGGTCCATGGGGTAGTCGTGATAGACCAGGCCGGTTTCTAGGCGTGAGTCATCGTTCAAATAGAACGTCGTCTTGTTAGCCAGCCAGGTGCTACCAGGTTGAGGGCGGTTGGCGTCGCGGCGCAGATACACTGGATTGGCAGCGCGTGGATCGTGCTTGATCTGGTCCTTGGTCAGGCGTCCGGCCAGGTCGTTCTCGGTCTCGCGGTAGCGCAGGTAGAAGCGCGTCTCCAGGTTCGGATTGAAGCGGTAGCCGACGTTGGCGGCGATGCCCTTGGCGCTGCCGCTGCTGTGCCGCTGGAAGCCGTCGTACTCGGCGTCGGTAAGCGCTACGTAATAGTCGAGGTTGCCCAGCACCTGTCCGGAGCTGATGTGCCGGCGCTGGTAGCCACGGCTGCCGACTTCGTAGCGCACCTGCAAGGGCGCGGCATCGTAGCCGGTGTGGGTCACGTAGTTGATCGCGCCGCCCAGCGCCAGCGCGCCCTGGTCGAAACCGTTGGCACCGCGCAGCACTTCGGCGCGGCTCAGCCACAGCGGTTCGAACAGCTCATAGGGCGTGCCGCCGGGACCTGTCAGCGGCAGGCCGTCGAACATCGTGTAGACGCCTGAACCGTGAGCACCCGGCGCGCGGTTGATGCCCGAACCACGGATCGACAGCTTGATGCCGTCGTTGCCCGCCGACTGGGCGAATACTCCCGGCTGGTAGGCCAGCACATCCTGATTGGTCGCCACTCGGCCCTGGCCCACCTTGTCCATGTCCACCAGGTTGTTGGCGCCGGGAATTTCACGCAGGTGATCGGCGGCGGCTTCCAGCTCGGACTGTTGATGGTCCTGGATCAGCACCTGGTCGAGTTCGACGCGGTTGGCGGCCTGGGCGGTGCCGGCGACGAACAGGGCCAGCAGGGAGTAGGGCAGGGTGGGGCGCATGGGGACGGGGTTCCAGATCGGGTGCGGGAGTCTGACGCTGCAAAGGGCAGACGAAGCACAGTGGTCGATCTGTAATAGCCATGGGGCCGCAAAGCGGCCCCAAAAAAGAACACCCCGCCGAGGCGGGGTGTCTTGTGTTGCTGTCAGCCGATCAACCGATCAGTTGCAGCCCCGCCTGCTGCACCATCTCCAGCAGCGGCTGCGGGTACACGCCCAGCACGAAGGCAAGGATCGCGATGGCCAGCAGCATCACGCCGCCGGTGCGCTGTTCCCACTTCAGCGGGGCGTCGTGGCGACGCAGGTTCGGCTCGACCAGGTACAGGGTGACCATGACACGCAGGTAGTAGTACACGCCGATGGCGCTACCGATCACCAGGGCGCCGACCAGCCACCAAAGGTGCGACTCGACGCCGGTGGCGATGATGTAGAACTTGCCGATGAAGCCTGCGGTCAGCGGGATACCGGCCAGCGACAGCATCATCACGGTCAGTACCGCGGTCAGGTACGGACGGCGCCAGAACAGGCCGCGGTACTCGTACAGGGCGTCGGCGTCACGGCCGGCGTATGGCGAGGACATCAGGGTGATCACGCCGAAGGCGCCGAGGCTGGTGATCACGTAGGTGACCAGGTACACGCCCATGGCTTCCAGGGCCAGGCCCTTGCTGGCGACCAGGGCGATGACCAGGTAGCCGAAGTGGGCGATGGACGAGTAACCCAGCAGGCGCTTGAGGTTGCTCTGGGTCAGCGCCAGCAGGTTGCCGATGATGATCGACGCCACGGCGATGACTGCCAGTACGGTGCTCAGCACACCGCTGCTGGCGGCGGGGGAGAGCATGAACAGGCGTACGACCACGGCGAATACCGCGACCTTGCTGGCGGTGGCCAGGAACGCGGCCACCGGCGCCGGGGCGCCTTCGTACACGTCCGGGGTCCACAGGTGGAACGGTACCAGCGACAGCTTGAAGGCCAGGCCCACCAGCATCATACCCAGGCCCAGCTGCGCCAGCAGGCTCGGCATGCTGGTGGCGGCCAGGGCCTTGCCCAGCTGGTCGAAGGTCAGGGCGCCGGCGTCGGCATACAGCAGCGCCATGCCGAACAGCAGGAAGGCGGAACCGGCGGCCGACAGCACCATGTACTTGATGCCGGCTTCCAGCGAGCGCTTGTTGAAGAACGCATACGCCACCAGGCCGTAGACCGGCACCGACAGCAGCTCCAGGCCGATGAACAGGCCGGCCAGGTGGTTGGCGCTGACCAGCACCAGGCCACCCAGTGCCGACATCAGCAGCAGCAGGTACAGCTCTTCACGGTTGCCCGGGAAACCTTTGGAGCCTTCGCCGAGGTAGGCGTGGGCGAGGGTGACGCAGGCCAGGGTGGCCACCAGGATGATCGCCATGTACAGGCAGGCGAACTTGTCGATGGTCACAAGCGTGGTGACCGCCAGCGGTGCAACCTTGAGTGCCGGCAGGATCGACAGCAGGGCTAGGTTCAGACCCACGGTGGACAGCAGGAAAGTCTGCGAGTGATTGCGCTTCCAGGCGATCGCCAGCATCACCACCACCGTGGTGATGGTGGTGATCAGCATCGGCGCCAATGCGATGAAGTGTTGAGTGGTGAATTCCATAGCGCTCTTACCGGGCCGAAGCGAGTTGAGTGAAAGCGGAACCGAGCCACTGCTGCACACCGCTCATGGTGGCGGCAGAGGTGTCGAGGAACGGCTGCGGATACACGCCCAGCAGGATCAAGAGGCCAGCCAGGCCCAGCACCATGATCAGCTCGCGACTGTCCATGCCGGCCAGCACGGTGTCGGCCTTGGCCGGGCCGAAGTAGGCGCGGTGGATCATGATCAGCGAGTACACCGAGCCGAACACCAGGCCGGTAGTGGCGATCACGGTGATCCATGGGACGTGGGCGAAGCTGCCGATCAGGATCAGGAACTCGCCGACGAAGTTGCCGGTGCCTGGCAGGCCCAGCGAGGCGGCGGCGAAGAACAGGCTGATGGCTGGCAGATACGCGATGCGGTGCCACAGGCCACCCATCTGGCGCATGTCACGGGTGTGCAGGCGCTCGTACAGCTGGCCGGACAGGATGAACAGCGCGGCGGCCGACAGGCCGTGGGCCAGCATCTGGATCACCGCGCCTTGCAGGGCTTGCTGGCTGCCGGAGTAGATGCCGATCAGCACAAAGCCCATGTGCGAGACGCTGGAGAAGGCGATCAGGCGCTTGATGTCGGTTTGCGCGAAGGCCAGGAAGGCACCGTAGAAGATACCGATCAGGCCCAGGGTCATGGCGATCGGCGCGAACTCGGCCGAGGCGTTCGGGAACAGCGGCAGGGCGAAGCGCAGCAGGCCGTAGGCCGCGGTCTTCAGCAGGATACCGGCCAGGTCCACGGAACCTGCGGTCGGCGCCTGGGCGTGGGCGTCAGGCAGCCAGGAGTGGAACGGCACTACCGGCAGCTTCACCGCGAAGGCGATGAAGAAGCCCAGCATCAGGATGTACTCGATGCCAGCCGGCAGCTCGGCCTTGAGCAGGTCGCTGTAGTTGAAGGTGATCACGCCGGTGCTGTTGTAGTTGACCAGCACCAGGCCGAGGATCGCCACCAGCATGATCAGGCCGCTGGCCTGGGTGAAGATGAAGAACTTGGTCGCCGCGTAGATTCGCGTCTTCTTGCCATCGGCCGAGCTGTGACCCCAGAGCGCGATGAGGAAGTACATCGGCACCAGCATCATTTCCCAGAAGAAGAAGAACAGGAACAGGTCCAGGGCCAGGAACACACCGACGACGCCACCGAGGATCCACATCAGGTTGAGGTGGAAGAAGCCGACGTGGCGCTGGATCTCTTTCCACGAACACAGCACCGACAGCACGCCGAGCAGACCGGTAAGCAGGATCATCAGCAGCGACAGGCCGTCGAGGGCCAGGTGGATGCTGATGCCGAAGCGCTTGATCCACTCGACCTTGTATTCGAGGGCCCAGGCCGGTTCGGCGCCCGGCGCCGGGGCCAGGGTGTAGTTGCCGTTCGCCCACAGCCACAGGCCGATGCCGAGCAGCAGGGACATGGTCAGCAGCGCGATCCAGCGCGGCAGGGTGGAGCCGAAGCGCTCACCCAGCCAGCACAGGAAGCCGCCGATGAAGGGGATCAGGATCAGCCAAGGCAAAATCATGACGGGTTGGTTTCCTTTGGCAAAGTCGCAAGATTCATGGTCATACCGCGGCCACTACCACGGCACCGAGTACCAGTACGGCACCGACGGCGATCGAAGCGGTGTACCAGCGCAGCTGGCCGGTCTCGGTCTTGCTCATGGCGACGTGACCGCCGCGAGCCAGGCGAGGAATGAGGCCGATGCTGCGGTCAACCGGATCCTTGCGCAGGATGTGGCTGATCAGCAGGTAAGGTTTGACGAAGAGCTTGTCGTAGATCCAGTCGAAGCCCCAGGCGGCGAACCACCAGGCCGACAGGACGCGACCGATACCACTGTTGGCGATCGCGGTGACCAGGCGACGCTTGCCCAGGAACAGCAGGGCCGACAGCAGGATACCGGCGATGGCGATGGCGCCCGAGGCGATTTCCAGCGAGTGCTTGGCTTCGCCACCGGCGTGGCCGGCGCTTTCAGGCAGCACGCCTGCCAGTGGCGGGTGGATCCAGGCGCCGACGAAGGTCGACAGCACGATCAGCACGCCCAGCGGCAGCCAGTGGCTGATGCCGTGGCCGGCATGGGCTTCGGTCTTGGCTTCGCCGTGGAAGGCGATGAAGATCAGGCGGAAGGTGTACAGCGAGGTCATGAACGCGCCGACCAGGCCGGCGTACAGCAGGCCGCTGTTGCCGCTGGCGAAGGCTTCCCAGAGGATCTCGTCCTTGGAGTAGAAGCCCACGGTCAGGATCGGCAGGGCGGCCAGGGCGGCGCCACCAACCACGAAGCTGGCATAGGCCAGCGGCAGCTTCTTCCACAGGCCGCCCATCTTGAAGATGTTCTGCTCATGGTGGCAGGCAACGATCACCGCACCCGAGGCAAGGAACAGCAGGGCCTTGAAGAAGGCGTGGGTCATCAGGTGGAAGATCGCCGCGTCCCAGGCGCCGACGCCCAGGGCCAGGAACATGTAGCCGATCTGGCTCATGGTCGAGTAGGCGAGGATACGCTTGATGTCGGTCTGCACCAGGGCGGCGAAACCGGCCAGGACCAGGGTCACGCCGCCCACGACGCCAACCAGGTGCAGTACGTCCGGCGCCAGCAGGAACAGGCCGTTGGTACGGGCGATCAGGTACACGCCCGCGGTCACCATGGTGGCGGCGTGGATCAGTGCCGAAACCGGGGTCGGGCCTGCCATCGCGTCGGCCAGCCAGGTC
Organism: Pseudomonas sp. FG36; assembly: GCF_057809275.1. Lineage (NCBI taxonomy): Bacteria > Pseudomonadati > Pseudomonadota > Gammaproteobacteria > Pseudomonadales > Pseudomonadaceae > Pseudomonas > Pseudomonas sp. FG36. The sequence goes on from NZ_JBMDJQ010000009.1 coordinate 103,795, forward strand.
TGCAGCGGCAGCTGGGCCGATTTACCGACCGCGCCACCCAGCAGCATCAGGGTGGCCAGGACCATCCAGGTGTCACCGGCCTGGAACTTCTGCGGTGCCAGCACCAGCAGCTCCTGCACGTTCAGGGTACCCAGCTGGACGAACAGGATGAACAGGCCGATGGCCATGAACACGTCGCCGATACGGGTGACGATGAACGCCTTGAGTGCCGCGTTACCGTTGTTGCGGTTGCTGTAGTAGAAACCGATCAACAGGTACGAGCACAGGCCCACGCCTTCCCAGCCGAAGTAGATGAACAGCAGGTTGTCGCCCAGCACCAGGAACAGCATGCTGGCGATGAACAGGTTGGTGTACGAGAAGAAGCGCGAATAGCCGGCTTCGCCACGCATGTACCAGGAAGCGAACAGGTGGATCAGGAAGCCCACGCCGGTGACCACGCCCAGCATGGTGACCGACAGGCCATCCACGTACAGGGTGAAGTTCGGCGCGAAGCCGTCCACCGACATCCACTGCCACAGCAGCTGGCTGTACGCGCCGCCTTCAGGCGGGGCGACGTTGAACTGCCAGATCACGTAGGCGGCGGTGGCCGCCGACAGACCGACCGAGCCGACGCCGATCAGCGCCGACAGGTTCTCCGAGAACCGCCCACGCGAGAACGACAGCAGCAGGAAGCCGATCAGGGGGAATACGAACGTCAGGAAGATAAGGTTCATCCGCGCATCTCACTGGCAGCATCGATGTCGAGAGTGTGGAAGCGGCGATACAGCTGCAGCAGGATCGCCAGGCCAATGCTGGCCTCGGCGGCTGCCAGGCTGATCACCAGAATGAACATCACCTGGCCGTCGGGCTGGACCCAACGGGCACCGGCGACGATGAACGCCAGGGCAGCGGCGTTCATCATGACTTCCAGGCTCATGAGCACGAAGAGAATGTTGCGGCGGACCATCAGGCCAACCAGACCTAAGCAGAACAGGATGCCGGCGACCGCCAGACCATGCTCGAGAGGGATAGCACCCATGATTTACTCCTTCGCCTCGTTGCGGCCCAGGTGGAAGGCGGTGACGGCTGCCGCGAGCAGCAGCATCGAGGCCAGTTCGACCACCAGCAGGTAAGGGCCGAACAGGCTGATGCCGACCTCTTTGGCGCTGACGGTGGTACCGCTGATGGCCGCGCCCGACGGGGTGACGAACAGCACGTAGAGCAGCTCCAGCAGCAGCAGGGCGGCGAGGATCACCGGCCCCGCCCAGATGCCCGGCTTGAGCCAGCCACGCTCCTGGGCGACCGAGGCCGGCCCGAGGTTGAGCATCATCACCACGAAGACGAACAGCACCATGATGGCACCGGCGTAGGCGATCACTTCCAGGGCACCGGCAAAGGGCGCACCGAGGGAGAAGAAGATCATCGCCACGGAGATCAGCGAAATGATCAGGTAGAGCAGGGCGTGCACCGGGTTGGTGCCGGTCACCACGCGCAGCGTGGAGACAACGGCGACACCGGATGCGAAGTAGAAAGCGAATTCCATCTTTCTGTCCTTATGGGAGCAAGCTCTTCACGTTGATCGGCTCGGCTTCGTTCTGTGCGGAGCCCTTCGGCTTGCCAGCGATCGCCATACCCGCAACACGGTAGAAGTTGTAGTCAGGGTTCTTGCCGGGGCCGGAGATCAGCAGATCTTCTTTCTCGTACACCAGGTCCTGACGCTTGAACTCGGCCATTTCGAAATCCGGAGTCAGCTGGATCGCGGTGGTCGGGCACGCCTCTTCGCACAGGCCGCAGAAGATGCAGCGCGAGAAGTTGATGCGGAAGAACTCGGGATACCAACGGCCGTCCTCGGTCTCGGCCTTCTGCAGCGAGATGCAGCCGACCGGGCAGGCCACCGCGCAGAGGTTGCACGCCACGCAGCGCTCCTCGCCGTCGGGGTCGCGGGTGAGGACGATGCGGCCACGGTAGCGCGGCGGCAGGTACACGGGTTCTTCGGGGTACTGCAGGGTGTCGCGCTTGCGGAACCCGTGGGAGAACACCATTGCCAGGCTGCGCAGCTGGGTGCCGGTGCCCTTAACGATGTCGCCGATATACTTGAACATGGGTCAAATCCTCACTGGGCCGCGACGGCTGGCGTGTTGTAGAGCACGATCGCAGCGGTCACCAGCAAATTGATCAGGGTCAGCGGCAGGCAGAACTTCCAGCTGAAGTCCATCACCTGGTCATAGCGTGGGCGCGGGATCGAGGCGCGCAGCAGGATGAACAGCATGATGAAGAACGCGGTCTTCAGCGCGAACCACAGGAACGGTACCTGCGGCAGGATGCCGAACGGGCCGTGCCAGCCACCGAAGAACAGGGTCACCAGCAGCGCCGAGATGAGGATGATGCCGATGTACTCACCGACGAAGAACATGCCCCATTTCATGCCGGCGTATTCGATGTGGTAGCCGTCGGCCAGTTCCTGTTCCGCTTCCGGCTGGTCGAACGGGTGACGGTGGGTCACGGCGACGCCAGCGATGAAGAAGGTGCAGAAGCCGAAGAACTGCGGAATGATGAACCACAGGTTCTGGGCCTGGTAGTCAACGATGTCGCGCATGTTGAACGAACCCACCTGCACCACCACGCCCATCAGCGCCAGGCCCAGGAACACTTCGTACGACACGGTCTGCGCCGAAGCGCGCAGGCTGCCGAGCAGGGCGTACTTGTTGTTCGACGACCAGCCGGCGAACAGCACGGCGTAGACCGACAGGCCGGCCATGGCGAAGAAGAACAGCAGGCCGATGTTCAGGTCGGCCACGCCCCAGCCCGGGGTGATCGGGATGATCGAGAAGGCGATCAGCAGCGCACTCATGGCCACCACAGGCGCCAGGGTGAAGATCATCTTGTCGACGAAGGGCGGGTTCCAGTCTTCCTTGAAGAACATCTTCAGCATGTCGGCGGCGATCTGGAACATGCCGAACGGGCCGACGCGGTTCGGGCCGTAGCGGTCCTGCCACCAGCCCAGCAGACGACGCTCGACGAAGCTGAGCAGGGCGCCGCAGACCACCACGGCCAGCAGCACCACGATGGCCTTGACGACCTGAATGATCACGTCGATCACTTCGGGGGTGAACCAGCTCATTGTGCTGCCTCCTGCAGGCCTTCGACGGCTGCACCGAAGATGGCGGGCGGAATGCCGGCCAGGCCTTTGGGCAACGCAACCAGGCCAGCGCCCAGTTCTTCATTGATACGCAGCGGCAGGCGCAGCGACACGCCGGCCACGTTCAGGCTCAGCATCGCGCCGTCGTTGACGCCCAGGCGGTCGGCTTCGGACTTGGCCAGGCCGACGTAGGCGGCCGGAATGCGCTCCTGCACCGGGGCGGCGCGGGAGGAGGACTCTTCGCTGCCGAACAGGTGGAAGAACGGTACCGCGGTCCAGGTGCCGCGAGCCGGGTTGAACGCGCCCGGGATGGCGCTGAACCAGCTCAGGCGATCGCCTTGCGACTCGATCAGGCGCACGCCCGGGTCACCGGCACGCAGGTGGCCACCGACTTCGTCCTGGAACTTGTTCCAGGCTTGCGGCGAGTTCCAGCCCGGCGACCAGGCGAACGGCACCTGCTGGCGTGGCTCGGCGGAGCCCGAGTAGCCTTCCATGGAGAAGGCGAACGCGGTGTCCTTGTCCTGCGGGGTACGCGGCTCGTGCACGCTGATGTTGGCGCGCATGGCGGTACGGCCGGAGTAGCGCAGCGGCTCACGGGCCAGCTTCATGCCCTTGATGCGGAACGCGGCGCTTGGCGCTGCGTTGACGATGCCGGCCAGTTGCGGGGCGGCTTCGGCGCAGGCGCTGGTGACGTGGTCCAGCTGGGTCCAGTCCACCGGCTTGTTCAGCAGGGTCGCACGCAGGGCGTGCATCCAGCGCCAGCCTTCGTGGATCTGGATGCTGCTGTCCAGGTATTGTGGGTCGAACACCTGGAAGAAGCGCTGGGCACGGCCTTCCTGGCTGACCAGAGTGCCGTCGCCTTCGGCGAACGAGGCGGCCGGCAGCACCAGGTGGGCGCGGTCGACAGTCGGGGTTTTCGAGTGGTCGGCAACGATTACCACCTTGGCCGCGGCCAGGGCTGCATCGACCTTGGCGGCCGGTACGCGGGCGTACAGGTCGTTTTCCAGCACGACGATGGCGTCGGCCTTGCCGCTGATCACGGCGTCCAGCGCCGCGTCGACGGACTCACCGCCCATCATCGCCAGACCGAGGCTGTTGGCCTCAGGCACGACCAGGCTCAGCGAACCATTCTTCTCGCGCAGCTTGAGGGCCTTGGCGATGTTGGCGGCGGCTTCGATCAGCGCAGGATCCGCCAGCGAGGTACCGGCGACGACCAGTGGGCGCTGGGCAGCGACCAGGGCGTCGGCGATGCGCTGGGCCAGGGCCTTGGCTTCGTCGTCCAGGCCGGCAACGGCAGGCGCGCTCGGGTCGATGGCGTGGGCCACGGCGAAACCGATGCGGGCGAGGTCGGCGGGAGCGGCGTGTACACACTCTTCGGCAACGTCATCCAGCTTGGTTTCAGCCAAGGATGCGATGAACAGCGGGTACAGCGCGTGCTGGCCGATGTTCTTCACCGCGGCGTCCAGCCAAGGCTGCACGCGCATGGCGTCGGCCATGGCCTCGGCCTTGCCCTTGGTGGCCTGGCGCACGGCCAGGGCGACACGGGCAGCGGTCTGGGTGAGGTCTTCGCCGAGCACGAACACGGCGTCGTGGTCTTCGATGTCGCGCAGGGTCGGGACCGGCAGCGGGCTGTCGTTCAGCACGTTCAGGGCCAGGCGTACGCGGGCGAGCTCACCGGCTTCCATGCCCGAGTAGAAGTACTCGGCACCGACCAGCTCGCGCAGGCCGTAGTTGCTCTCGAGGCTGGCGCGTGGCGAGCCGATACCGACGATGGTGCGGCCGCGCAGCAGGTCGGCGGCCTTGTCCAGGGCGGCGTCGAGGGACAGCTTGGTGCCATCGGCCAGGTGTGGCTGGCGCGGACGATCCTTGCGGTTGACGTAGCCATAGCCGAAGCGGCCACGGTCGCACAGGAAGTACTGGTTCACCGAGCCGTTGAAGCGGTTCTCGATGCGGCGCAGTTCGCCGTAGCGCTCGCCGGGGCTGATGTTGCAACCGCTGGAGCAGCCGTGGCAGATGCTCGGGGCGAACTGCATGTCCCACTTGCGGTTGTAGCGCTCGGAGTGGGTCTTGTCGGTGAACACACCGGTCGGGCAGACCTCGGTGAGGTTGCCGGAGAACTCGCTTTCCAGCACGCCGTCTTCGACGCGACCGAAGTACACGTTGTCGTGGGCGCCGTACACGCCCAGGTCGGTGCCGCCGGCGTAGTCCTTGTAGTAGCGCACGCAACGGTAGCAGGCGATGCAGCGGTTCATCTCATGGGCGATGAACGGGCCGAGGTCCTGGTTCTGGTGGGTACGCTTGGTGAAACGGTAGCGGCGCTCGTTGTGGCCGGTCATTACCGTCATGTCCTGCAGGTGGCAGTGACCGCCTTCCTCGCACACCGGGCAGTCGTGCGGGTGGTTGGTCATCAGCCATTCGACGACGCTGGCGCGGAACGCCTTGGACTCTTCGTCTTCGATGGAGATCCAGGTGCCGTCGGAGGCAGGGGTCATGCAGGACATGACGATACGACCACGGGTGTCGTTCTCGTCGGTGTACTGCTTGACCGCGCACTGCCGGCAGGCGCCGACGCTACCGAGCGCCGGGTGCCAGCAGAAATAGGGGATGTCGAGGCCGAGTGACAGACATGCCTGTAACAGGTTGTCCGCACCGTTGACTTCGAGCGCTTTGCCGTCTACGTGGATAGTGGCCATTGTTCAAAGTTCTTCGTTGGCCCGCGTGAGCGGGCGTGGCTAATGGAAATCTGTAAGCCTGTGGCACGCCACGCTTCATGCGGGCCGGCCTGCAGGCTGGCGGGTGGCACGGACCACCCGCGTTCTATCTTTTTATGCGCCGACCACAATCGGCTTCGCCAGGTTTGGGCGCAGGGTGTCGGTAGCAGTTGCTGGCGCGACACCGGCCTCGAACTCCGAGCGGAAATACTTGATGGCACTGCCCAATGGCTCGACGGCACCTGGTGCATGAGCACAGAAGGTACGGCCTGGGCCGAGGAAGTTGACCAGCCCCAGCAGCGTCTCGATGTCTTCGGCGCGGCCCTGGCCGTTTTCCAGTGCGCGCAGCATCTTCACGCTCCACGGCAGGCCGTCACGGCAAGGGGTGCACCAGCCGCACGATTCGCGGGCAAAGAACTCTTCCATGTTGCGCAGCAGCGACACCATGTTGACGCTGTCGTCCACCGCCATGGCCAAGCCAGTACCCATACGGGTGCCGACCTTGGCGATGCCACCGGCATACATCTGCGCATCGAGGTGCTCGGGCAGCAGGAAGCCGGTACCGGCGCCGCCAGGCTGCCAGCACTTGAGCTTGAAGCCGTCGCGCATGCCACCGGCGTAGTCCTCGAACAGCTCGCGGGCGGTGACGCCGAACGGCAGCTCCCACAGGCCCGGGTTCTTCACCTTGCCGGAGAAGCCCATAAGCTTGGTGCCGTGGTCCTCGCTGCCTTCGCGGGCCAGCGACTTGTACCAGTCATTGCCGTTGGCGACGATGGCCGGCACGTTGCACAGGGTCTCGACGTTGTTCACGCAAGTCGGCTTGCCCCACACGCCGACGGCGGCAGGGAAGGGCGGCTTGGAGCGCGGGTTGGCGCGACGGCCTTCGAGGGAGTTGATCAACGCGGTTTCTTCACCGCAGATGTAACGCCCGGCACCAGTGTGCACGAACAGCTCGAAGTCGAAGCCCGAACCGAGGATGTTCTTGCCCAGCAGGCCGGCGGCCTTGGCTTCATCGATGGCGCGGTTGAGGTTCTTCGCTGCGGTGGTGTATTCGCCACGCAGGAAGATGTAGCCACGGTAGGCCTTCAGGGCGCGGGCGCTGATCAGCATGCCCTCGACCAGCAGATGGGGCTGTTGCTCCATCAGCATGCGGTCCTTCCAGGTGTTCGGCTCCATTTCATCCGCGTTGCACAGCAAGTAGCGGATGTTCATGGATTCGTCTTTGGGCATCAGGCCCCACTTCACGCCAGTGGGGAAGCCCGCGCCGCCACGGCCCTTGAGGCCGGAGTCCTTGACGCTTTGCACGATGTCGTCGGCGGACATGTCGGCCAGCGCCTTGCGGGCAGCGGCATAGCCGTTCTTGGACTCGTACTCGGCCAGCCAGACCGGCTCGCCGTCGTCGCGCAGGCGCCAGGTCAGCGGGTGGGTTTCGGCGCTGCGCGCAATGCGGTTGGCCGGGCCGAAGGAAGTGATGGTCATACGTAACCCTCCAGCAGCTTGCTGACGCCGGCAGGTTGCACGTCGCCAAAGGTGTCGTCGTCGATCATCAGCGCCGGGGCCTTGTCGCAGTTGCCCAGGCAGCACACCGGCAGCAGGGTGAAGCGGCCATCGGCGGTGGTCTGGCCGAGGCCGATGCCCAGCTCGCTCTGGATCTGGCTGACCACCGACTCATGGCCGCCGATGTAGCAGACCATGCTGTCGCATACGCGGATGATGTGGCGGCCGACCGGCTGGCGGAAGATCTGGCTGTAGAAGGTGGCCACGCCCTCGACGTCGCTGGCGGGGATGCCCAGCACTTCGCCGATGGCGTAGATGGCGCCGTCCGGCACCCAGCCGCGCTCTTTCTGCACGATCTTCAGGGCTTCGATGGACGCCGCGCGCGGGTCCTCGTAGTGGTGCATCTCGTGCTCGATGGCCGAGCGCTCGGTTTCGCTCAGGGCGAAACGGTCGGTTTGGATAAGCGTGCTGTTCATGCTTAGCGGTCCACGTCAGCCATAACGAAGTCGATACTGCCCAGGTACGCGATCAGGTCCGCGACCATGCTGCCTTTGATCACCGAAGGGATCTGCTGCAGGTGCGGGTAGCTCGGGGTACGGATCCGGGTGCGGTAGCTCATGGTGCCGCCATCGCTCGTCAGGTAGTAACTGTTGATGCCCTTGGTCGCCTCGATCATCTGGAACGACTCGTTGGCCGGCATGACCGGGCCCCACGAGACTTGCAGGAAGTGGGTGATCAAGGTCTCGATGTGCTGCAGGGTGCGCTCTTTCGGCGGCGGCGTGGTCAGCGGGTGGTCCGCCTTGTACGGGCCTTCCGGCATGTTGCGCAGGCACTGGTCGATGATGCGGATACTCTGGCGCATCTCCTCGACACGGACCATGCAGCGATCGTAGGCATCGCCGTTGTGGGCCAGCGGTACTTCGAATTCGAAGTTCTCGTAGCCGGAGTAGGGGCGGGCTTTACGCAGGTCGAAGTCGCAGCCGGTGGAACGCAGGCCGGCACCGGTGGTGCCCCATTCCAGGGCCTCCTTGGTGTTGTACGCGGCGACGCCAATGGTACGGCCCTTGAGGATGCTGTTCTGCAGGGCGGCCTTGGTGTATTCGTCGAGGCGCTTGGGCAGCCATTCGACGAAGTCCTTGACCAGCTTGTCCCAGCCGCGCGGCAGGTCGTGGGCGACGCCACCGATGCGGTACCAGGCCGGGTGCAGGCGGAAACCGGTGATCGCCTCGATCACGGTGTAGGCGCGCTGGCGGTCGGTGAAGGTGAAGAACACCGGGGTCATGGCGCCGACGTCCTGGATATAGGTACCCAGGAACAGCAGGTGGCTGGTGATGCGGAAGAATTCGGCGAGCATGATGCGGATCACGTCGACCTTCTGCGGCACCTGGATGCCGGCCAGCTTCTCTACCGCCAGTACGTACGGCAGGTTGTTCATCACCCCGCCGAGGTAGTCGATACGGTCGGTGTAGGGGATGAAGCTGTGCCACGACTGACGCTCGGCCATCTTCTCGGCGCCACGGTGGTGGTAGCCGATATCCGGCACGCAGTCGACGATCTCTTCGCCGTCCAGCTGCAGGACGATACGGAAGGCACCGTGGGCCGAAGGGTGGTTGGGGCCGAGGTTGAGGAACATGTAGTCCTCGTTGGCGCCCGAACGCTTCATGCCCCAGGCTTCCGGGTTGAAACGTGCCGATTCCTCTTCAAGCTGCTGCTTGGCCAGGGTCAGGCTGTAGGGGTCGAATTCGGTGGCGCGGGCCGGGTAGTCCTTGCGCAGCGGGTGACCTTCCCAGGTCGGCGGCATCATGATGCGGCTCAGGTGCGGGTGGCCGGCGAAGTCGATGCCGAACATGTCCCAGACTTCACGCTCGTACCAGTTGGCGTTGGGCCAGATACCGGTGACGGTCGGCAGGTTCAGGTCGCCTTCGCTCAGCGACACCTTGATCATCACGTCGCTGTTACGCTCGACCGACAGCAGATGGTAGAACACGCTGAAGTCGGCGGCCGGCAGGCCGCGGCGTTGGGTGCGCAGGCGCTCGTCGACGCCGTGTAGGTCGTACAGCATGCTGTACGGCTTGGCGACGTTGCGCAGGAAGGAGAGTACTTCTTTGAGCTGGGCACGCTTTACCCACAGTACCGGCATGCCGGTGCGGGTTTCCTGGGCGACGAAAGCGTCGGCGCCGAATCGGTTGTGCAGTTCGACGACCACATCCTGGTCGTCAGCCTTGTAAGGCGGAATATAAATAGCGTTGTCCGCTGTCATGGTCTCGGTCGCTTTGGGTCAACGTTAAGAATGAAGCCAGGCCGCCGGCTCCTGGGGGAGCGGGCGGCAGGTCGCTGGATCAGACTTCGTCGGGGCTGCGCAGGTTGGTTACCGCGATACGCTGTTCGCGACGCAGGTCTTTCTGGGCGGGCATCTCGGCACGGTAGATGCCTTGATCGCCAACAACCCAGGAAAGCGGGCGTCGCTCCTGGCCGATCGACTCCTGCAGCAGCATCAAGCCTTGCAGGAACGCCTCGGGGCGCGGCGGGCAGCCAGGCACGTACACGTCCACGGGGAGGAACTTGTCGACCCCCTGAACGACCGAGTAGATGTCGTACATGCCGCCGGAGTTGGCGCACGAACCCATGGAGATGACCCACTTGGGCTCGAGCATCTGCTCGTACAGGCGCTGGATGATCGGCGCCATCTTCACGAAGCAGGTACCGGCGATGACCATGAAGTCGGCCTGACGCGGCGAAGCCCGGATGACTTCGGCGCCGAAGCGGGCGATGTCGTGGGGTGCCGTGAAGGCCGTGGTCATTTCCACGTAGCAGCAGGACAGGCCGAAGTTGTACGGCCAGAGGGAGTTCTTGCGACCCCAGTTGACCGCGCCACGCAGCACATCCTCGAGTTTCCCCATGTAGATGTTCTTGTGGACCTGGTCTTCCAGCAGTTGATCGGTGACGGTTTCCCGCTCACCGACCGGATACTGCTCGTTAGGTGCGTCCGGATCGATTCTGGTGAGATTGTATTGCATGCCAAAGCCTCATTGTTTCAGCTTCGCTTGCCGCTTGCGGCGACCTTCGGGTGCCCAGTCAAGAGCTCCGACGCGCCATAGGTAGACAAGACCTGCCAACAGAATTGCTATGAAAACGAGTGCTTCGACGAATCCGGTCCAGCCGCTTTCGCGGACGGACACAGACCATGCATACAGGAAGAGGGCTTCGATATCGAAGATCACGAACAGCATCGCGACCAGATAGAATTTGGCGGACAGGCGCAGGCGGGCGCTGCCGACGGGCAGCATGCCGGATTCGAAGGGTTCGTTCTTGGCGCGACCCCAGGCCTTGCTACCGAGCAGGCTGGACAGGCCGAGCATGAAGGCACACAGGCCGACGACACCCAGGAGGAAGATGGCAAAGCCCCAGTTGTGGGCGATGAGTCCTGCCGAATCGGACATGCTAGAAATCCTTATACAGAGACCCAGCTCTGCAGTCTGAAATAAGTAGAGCGGCGACGTGGTGTCGCAGACGCAGTGACCAAATGTCGCAGCTGAATCAATCGCGCTGATTTTATGGGTAAACCCAGTGCAAGTAAAATTTCCGTTGCAAATTTATTCGTAGGTTTAAGAACAAAAATCTTTCGTAACTGGCTGAAAGCCTTGAGTTTCGGGCATTGCACGCGGATTTGTTAATTATGTTTCTTACCCCGCGTAATGACTGGCTAGTTGCGTAATGATAATTAATATCATTTAACCTGGGCTGTATTGTTTTAGCTGTTCTGGGCCTTGCAAAGTTCATCTGCCGATCTGCCCACTTGCAAATGCGAAAAACTCTCGTTCTAGCAGCTTCCGGCGCTGCGCGTACCGCTCTGGATCAATACTTTGTCGTTTGTGCTACGGCTGACCGACGCGGCAATGAGCCACTGGCCGAGCCAGTAGGACAGGATGATCAGGTACTCGGCAGCGGCGAACGGGCTGACGAAGCGGTCGATGCCGATCAGGCTGTCGGAGAACACGAAGGCGCAGGCCCCCAGTGCGGCGACACCGCCACAGGCCAGGGCTCGCCAGAGCATGCAGCCGATCGCCAGGGCATACAGTGCCACCGGGACCAGCAGTGGGCCCAGGCCGTGGCTGGCGAGCAGGCCGAACAGCGAGGCGCCCACCAGCAGTGCGAAGGCCAGTGAGGGGTAGGCCGGGCGTTGGGTCAGGCTGCAGTAACCGCGAAGGTATGCCAGGTGGGCGCAAAGGAATGCGGCCAGGCCGAACACGAACAGATCGCGGGGGATGGCCAGGAGGATATCGCCGAGTACCGAGAAGGCCAGGCCGATCATGATCCAGCGACGGTAGGGCGTGGTGGGCATGGTCCTCAGCCAGGCGATCAGGCTCAGGACCGGGATGGGTTTGATCAGGAGGCCGAGCAGGGCGTTGTCGCTGGCCAGTGCGTATATATAGAGGGCAGCGGCTGCGACGGCGATCAGGATCAGGTGGCTTGGACGAGGCATGGGCGGTCCTTGCTGCTGGGTAGCCACAAGCATAGACCTGATCTGCGGTATTGCCCGTGTCGGCCCTTTCTCGGGGCAATAAGAAAGGCCCAGGGCTTTCACAAGCCTCGGGCCTTCCTGTTCAACAGTTCACCAGACTCAGTGGAACTGTTCTTCCTCGGTCGAACCGGTCAGTGCGGTAACCGACGAAGCGCCACCCTGGATCACGGTGGTCATGTCGTCGAAGTAGCCGGTGCCGACTTCCTGCTGGTGCGCCACGAAGGTGTAGCCTTTGCTGGCGTCAGCGAATTCCTGCTCTTGCAGCTTCACGTAGGCGGTCATGTCGTTGCGGGCGTAGTCGTGCGCCAGGTTGAACATGCCGTGCCACATGTTGTGGATGCCGGCCAGGGTGATGAACTGGTGCTTGTAGCCCATGGCCGACAGTTCGCGCTGGAACTTGGCGATGGTGGCGTCGTCCAGGTTCTTCTTCCAGTTGAAGGAAGGCGAGCAGTTGTACGACAGCAGTTGGTCCGGGTATTCCTTCTTGATTGCTTCGGCGAAGCGACGGGCTTCGTCCAGGTCCGGCTTGGCGGTTTCGCACCAGATCAGGTCGGCATACGGCGCGTAGGCCAGGCCGCGGGAGATCGCCTGGTCGAGGCCGGCGCGGACTTTGTAGAAGCCTTCACGGGTACGGTCGCCGATCACGAACGGCTGGTCGTACGGGTCGCAGTCGCTAGTCAGCAGGTCGGCGGCGTTGGCGTCGGTACGGGCCAGGATGATGGTCGGTACACCGGCAACGTCGGCGGCCAGACGGGCAGCCACCAGCTTCTGTACGGCTTCCTGGGTCGGTACCAGTACCTTGCCGCCCATGTGGCCGCATTTTTTCACCGAGGCCAGCTGGTCTTCGAAGTGCACGCCGGCGGCGCCCGCTTCGATCATGTTCTTCATCAGTTCGTAGGCGTTCAGTACGCCGCCGAAACCGGCTTCGGCGTCAGCCACGATCGGTGCGAAGTAGTCGATGTAGCCATCGTCACCCGGGTTCTTGCCAGCTTTCCACTGGATCTGGTCGGCGCGGCGGAACGAGTTGTTGATGCGCTTGACCACGGTCGGCACCGAGTCGACCGGGTACAGCGACTGGTCGGGGTACATCGACTCGGCCGAGTTGTTGTCGGCGGCAACCTGCCAGCCGGACAGGTAGATGGCCTGGATGCCGGCCTTGACCTGTTGCACTGCCTGGCCGCCGGTCAGAGCGCCCATGCAGTTGACGAAATCTTTTTCAGGGCGGAAGGACGGGTGGGCACCTTGGGTGACCAGCTTCCACAGTTTTTCCGCGCCCTGGCGAGCCAGGGTGTGCTCCGGTTGCAGCGAGCCACGCAGGCGAACGACATCGGCGGCGGTGTAGGTACGGGTCACGCCTTTCCAGCGCGGGTTTTCGGCCCAGTCTTTCTCGAGGGCTGCAATTTGCTGTTCGCGTGTCAGTGCCATGGAAATAAACCTCGTCGCATCGATCTTGAGTGTAATTGTGCTGATGCTCGGATACGCGGGTCAGAGGGCCAGGCTGTGCTGTCCGGGGGAGTGCGGCGGCGAACGGGGAAGTGCGAAGGGGAAGGGTGGGCAGGCCAGGCGAAGGTGTGCCCTGCAGGTTGGCTCGTGGATGCCTTGCTGCGGTGCGACGCGATTGCCAGAACTGCGGTGATGCGCTTCCGTCCCTCGGGACAACTTCTTCGTTGCAGTCGCAATCCCGTCGAACCGCCTTGTGGGCCGTATGGACACGAGGTGCCTCCACGGTGGGAGGAGCGCACCTCGAAGACCCTTGCCAGGGCCTCTGATTAGCGGGAGCGAGGCCATCATGCCCTTGGCGAAAAGAGCCTGTCAAACATTTTGTAGTGCTTTTTTCGGCTTACTACATCTTTGGTCTAATGCGACTTGGCGGTCAGTTTCAAGGCCCTTGGTCGAGGCCTTGAATTGCCTGGGGTCAGTCGAGAAGGTCGACTTTGACCCGCAAAGTCATGTTTTCACCGCGCTGGGTGCTGTAACTGAGGCTTGACGCGCTGCGTTCGGATTGGCTCTGCTGGTTGAACCCGGCCAGGGTGATCCACTCGCCGAGCTTGCCGGTAACGGTCGTGTCGGTGCTTTGCACTTTCACTACATCGGCACGTTCCTGGCTCATTCGATCATTATTGGTGCTGATTTGCAGGCGAACCGTGTCACCACTAAGGCGTGGCGTGACGTAGAAACCCTGGGTCACGTTGCGGTATTCGGTGTTGCTCTGGATGCGCCCGTATCCATCGGTCGAGCTACTGGTGACGGGGATGCTCTGGCCCACCTGGATCAGCGCCGGCTGCCCGTCGCTGGCCTGCACCTGCTGCATGCCGCCTTCGCGGTTGGCGGTGCCGTAGCGGATCACGCGGGCGTTGCCGCGGTTGTCCTGGAAGTTGCTGTCGTTGTTGTCGACGCTGATCAGCAGGCGTTTTGGCGCGGTATCGAGCTGTTGCAGCAGGGCGCGCAGGTCGTCGATGCGTTCCTGGCTGGCGTTGACGATCAGCTTGTCCTCGAAGGTGCTGACGCTGCCGTCCTTGCCGAGGAAGGACTGGGCGGCGGGCAGCAGTTCGGCGCTGCTGCGGTGTTGCAGGGGAATGACCTCGGTGGCGGCCTGGGCGGTAAGGCTGGCGGCCAGCAGCAGCGAGGCGAGGAGGGGGCGTAGCGGCATGTCCATGATCTCCGCGGGTGGAATGAACATGATGGCAAATTTGTCGGCATCTTGCTGGTTGTGGATCACAGCGGCATGCACAGGTTGGCTTTTCAGTGGTTGCAGTCAGGCAAATTCCGTAACATCGCGGCCCTCGACTTCAGGCTCACTCCTCAGGCGCTCCCACACAACGTTCTGCGCCGAGGCTGCTTACAGGACCCCCATGAAACCCGCACGCCTACGCGCCGACCTGCTCGCCGGCCTGACCACTTCGTTCGCCCTGGTACCGGAGTGCATCGCTTTTGCCCTGGTGGCCCACCTCAACCCGCTGATGGGCCTGTACGGGGCCTTCATCATCTGCACCCTGACCGCGCTGTTCGGCGGCCGCCCGGGGATGATCTCCGGCGCCGCCGGCTCGATGGCGGTGGTCATTGTCGCCCTGGTGGTGCAGCACGGCGTCCAGTACCTGCTGGCCACGGTGCTGCTGGGCGGGGTGGTGATGATCCTGTTCGGCGCGCTGCGCCTGGGCAAGCTGGTGCGCCTGGTGCCGTACCCGGTGATGCTCGGCTTCGTCAACGGCCTGGCTATCGTCATCGCCCTGGCCCAGCTGGAGCACTTCAAGGAAGGCGAGCACTGGCTCAGCGGCGCGCCGCTGTACCTGATGATCGGCCTGGTGGCGTTGACCATGCTGGTGGTCTATGTGCTTCCCAGGCTGACCCGCGCCGTGCCGCCGGCGCTGGTGGCGATCCTCGGCGTCGGCCTGCTGGTCTATCTGCTGGGGCTGCCAACCCGCACCCTCGGCGATATGGCGCACATCGCCGGCGGCCTGCCGACACTGGCGCTGCCGGACATCCCCTGGAACCTCGAGACCTTGAAGATCATCGCGCCCTACGCGGTGCTGATGGCCATGGTCGGCCTGCTGGAAACCCTGCTGACCCTCAACCTCACCGACGAGGTCACGGAAAGCCGCGGTTACCCGGACCGCGAGTGCGTGGCCCTGGGGGCGGCCAATATGGTCTCGGGCCTGTGCGGCGGCATGGGTGGCTGCGCGATGATCGGCCAGACCGTGATCAACCTCAGCTCCAATGGCCGTGGCCGACTGTCGGGCGTGGTGGCGGGGGTGATGATCCTGCTGTTCGTGCTGTTCCTGTCACCGTTGATCGAGCGTATTCCGCTGGCGGCGCTGGTCGGGGTGATGTTCGTGGTGGCCCAGCAGACCTTCGCCTGGGCGTCGCTACGGGTGCTGCACAAGGTGCCGGTGAGCGATGTGCTGGCGATCATCGCCGTGACCGTGGTCACGGTGTTCACCGACCTGGCCATGGCGGTGCTGTTCGGTATCGTCATCGCCGCCATCAATTTTGCCTGGCAGCACGCCCGCGAGCTGTATGCCGATATTCATGAGGACGCCGAGGGGAGCAAGCATTACCAGGTGCACGGCACGCTGTTCTTCGCCTCGACCACACCGTTTCTCAACCAGTTCGACCCGGCCAACGACCCGGCCAAGGTGACGCTGGATTGCCAGCACCTGAGCTTTGTCGATTATTCGGCGGTAGCGGCGCTGAAGACCCTGCGCGAGCGCTATGCCAAGGCGGGCAAGCAGTTGCGGGTGGTGCATCTTTCCGAGCGCTGCAAGAAGCTGTTGAAGCGGGCAGGGGAGCAGCATTGAAGGCAATGGTTGCCTGCAACGGCCCTATCGCCGGCTTGCCGGCGATAGGGCCGTTATAGGAGAAAGGCTTACTCCCCGCGGTTTTTCTTGACGATGCCATCGGCAATGCTCGCCGGCGCCTCGGCGTAGCGGGTGAACTCCATCGAGAAACTCGCCCGGCCCTGGGTCATCGAGCGCATCGAGGTGGCGTAGCCGAACATCTCGCCCAGCGGCACCTCGGCACGGATCACCTTGCCGGCCGGGGTCTCGTCGCCATCCTGGATCATGCCCCGGCGCCGGCTCAGGTCGCCGAGGATATCGCCCTGGTACTCCTCGGGCGTCACCACCTCGACCTTCATCACCGGCTCCAGCAGCACCGCGCCACCTTTCTGCGAAAGCTGCTTGGTGGCCATGGAGGCGGCAATCTTGTAGGCCATCTCGTTGGAGTCGACGTCGTGGTACGAGCCGTCGAACACCGCCGCCTTGAGGTTGATCAGCGGGTAGCCGGCGAGCACGCCGTTCTTCATCTGCTCCTCGATGCCTTTCTGGATCGCCGGGATGTACTCGCGAGGCACCACGCCGCCGACGATCTCGTTGACGAACTCCAGGCCTTCCTTGCCTTCGTCGCCCGGGGCGAAGCGGATCCAGCAATGGCCATACTGGCCGCGCCCGCCCGATTGGCGCACGAAACGCCCTTCGATCTCGCAGGTGTTGCGGATCTTCTCGCGGTACGCCACCTGCGGCTTGCCGATATTGGCTTCGACGTTGAACTCGCGGCGCATGCGGTCGACGATGATGTCCAGGTGCAGCTCGCCCATGCCGGAGATGATGGTCTGGCCGGTTTCCTCGTCGGTCTTGACCCGGAACGACGGGTCCTCCTGGGCCAGCTTGCCCAGGGCGATGCCCATTTTCTCCTGGTCGCCCTTGGTCTTCGGCTCCACCGCCACCGAGATCACCGGGTCGGGGAAATCCATGCGCTCAAGGATGATCGGCTTGTCCATGTCGCACAGGGTGTCGCCGGTAGTCACGTCCTTCATGCCGATCA
This sequence comes from Pseudomonas sp. FG36, assembly GCF_057809275.1. Classification (NCBI taxonomy): domain Bacteria; kingdom Pseudomonadati; phylum Pseudomonadota; class Gammaproteobacteria; order Pseudomonadales; family Pseudomonadaceae; genus Pseudomonas; species Pseudomonas sp. FG36. The sequence continues at coordinate 120,962 of NZ_JBMDJQ010000009.1, forward strand.
GTGCGGCGATATCGCCGGCGCACACGTCCTTGATCTCGGCGCGCTGGTTGGCATGCATCTGCACCATGCGGCCGATCCGCTCTTTCTTGCCCTTGACCGAGTTGAGCACCGCATTGCCCGAGCTGAGCACGCCCGAATATACCCGGGCGAAGGTCAGGGTGCCGACGAACGGGTCGGTGGCGATCTTGAAGGCCAGGGCCGAGAACGGCTCCTTGTCGTCGGCGTGGCGTTCCAGGTGCTTCTCTTCATCGTCCGGGTCGGTGCCCTTGATCGCCGGGATTTCGGACGGGGCGGGCAGGTAGTCGATCACCGCGTCGAGCATCAGCGGCACGCCCTTGTTCTTGAATGACGAGCCGAGGATGGTCGGGACGATTTCGTTGGCGATGGTGCGTTGGCGCAGGGCGGCCTTGATCTCGTCGACGCTCAGCTCTTCACCTTCGAGGAACTTCACGGTCAGTTCGTCATTGGCCTCGGCGGCGGCTTCGATCATGTGCGCGCGCCATTCGTCCGCCAGTGCCTGCAGTTCGGCGGGAATCTCTTCTTCGCGGTAGCTGGTGCCGTTGTCTGCGTCGTTCCAGTAGATGGCCTTCATCTTCACCAGGTCGATCTGGCCGATGAAGTTTTCCTCGCTGCCGATGGCCAGCTGGATCGGTACCGGGTGGTGGCCCAGGCGTTGGTCGATCTGCTTCACAACGCGTAGGAAGTCCGCGCCCTGGCGGTCCATCTTGTTGATGTAGGCCAGGCGCGGCACATGGTACTTGTTGGCCTGGCGCCACACCGTCTCGGACTGCGGCTCGACCCCGTCGGCGCCGCTGAATACCACTACCGCGCCATCGAGCACGCGCAGCGAGCGCTCCACCTCGATGGTGAAGTCGACGTGGCCGGGGGTGTCGATGATATTGAAGCGGTACTTGTGCTCGAACTGCTTGGTCGAACCCTGCCAGAAGGCCGTGGTGGCCGCCGAGGTGATGGTGATGCCGCGCTCCTGCTCCTGAGCCATCCAGTCCATGGTCGCGGCGCCGTCGTGCACCTCGCCCATCTTGTGGTTGACCCCGGTGTAGAACAGGATCCGTTCGGTGGTGGTGGTCTTGCCGGCATCCACGTGAGCGACAATGCCGATATTGCGGTACAGCTCGATGGGAGTCGTGCGGGCCATGGCGGGTCACCTGCGGGTGAGGATTCTCCCAAGGTAGCAGAGCGGGAGAATCCTGCCGGGGCGACCGTCAGTCGGCGAGCACCTGCAGCTGCCATTGGCCCTCGGCTTCACGCGCCAGGCCGCTGGCCGGCAACAGGGCCAGCAGGCGTTCGTGCAGGGCTGTGTCGGTGAAGGCCTTGAGGGTAGCCATGTCCAGCGCGCCGACGGTGATCAGTTCGGCCTTGGTGTAGGACAGCCAGGCCTTCTTCAGCACCATCAACACGTCGCTGCCAGCGGTGCTGGCAAAGCGTCGGTGCAGGGTGCGGCCTTCCAGTTCGAAGCTGTGGCGGTGGCTGTAGCTGCTCTCGTCGCCATTGCCCTCGACGCAGCGGTGGCAGCGGCAGGGGCCGTCGCCGAAGGCGTTGCGCAGGTAGGCGTTGAAGTCCACGACGGGCTTGAGGGTCAGGCGTTTGTCGACCTCGAACAGGTCGGCGATCAGGGGTTGTTCTGCGCTCACTCGGTATCCTCGCGTGGTGTGGCGTGCATCGGCGGGCACCCTAACAGATCGGCGCCCGCGAGGCCATGTCAGCCAGGTCGCAGGGCCTCTCGTGGGAGCGGGCCTGCCCCGCGATGAGCCGGTAGAGACAACCCCGAGCGTCTGCCGTACTCTTGTCACCCATTTCCAGCCCCATACCCCGAGGTAACCCCGCTTGAGCAGCAAATACCCCTACATCGCCACCGTGACCGTCAGCGCCGAAGACCGTGGGGGCGATACCGAGGCTTCGGAGAACAGCAACATGCGCGTGGGCCTCGAGGCGGTAACCGAAGTGTTGAAGAAGGTGCATTTCGTCGGAACGCTCGCGGCACCGGAAAAAGGTGCCACGCACATCTGCGTCACGTTGGAAAATGGCCTTACTTACTACGGCCTGATCGTCAACGGCCATGCCGAACTCGAAGGCGGCTGGATCGCCTTCGAATGCGACATGCCCACCCCCGAAGAGCTGGGCCTGTAAGCCTTACCCCAGTTCAGCCAGGCACTGCTCGAGGATATCCAGCCCTTCCTCGAGCACCTTGGCCTCGATGGTCAGTGGCGCCAGCAGGCGGATGATATGTCGCGCCTTGCCACTGGGCATCAGCAGCAACCCCTTGGCACGCGCCGTTTCCAGCACCTTGGCCAGTTGCGCCGGTGCCGGGCTGCCATCGCCGTTGACAAACTCCAGCCCGCGCATGGCGCCGACCCCGGTCAGGCGGCCGAGCGAGCTGCACAATCCTGCAGCTTTCCAGCGCGCATGGCGTGCGACGATGGCCTGTTCCTGGCGTTCGCCCCAGGTGGCGAGGTTGTCGTCGGTCATCTGCGCAAGGCTCGCCAAGGCCGCCGCACAGGCGATCGGATTGCCCGAGTAGGTGCCGCCCAGGCCGCCCTTGGGCAGCGAGTCCATGATCTCCCGGCGGCCGACCACCGCGCCCAGGGGCATGCCACCGGCGATGCTCTTGGCCAGCAGCAGCAGGTCCGGCTCGATACCCAGTCGGGGGAAGGCGAAACGCTGCCCGGTGCGGCCGAAACCGGACTGGATCTCGTCGACGATGATCAGTATCCCGTGGCTGTCGCAGAAGCGGCGCAAGGCCTGAGCGAAGCTTGGATCAAGGGCGAGGAAACCCCCTTCACCCTGCACCGGCTCGAAGATGAACGCCGCCACGTCCTCCACCGCCAACTCCACGCTGAACAGGCGTTCCATGGCCTTGAGCGCCTGTTCGCAGCTCACTCCGGTGTCCGGGCTGGGGTAGGGCAGGTGATAGACCGGGCCTGGCAGTTCGCCCACACGTTGCTTGTACGGGGCTACCTTGCCATTGAGGTTGAGGGTGGCCAGGGTGCGGCCATGGAAGCCGCCGTCGAAGGCGACGACGGCGCGCTTGCCAGTGGCGCCGCGGGCGACCTTCAGCGCGTTTTCCGCCGCTTCCGCGCCGCTGTTGGTGAGCATGCCGGCCAACGGGTAGCTGACCGGGACGAATTCACGCAGGCGCTCCATGAGCTCCAGGTAGGGGCCGTGGGGCGCTGCGTTGAAGGCGTAGTGGGTCAGGCGCGTGGCCTGCTGCTGGATCGCTTCGACTACCGCCGGATTGCAGTGGCCCAGGTTGAGCACGCCGATGCCGCCGACGAAGTCGATGTAGCGCTTGCCGGTGATATCCCAGACTTCGGCATTGCGACCATGGGAAAGCGTGATCGGGTGAACGATGGCAATGGACTGGCTGATGTTTGGCTGATTCATGTGCGCGGCGCCTGTGATTCGATGGCGTGAATATCGAAGTGTGCAGGGGGTATCCGCAAACGATTTATTGGATTGCCGTCATTCCTTTGATTCATGAATTTCTGCAGAGCGTTGCCTAGCGCTGAAATCGCGCCAAAACAAAAGGCGGCTGTCCCTTAGGGGCAGCCGCCTTTTGTTGTTTCGCTTCGAGCCTTCGACCGTTTGGATCAGTGGCGACGCTTGTGCTTGCGGTTGTTGTCGCCCATGTGGTTGCCGATGGCGCCACCGGCCGCGCCGCCCAGGCCGGCACCGATGGTCGAACCGTTGGAGCCGCCGAGCTTGCCGCCGATCAGCGAACCGCCCGCCGAGCCCAGGCCGCCGCCGATGGCCGCTTCGGTACGGTTGCCCTTGCGCGCGCCCACCGCGCTGCCGGCCGCGCCACCGAGGCCGGCGCCGATGGCCGCACCGGTGCTGCCGCCGATCTGTTTGCCCACGACGTTGCCGAGGGCGCCACCCAGGCCGCCGCCGATGGCCGCGGTGCCGTCACCGGCGAAAGCGCCCTGGCAGAGCAGCAGGCCGAGGGCGAGGGAAGGCAGAGTCAGACGCATGTTATGAACCTCAGGGGAGTCATCAGGGGTAGATTGCCGCATGCTCGCGGCGAGTCAGGGTTGCAAGGACGCTTCAGCGGTAGTAACGGTCACGGTACTGGCGGTCGTCATCGTCGCGGTCATGGCGATGGTGGTGACGGTGGCCGCGGTCACGGTCGCGCCAGCCATCGTCATCATCGTGGTAATGGTTGCTGTAGCAGCCGCCGAGCAGCAGCAGGGTGGCGACCATGGAAAGGCTTGCAAGGCGTTTCATCACGTTATAGGTCCTTGATCCGCAAGGGTTTACGCGGTACCTCCTGAGACACGAGGCGATCAATTTGGTTCTTTGTCGCGCAAGATTTTATTGCGGCGGCGATGAACGGCGACAACGCCGCGTGAGCGCAAAAAGCGCCGCGAGTTATGGTCGTTATTTGTGAAACACCACACTCGTGCCCCGGCAATGCTAGAGTCACCTTCTTTTTTTTGTCCCGAGGATGGAACATGCGAGCAATTCTGCCGATCACCGTGGCGCTGCTGCTGGCGGGCTGTGCATCGTCGACCATGGAAGCGGCGCGCGGCGGCGCACCCACCGCGCAGCTGGATTCGCACAAGACACCGGATCTGGTGGCCCAGTGCATCCAGTTCAGCTGGCAGGAAGAGAACACCTTCGGGGTTGACGCCAGCGGCTATCTGGAGGCCCGCAAGCAGGGCGGATTCACGGTTTATACCCGCGAAGCCGAGTCGTTCGTCGACGTCTATGCCCAGGCCGGCGGCACGCGGGTGGACTACTACGCGCAGAAGAACGACGGCATGGCCCTGCGCCGGCGCGCGGCAGCCGCCACCTGCCTGTAGGCCGTACTCGGCCAGCGCTGCAGGGTCACATCGGCAGCAGCCGGTCCTGAATCACTTCCTTCATCACCAGCGTCGAACTCAGGCGCTTCACATTGGGAATGCTGGTCAGTTGCTCGTCATACAGCTTCTGGAAGGCCGGCAGGTCCCTGGCCACCACGTGCAGCAGGTAGTCGGGGTCGCCGAACAGGCGCTGGGCCTCGACGATCTGCGGGATCTCCGCCAGCGCCGCCTCGAAGTCCGCCACCGGCTGGCGGGTCACCTCGCGCAGGGTCACGAATACCAGCGCGGCGAAATTCAAGCCTAGGGCCGCCGGGGCCAGGCGGGCGTGATAACCGAGAATGGCACCTGTGTCCTCCAGCGCCTTGAGGCGCCGGTGGCAGGGCGACAGGCTCAAGCCCACGCGCTCGGCCAGTTCGGTCACCGACAGGCGCCCGTCTTTTTGCAGCTCGGCAAGGATCTTGCGATCGGTTCGATCCATGGGGAAGATTCTTCCATTGTTCGGCTTGTTCCGGGGAATATACGAAAGAAAATCCCTGGGCGATATCCGTAGTCTTTCTTTCACCGAAACCTGTGTGAAAGGAAGGCTCGAAATGGCCATGAGTGTACTGACGGCGTTCTGGGCCGTTTCCCTGCTGTTCGTGATCACCCCCGGTGCCGACTGGGCCTACGCCATCTCGGCCGGCATGCGCGGGCGTTGGGTGGTGCCGGCGGTGGCGGGCATGTTGTCCGGGCATCTGCTCGTCACCCTGGTGGTCGCTGCCGGGGTCGGCAGCCTGATCGCCGGTCACCCGCTGGCGTTGACCTTGCTGACCCTGGCAGGGTGCGTGTACCTGTTGTGGCTGGGCGGCAACCTGCTGCTGAGCCCGGCGGTGCCCGAGGCCGGCGCGGGTGGCGGGCAGGACTCGGGGTCGCGCTGGGCATTCAAGGGCCTGTGCGTCAGTGGGCTCAACCCCAAGGTATTCCTGCTGTTCCTGGCCTTGCTGCCGCAGTTCACCGACCCGCAGTCGAGCTGGCCGTTGCCGCTGCAAATCCTGCTGCTGGGGTTGGTGCACCTGGGCAGTTCGCTGGTGATCTACCTGATGGTCGGCTACGGCGCCAAGGCCGTGCTGCGCACCCGACCTACCGCGGCGCAGGCCGTGGGTCGGTTGTCTGGTGGGGTGATGATCCTGATTGCCGTGGGGCTGATTGCCGGGCAGTTGCGTTGAGCCTGTCAAGCACGGCGGGTTGGGCTATGCTGACGGCCCTCACGATTCGGACCGGACCCTCATGAAATACGCCGCCGCACTTCTGCTCAGCCTGCTGGCGCTCGTGGCCCACGCCGCGCAACCTGGCGAAACCCTCGCGCCCTGGACGTTGCTCGACCAGTACGACCAGCCATACAGCCTGGGGGCCGACACCCAGGTCCTGCTGGTCGCCCGCGACATGGACGGTGCCAAGCTGGTCAAGGCGGCCCTGGCCGAACAGCCCAAAGGCTACCTGGAGGCGCGCCATGCCGTGTTCGTCGCGGATATCCAGCGCATGCCGGCGCTGATCAGCAAGCTGTTCGCCATCCCGGCCATGCGCGACTACAGCTACCGGGTACTGCTCGACCGCGACGGCCGGGTCGCCAGCCGCTATGCCGGGGACGAAGGCAAGGTGCTGTGGCTGGCGCTGGATAACGGCGTGGTGGCAGCGCGCAACAGCTACGCCGATGCCGATGCCTTGAAGGCTGCGTTGGACCAGGCTGGCCGCTGAACCGGTCTGCCCGGTAGCTCAGGCGAAGGCCTGACGCAGCAGTTGCGGCAGCACCTCACCCGCCTTGCCGGGCAACATGAACGCCCGCGGATGCTCGCAGGGCACAGGCTGCGGATTGACATGCACCACCGTCGCCCCCGCCGCCAGTGCCATGCGAGGTATCGAGGCCGCCGGCTGTACCAGGCCTGAGGTGCCTACCGACAGCAGTACATCGCACTGCCGCGCGGCGGCGAATGCCTGCTCCAGCACCGCCTCGGGCAACATCTCGCCAAACCACACCACACCGGGGCGCAGCGGCCCGGCGCAGCAAGCGCAGCGCGGTGGTTCCATACGGCAGCCCTGAGCGGCCTCCTCGGGCAGTGCCACGGGCTCATCCGCCGGGCGCGCGCAGTCCAGGCAGCGAAAGGCATCCAGCCGGCCATGCAGGTGCAGCACGGCACGGCTGCCGGCGCGTTCGTGCAGGTCGTCGACGTTCTGCGTTATCAGGGTCAGCTGCGGCACCTGCGCGGCCAGCGCGGCGATGGCCAGGTGGCCTGCGTTGGGTTCGGCCTTGGCGATCCCGGCGCGGCGCATCTGGTACCAGCCCCAGACCAGCGCCGGGTCGGCGCGAAAGCCCTCGGCGCTGGCCAGCTGCGCCGGATCGAAGCGTGCCCACAGGCCGGTCAGCTTGTCGCGAAACGTGGCGATGCCACTTTCCGCGGACACTCCGGCACCGGTGAACACCACCACGTGGCGGGCCTGGGCAAGCAGCGTCGGATCGAATGGCATGAGGGCTCCCATGGTGCGGTGCAGGGCGGCCGGTCACTGTGCCAGTGGGCCGCGGGCCGGACAAGATCCGAGTGAACCCTCGGCGCGCGCGACAACCCAAGCCAGTACAGCCAATAGGAGAAGACTCATGGAAATCGGAACAATCTGGTTCGTTGTCGCGCTCGTCGTCATCCTCCTGGAAATCTGGGCCATCTGGCACATCATCGGCAGTGATCGGCGCGCCGAGCGCAAGATGCTATGGGTGGTTTTCGTCGTCTATGCACCGTTCCCGGGCCTGTTGTTCTGGGCCTGGCGTGGGCCGCGCGCGGTGAAGGGCAGGGCGGTGTTGCAGGAAAAATAAGCGCCGATCAAGGTGTGGCAGGCGGGGCTTGACCTCGACTTAACCTGAGGTTTGATACTCGGCCGCTCTTTCCATCGATGGAGCGATACCATGACCCAGCCAGCCGCCTTTGCCCTGAGCAACCCCGAAGGCCTCTACGACCCCAGTGGCAATGCCTATTCCCACGTCGCCGAGGTACGCGCCGGCAGCCGCCTGCTGTATATCGCCGGCCAGGGCGGCGAGGACCTGCAGGGCAAGTTGTCGGCACGTTTCGACGAGCAGGCGCGCCAGGCCCTGGTGAACCTGAAGATCGCCTTGGCTTCCCGTGGGGCAACGCTGGAGCACGTGTGCAAGCTCACCCTGCTGGTGGTTGACCATTCCGAGGCAAGGCTGCACCAGTGGGTGGCCGAGGCCGAGCGTGCCTGGGGCGGCCGGATGACCCCGACCTGCACCTTGATCCCGGTGCCGCGCCTGGCGCTGGACGGCATGCTGGTGGAAGTGGACGCCGTGGCGGCCCTGCCGCAGGCGTGACCAAGCTCGCATCCATCGGCGTGGCGACCAGCCGCGACGATGGATGCGCCGCCGCCCCGCTGCAAACGCCTGAGCGCCCAGGTAGACTCGCGCTCCCGCATTCATCGAGCCTGTTCCATGACCCTCCCTGTCGAACTGCTCCAGACCGGCCCCGAGCATGCCGACCTGGTGCGCAACCTCTACCAGTTCTACGCCTACGAGTCCTCTGACTGGGAGCAGGAAGATGTCGAGGCGGATGGGCGCTTCTACCTCCACGAGCCGCACTTCACCCGCTACTGGCAAACCCCGGGCTGGAGCGCCAGCCTGATACTGGTGGACGGTTTCATCGCCGGCTTCCTGCTTATCGAGCGCAGTGAACTGCCCGGCATCGACGCCTGGGAGCTGGCCGACCTGTTCGTGCTCAAGAAATATCGCCGCCAGGGCGTGGGCCTGGCGGTAGCGCGGCGCACGCTGTGCGAGGGTCAAGGCGACTGGTTGGTGCGGTGCTACGGCGAGGATGCCCCGGCCCTGGCGTTCTTTCAGGCGGTACTGGCCGACCTGCCACGGCCGGTGCGGGAGATTGCCCTGGATGACGAGCCGTCGTTGCGCAACTTCCTGGTGACCCAGCGATTGCACTGAAGGGTCGAGCTCCAGCATGGTTTGCGCCCTCGCTGGCAGCGAGGGGATGTGGGAAAGTGGCCGATCAGCGAACAGAATGTACTGATTGGACCACAATGCTTTGTCCACCCTCTGGCTTCTCTTCTAGAATCCGCCCATGCCCGGGCGCCATGCCGGGGCAATCGCCCGAGAGCCCCATGAGTTCCAGTACACCGTTGTCCGGAGTCAATCAGCCGCTGCGCGGTATCGCCCTGGTGGTGGTGGCCACGTTCCTGTTCGCCAGCCACGACGGCTTGTCGAAATTCCTCGGCGGGATCTACCCGGTCATCATGGTGGTGTGGGTCCGTTACCTGGTGCACACCTTGCTGATGGCCGGGATCTTCCTGCCCAAGGCTGGGCTGGCGGTACTGCGCACCCGCCGGCCATTGCTGCAGACCCTGCGTGCGCTGAGCCTGCTCAGCACCAGCCTGTTGTTCACCGCCGGGCTGCAGTATCTGCCGCTGGCGGAGGCGACCTCGGTCAACTTTCTCGCCCCGGTGCTGGTCACCGCATTGTCGGTGCCGCTGCTCAAGGAGCGGGTGACCCCGGGACAGTGGCTGGCGGTGGTCATGGGCTTCGTCGGGGTGCTGGTGGTGGTGCACCCGGGCGGCGCGATGTTTACCCCGGCAATCCTGTTTCCCTTCGGTTCGGCCCTGGGTTTTTGCTTCTATCAGTTGCTGACGCGCAAGCTAGCGGCCCATGACAGCCCGACCACCAGCAACTTCTACGCGGGCGTGTGCAACACCCTGATCATGACGGCGCTGGTGCCGTTCTTCTGGCAGACGCCGCAGTGGCCGCATGTACCGCTGATGCTGGCGCTGGGCGGCTGCGGGATGACCGCGCACCTGCTGCTGACCCAGGCGTTCCGCCATGCCGCGCCGGCGTTGCTGGCGCCGTTCAGCTATTGCCAGATCGTGTTCGCCGGGTTGCTGGGGTTGGTGGTATTCGCCCAGGTGCCGGACAGTACCAGCCTGGTCGGTATCGCGGTGATCTGCCTCAGCGGGCTTGGGGCTGCCTGGATGCAGCGGCGACGTTGAACGGCCCTTATCCCGCGCGTCCTTCGTGCTGCTTGCGGTACGCCCCCGGCTGCACCCCGACGGCCTTGGCGAAGGCCCGGGTGAATGCCGCCACCGACTGATACCCGGCCTGCGCGCCTACCTGCTCGACGGTATTGCCGGCCTTGAGCAACTGGCAGGCATGACGCATGCGCAGGGCCAGCAGCACCTGCCCGGGGGATTGCCCGGCCAATTCGTTGAAGCGCTTGAAGAACGCCGAGCGCGACAGCCCCGTGCAGGCCGCCATGGCCTCCAGCGTCCAGGCCTGGCCTGGTGCCTCGATCAAGCGCTCCAGCAACCCGGCGAAGGCCGGCTGGCGGGCGAGGGCGACCAGCCCGCCCAGCGCCTGGCCGTCGTGTGCCTGCTGGCGCAGCACATAGAGGAACAACAGGTGGGTCAGGCGTTCGAGCAGCGCCTGGGACGGCTGCGGGCGCCGGCATTCCTCGAGGATCAACTCGAACAGCGCCCGCGCCGCGCTGCCGGCGGGGTCGCTGGCGCGCAGCAGGATCCAGTCCGCCAGCCCATCGACGATCAGCGACGACAACCCCGACTGGAAGTGGAAGAAACCGCACACCAGCCCGACGCCGTCCCCGGCTTCCAGGTCCAGCGCCTGCATGCTCCGGCGCGGCTGGGCACAGGCGTCGGCGGTATCCTCGTCGCCGGACAATCGATAGGCCAGGTCACGCAACAGGAACACCGCATCGCCGCTCTCCAGGCGCAGCGGCTGCGCCTGGCCGTCGATGTGCAGCCAGCAATGGCCCTGCACCACCAGGTGGAAACTGGCCCGGCCGAGGCCCTGGGTGCTGGCATGCCAGCCGCCGCAATAGCGGCCCACATGGAACAGGCTGGCATCGAGCTCCAGGCTCTCTAATAACCAATCGACGAGGGGGCTGGAAGAAATCATCTAATGCAAGGACTCTGGAGCAAGGAAAGGCGACTGATGAATATGGATGCTACTTCTTATAACCAACAGACTGTAGCGACCTACATCAAAGGAGACCACTCCATGTCCGCGCGCATTACTCTACACAGCCTGCAGACCGCTCCGGAAGCCGCCCGCCCGTTCCTCGAGAACGCGCAGAAGAACTCCGGCTTCATCCCCAACCTGCTGGGCATCCTGGCCAACGCCCCAGCGGCACTGGAAACCTACGTCACCGTCTCGGCGCTCAACGGCAAGTCCGAGCTGACCCTGGCCGAGCGCGAAGTGGTGCAGCTGATCGCCGCCACCCAGCACGGCTGCGACTTCTGCGTCGCCGGCCACACCGCCGTGGCGCTGAACAAGGCCAAGCTGCCCCAGGAAGTGGTCGATGCCCTGCGTGCCCGCGGCGAGCTGCCCGACGCCCGCTACGAGACCCTGGCCGCGTTCGCCCGTGAAGTGATCGCCACCCGCGGCAACGTCAGCGACGCCACCTACCAGGCCTTCCGTGAAGCCGGTTTCAGCGAAGGCAACGCCCTGGAAGTGATTCTCGGTGTCAGCCTCGCAACCCTGTGCAACTTTGCTAATGTGTTCGCCCAGACGCCGCTCAACGACGAGCTTGGCAAATACCGCTGGCAGCCTTCGGCCTGACCGAGGCCTGATGCCGGCGCGCCCGGCGTTTCACAAGGAGTTAGGGACATGCTTGACCATGCATTTGGACAATGGCTGGATGCCAATGCCGAGGCCATTGACCAGGGCCAGTGCGATCCGCACCTGGTGCTGGCGCAGATCGCCGAGTCGCAGTTGCTGCGCATCGGCGTCGACCCGGCCCTGGGTGGCACGGGCGGCGACGTCAGCGAGGCGGTCGAGGCCATCGCCGCCATCGCCAGCCGTTCGCTGGCCGCGGCCTTCGTCTGCTGGGGCCAGCGCGCCTTCATCGAATATCTTTTGCAAAGCCCCAACCGGGAGCTGTGCAAACGGCTGATGCCCGACCTGCTCAAGGGCGAACTCGCCGGGGCCACCGGCCTGTCCAATGCCATGAAGTTTCTCTCCGGCATCGAGGCCTTGCAGGTGCGTGGCCGCCTCGCGGCCGATGGCTGGAACCTCGAAGGCCGGCTGCATTGGGTGACCAACCTGCGCAAGCGCGGTTTCGTGGTGGCGGCGGCCATCGAGGATGACGCCGGCGGTGCACCGTTCGTGGTTGCCATTCCCTCCAACGCGCCGGGCCTGGAGCGCTCCGACGATCTGCAACTGATGGGCCTGCAGTCGAGCAACACCGCGGCGCTGGCGTTCCACCAGGTGCCACTGGCCCGCGACTGGCTGCTGCATGACAACGCCCGCGAATTCCTGCCCAAGGTGCGCCCGGCGTTCCTGGCGCTGCAGTGCGGCATGGCCATGGGCCTGGCCCGGCGAGCGCTGGATGAAGTGCAGGAGCACCTGCAGGGCCGTGGCTCGTTCCTCGAAGAGGCCCGTCAGGTGCTCAAGGAACGCCTGGAGAATACCGTCGGCGAGCTCAAGCAGGGGTTGCTCGACGGGCGCTTCCAGGACCAACCGGCCGCGTTGTTCAAGTTGCGCATCACCCTCGCCGAATGTGCCGCCGACGCCGTGCAGCTGGAGCTTCAGGCCAGCGGTGGCAAGGCCTACCTGACGGCCTATGGCGAAGGCTTCGCCCGGCGTTGGCGCGAGTCGGCGTTCGTGCCGATCGTCACCCCGAGCCTGGTGCAGCTGCGCGCCGAACTGCAACGCCAGGCGGCCAGCGCATGACCGAGGTGCTGCTCGAAGCCCGTGACATCAGCCTGGGCTACCCGCGCGACGGTGGCTGGCAGGCGGTGCTGGAGCAGTTCGACCTGGCGCTGGCGCCGGGCGAGGTGGTGACCATCCTTGGTCCCAGCGGGGTCGGCAAGTCCAGCCTGTTGCGCGTGCTGGCCGGGCTGCAGCAGGCCCGTGGCGGCAGCGTGCAGCTGCGCGGCGAGCCGCTGCAGGGGCCGCACCCGCGCCTGGCGGTGGCGTTCCAGGACCCGAGCCTGCTGCCCTGGCTGAGCCTGGAGAAGAACGTCGCCTTCGGCCTCGACTTCGCCCGCCAGCCCAAGCTGCCGGCGGCCGAGCGGCGCGCACGCATCGACCACGCGATCGACGCGGTGGGCCTGGCCCACGCCCGTGGCCAGTACCCGGCGCAGTTGTCCGGCGGTATGGCCCAGCGTACCGCGCTGGCCCGCTGCCTGGCGCGCCAGCCCGAGGTGCTGTTGCTGGACGAACCCTTCGGCGCGCTGGACGAGGTGACCCGCGCCGACATGCAGCAACTGCTGCTGCAACTGATTGCCACCCACAATACCGCCGCCGTGCTGATCACCCACGATATCGACGAAGCCCTGCTGCTGTCCGATCGCGTGCTGCTACTGGGCAACCACCCGGCGCGCACCCTCGGTCAGTGGCACATCGACCTGCCGCAGCCGCGGGCGCAGCGGGTCGAGGAGCTGGGCGCGCTGCGTATCGAAATCCTCAAGACCCTTCGGCGGGCAAGCCGCACAGCCGAACCCACCCCATCCCCCTTGCCCTCGGAGGCTGTCCATGTGCATGGATGACTGCTGTTCCACCACGTCCCGTCGCGATTTTCTCAAGCTCAGTGCCATGCTCACCGCCGCCGGCGCCGTGCCGTTGCTGTCGAGCCTGCAGGCCCGCGCCGCCGCCGAGCCGGACGCGCCGGTGCGCATCGGCTACCTGCCGATCACCGATGCCACGCCACTGCTGGTGGCGCACAACAACGGCCTGTTCGAGGCCGAGGGCATCAAGGCCGAGCGCCCGGTGCTGCTGCGCAGTTGGGCCCAGGTGATCGAGGCATTCATCTCCGGGCAGGTCAACGTCATCCACCTGCTGTCGCCGATGACCGTGTGGGCGCGCTACGGCAGCAAGGTGCCAGCCAAGGTCGTGGCCTGGAACCACGTCGGCGGCTCGGGCCTGACCGTGGCCCCGGACATCACCGACATGAAGCAGCTCGGCGGCAAGACCGTGGCCATTCCGTTCTGGTACTCGATCCACAACGTGGTGCTGCAGCAGATACTCACCGACAACGGCCTGAAGCCTGTGTCCAAGCCCGCCACCGCGCAGTTGGCGGACAACGAAGTCAACCTGCTGGTGCTGCCGCCTTCGGACATGCCGCCGGCCCTGGCCAGCAAGCGCATCGCCGGGTATATCGTCGCCGAACCGTTCAACGCCCTGGCCGAGAACCTCAAGGTCGGCCGCGTGCAGCGCTTCACCGGCGATGTCTGGCGCAACCACGCCTGCTGCGTGGTGTTCATGCACGAGCATGACCTGAACAATCGCCCGGAGTGGTCGCAGAAGGTGGTCAACGCCATCGTCAAGGCCCAGCACTGGACCCGCGAGCACCGCGCCGAGGCCGCGGCTTTGCTGTCCAAGGCCGGCCCCAACAAGTACACCCCGCACGAACCGGCGGTGCTGACCAAGGTGCTGGCGCCATCGGTCGAGGACCGTGCCGGCTATATCGCCAGCGGCGCGATCCAGCACCAGCAGTGGGACGAGAAGCGCATCGACTTCCAGCCTTACCCGTTCCCCAGCTACACCGAGGAGCTGGTCAAGCGCCTGAAGAACACCCTGATCGTCGGCGAGAGCGATTTCCTTGCCGCCCTCGACCCGGCCCAGACCGCCCGCGACCTGGTGGACGATCGCTTCGTGCGCAACGCCATTGCCGCGGTGGGTGGCCCGGCGGCGTTCGGCATTGCCGAGAACTTCCAGCGTAGCGAGGAGTTCGCGGTCTGATGCGCAGGCATTTCGTGCATGGTGCCCTGGGCCTGGCAGGCCTGGCGGCGCTGCTGTTGCTGTGGTGGGCGGGGGTGCGCCTGTTCGGCGCCGCCGATGGCCTGTCGGCGCGCTTCGCGCCCCAGGCCACGTTGCAAAGCCTGATCGAGCTGCTGGGGCAGGGCGAGGTCTATGGGCATATCTGGGTGAGCCTCGAGCGCATCCTCGTCGGCCTGCTGCTAGCGCTGCTGATCGGCGTGCCGCTGGGCCTGCTGGTGGGCAGCTATCGCCACCTGGAGGCGGCGACCACGCCGGCGTTCCAGTTCCTGCGCATGATCTCGCCGCTGTCGTGGATGCCGGTGGTGGTGATGCTGATGGGCGTGGGCGACCAGCCGATCTACTTCCTGCTGGCCTTCGCCGCGCTGTGGCCGATCCTGCTCAACACCGCCGCCGGGGTGCGCCAGCTCGACCCGCGCTGGCTGCAGTTGAGCCGCAGCCTCAGCGCCACGCGCTGGGAGACGTTGTGCAAGGTGATCATCCCCGGGGTGATCGGCCATGTGCTGACCGGCGTGCGCCTGGCCATCGGCATCCTGTGGATCGTGTTGGTGCCGTGCGAAATGCTCGGGGTGAGTGCCGGGCTTGGCTATTTCATCCTCGACACCCGCGACCGGCTGGCCTATTCGGAGCTGATGGCGATGGTGCTGCTGATCGGCGCACTGGGGTTCATGCTCGATGCCTTGGCGCGGGCGCTGCATCGACGCTGGGTGCATGCCTGAAGAAGGAGAGCGCGGGCCTGGATTTGTGGGGGCGGCGTAACGCAGCACCCACAGAATCCGCGTTCAACCAGGATTTCAGGCGCATCCCTGCGCCTGAGCAGGTCAGAAGCTGTACTTGGCGGTCAGCATCAGGTTGCGCGGATCGCCAAAGGTGTCGCCCCCGTAGTTCACCGAGCTGGAAATCGACGAGTAGTACTTCCTGTCGAACACGTTGTTGGCATTGAGCTGCAGGTCCAGGTGCTGGTTGACCGCGTAGCCGGCCATCAGGTCGGTCACTGCATAGGCGCCTTGCTCGAGGCGGTAGCGGCTGCCGTCGGCCACGCTGAAATCGTTGTACATGCGGCTCTGCCAGGTGACGCCGCCACCGACGCGCAGTTTTTCCAGCGGGCCCTGGAAGCGGTAGGTGGTGAACAGCTTGAGCTGGTGCTCGGGGGTGTCGGAGGACAGCGGCTTGTTGACGTTGGCGGGGTTCTTGGCGTCCTTGGTGGTGTGCACACGCGCGTAGGTGTAGCCGGCACCGATCTGCCATTGCTCGGTCAGCGCGCCTTGCACCTCGAAGTCGATACCCTGGCTGCGCACCTCGCCGGAGGCTTCGTAGCAGGTGAACTGGCCCGCTCGGCAGACGCTCTTGTCGTCCACCTCGACCGCGCGGTTTTCCTGGTCGATGCGGAACACGGCAAGGCTGGCATTGAGCGCGCCATCGAAGTATTCACCCTTGATGCCTACCTCGTAGTTCTTGCCTTCGATCGGCCGCACCGGCGTGCCGCTGCTGTCCTGGCTGTCCTGTGGCTGGAAGATATCGGTATAGCTGGCGTAGACCGAGTGGTGTTCGTCCAGCTCGTAGATCAGGCCGGCATAGCGGGTGACGTTGCGGGTCACCTTGTAGTCGCCATCGTTGCTGCCGCGCTTGTCGTAGTCGTACCAGTCCAGGCGCCCGCCGAGGATCAGCTTGAGCGGGTCGGCCAGGCTCAGGCGGGTGGTGGTGTACACGCCTTCCTGGTTGATCAGGTAGCGGCTGCTGCTGGTGTGCAGGAAGTCGGGCTTGCCGCCGTCGATGGGGTAGTCCATGTCGTAGGGGCTGTAGTTGCGCTCGCTCATGTCGTAGATGCGCTTGCTGGCGCCGACCACCAGCTCGTGGGTGCGCCCGAACGCCTCGAACGGGCCGCTGGCGAAGGTGTCCAGGCCCAGCTGGTTCTCGTCGTGGGCCGACTGGTAGACCGTGCGGCTCAGCGGCTTGGCCAGGTCCCAGCGCGACTGGTAGGAGCCGCGGAACAGCGCGTTCTGCTCGCTGTAGGTGGCGTTGACCTGCAGCTTCCAGTCATTGGCCAGGCGCTGGCGCACCTCGGCGAACAGGGTATTGATCTCCTGGTCCTTGACCTCCCAGTCGTTGGCCGGGTTGTAGGAGCGTGGCAGGTCCAGGTGATGGCCGTCGAGGGCGGTGGGGATCGCGCCCCAGAACACGTTGGTCTTGTCCTTCTGGTGGGAGAGGCCGAGGGTGAGGGTGGTGTCTTCGCCCAGGTCGGCCTCGGTGATCGCGTAGAACAGCCCGTGGTCCTCCTGCTGGCCGTCACGGAAGCCGTTGGCGTCCTGGTACGAGGCCACCACGCGGCCGCGCAGGGTGCCGCTGTCGTTGAGCGGGCTGGAGGCGTCCAGTTCGCCGCGGTAGTTGTCCCAGCTGCCGGCGGCGCCGGTGAGGGTGACTTTCTGCTCCGCCAGCGGGCGCTTGCGCACCAGGTTGATCGCCGCCGAGGGCGTGCCGGAACCGGTGACCAGGCCGGTGGCGCCGCGCACCACTTCCACCCGGTCGAACATCGCCAGGTTCGGCTGGGCGCCGACCACCCAGCCGGTGTAGGCGCTGGGGATGCCGTCGTACATGATGTTGTCGACGTCGAAGCCACGGGCCTTGTAGGTCTGCCGCCCCGGGCCATTGGACTGGTTGAGGAACAGGCCCGGGGTGTACCTGGCGACGTCGTTGATGCTGGTCATGCTCTGGTCGTCCATGCGCTGGCGGGTGATCACCGTCACCGCCTGAGGCGTTTCGCGCATGGTCAGCGGCAGCTTGGTGGCGGTGGACATGGCGCCGGTGGTGTACGACTTCGACCCCTCGGTGGTGCTGCCCAGGCTGCTGTCGTCGATGGCCGTGGCGCCCAGTTCGATCACGGCGGGGGCCTGTTCGGCTGCCAGCGCGGGGGTGAGGGTCGCCATGCAGATGGCCATGGCCAGCAGGTTGCGGGTGGGCGCGAAACGGTGGGGCGAGGGGAGCGATGACATGCCGAGCTTTATCCTTATTACTAGTGCTTATGAGAACGATTAGCAATAAGTATGTCGGGATTGCCCGATCAAGAACAGTGCGTATGAATTGAAAGTGATGAAATTTTCACATTTTTCCATTCGAATGGATTGGTTTGCCCACAGCCACACCTATCGATCGGTGCCACCTGTGCCAATCCGTTTACCTTGTTGCCTGCCTATTTCCAGCGCCTGGCCGTCACGTTGCTTGCCGTGCCGTGCCTGGCCCACCAGCTCGGGGATCAGCGGTCCCTCGGGCAGATGACGCCAGAAGCGTCCGGGTAGATGCTGGCGCAACGCGCCGGGGTTGAGCCGGGCGGGGTTGAAGGTGTGCCGGTAGTAGGCCAGCCACAGTTCGGCCCCGGGGTCGTCGGCGTTGCGCGCCCATTGCCGCCAGTCTTGCGGGCACTGGCGACGGTAGTCCAGTTGCGCGCCGTCGTAGCGGATGCCGTCGTGGGGCGTGGCGATCAGCCAGCGCTGGCGGCCCAGACGTTCGGCGAAGTGCGCGCTGGCGCTGTCGAGGATGTCATGCGCGGGTTCATGGTAGGCCACCAGGTCCAGCTGCAACTGCTCGGCCAGCGCCTCGGGCAGTGGCACGAAGCGCACGAAGGCATGCAGGTGATGAGCCTCCCGGCCGACCTGACGGATGCGTCGTTGCAGCTCGCTGCCCAGGCGGTCGCCGGCCAGCATCGCGGTGCGATCGCCATGGGCGACGCGCCACAGCACCTCGTACAACAGGTTCCAGCGCTGCTCGCCGCGGTAGCGCCCGGCCTGTTCCAGCTGGGTCAGCAGCGCCGCCGGCACGCGGGCGTGGAACGGACCGGGGCCTGCGGGCAGGGGCGTGGGCACGGCCAGCAAGTCATCCATCCAGGTCTGACCCCAGGTCACCGTGGCCGGATCGATGCCGTGGCCGAGCAGTTGGCGGGCCTGGTCGCGCCAGATGGCGAAATCATCGCCGCAATCCAGCGCGATCATCCCCACAGCCCCATCTGCACAGGCGCCTGGGGTTCACGCAGGCGGGCCCTCAGCAGGCCGCTGCGCAGCTCGGCCTGGGCCGGGCGGTAGTCGCTGGTGACGATGAACGGACGGGCTTTCTCCAGCACGCAGCGCAACTGGATCAGGTCGTCGTAGCGGATGCGCCGTTCCCGGCGCAGGGCGACCAGGCGCTGCACGCTGCGCAGGCCGATACCGGGGATGCGCGCCAGCAACGCCGGCTCGGCGCGGTTGACGTCAAGCGGGAAGACCTCGCGGTTGGCCAGCGCCCAGGCCAGCTTGGGGTCGATGTCCAGGGCCAGGTTGCCGGCCCCGCCCAGCAGTTCGCCGGCCTTGTAGCCGTAGCCGCGCAAGAGGAAGTCGGCCTGGTACAGGCGGTGTTCGCGCAGCAGCGGCGGCGCGGCCAGGGGCACGCTGGAGGGGCTGTCGGGGATCGGGCTGAAGGCGGAGTAGTAGACCCGTTTGAGCCCATAGCCCTGATACAGCGACTCGGCGTTGCGCAACAAGGTGCTGTCGTCGGTGGCGTCGGCGCCGACGATCACCTGGGTGCTCTGCCCGGCGGGGGTGAAGCGTGGCGCGCGCGGCTCGCCGGCGACGGCCTGCTGGCCGTGGTGGATCACGCCCATCGCCTGGCGGATGGTGCTGGCGCGCTTTTCCGGGGCCAGGCGCTGAAGGCTGGCGTCGGTGGGCAGTTCGATGTTCACGCTCAGTCGGTCGGCCAGGCGCCCGGCTTCCTCGATCAGCAGCGGGTCGGCGTCGGGAATGGTCTTGAGGTGGATATAGCCACGAAAGGCGTGTTCTTCGCGCAGCAGGCGCGCCACCCGGATCAGCTGCTCCATGGTGTAGTCGGCGGAGCGGATGATGCCTGAGCTGAGGAACAGGCCGCTGATGCAGTTGCGCCGGTAGAAGTCCAGGGTCAGGCGCACCACCTCCTCGGGGCTGAAGCGTGCCCGGGGCACGTTGCTCGAGCGGCGGTTGACGCAGTATTGGCAGTCGTACAGGCAGAAGTTGGTCAGCAGCACCTTGAGCAGCGACACGCAGCGGCCATCGGGGGTGTAGCTGTGGCAGATGCCCATGCCATCGGTGGCGCCGAGGCCGTCGCGGCCGCGCGAGCTGCGCTTGGGCGCGCCGCTGCTGGCGCAGGACGCGTCGTACTTGGCGGCGTCGGCGAGGATGCCGAGTTTGGCGATGAGTTGCATGGGGCGGCCCGCTGAATACTGAATATTCATACAGTATTTCGGGATTGGTCTGATGGCAAGGGCTTCTGATCCGCCAGGCGCTGCAAGGTCCCCGTGAAACGCCCGAACGTTCGATTACAGAATTGTAATCTTCACGCCACCCCCCAGATAACCAAGGCTCCCTAAAGTCCCTCGCCAAAGCATTCCGCCGCTTGTCGACGAGGACTTCCGCCGTGCCCATCCCCCGCAAGATCGCCTTGCTCTGCCTGTTGCTGGCCGGCCCTGCCGGCGCCGAGGGCCTGAGCCTGGACCAGGCGCTCACCGCTGCATTTGCCCAGAACCCGGACTTCGCCGCCATCGGCCGCGAGATCGGCATCGCCGAAGGCGAGCGCCGTCAGGCCGGGCTGATTCCCAACCCCGAGCTGTCGTGGGAGGTCGAGGACACCCGCCGTGACACCAGTACCACCACCGTGACCCTCAGCCAGGCCCTGGAACTGGGCGGCAAGCGCGATGCGCGGATCGAGGTCGCCGAGGCCGGCCAGGCGGTCGCCCGTCTGGAGCTCGAGCGCCAGCGCAACAGCCTGCGCGCCGATGTGATCCAGGCTTTCCATGCCGCCTTGCGGGCGCAGACCGCGCTGGAGTTGGCGCAGCAATCGCAGGCGCTGACCGAACGCGGCCTGCGGGTGGTGGAGGGGCGGGTGCGCGCGGGGCAGTCCTCGCCAGTGGAGGCCACCCGCGCCCAGGTGCAGCTGGCCCAGGCCGAGGCGGCGGTGCGCCGGGCGCGAACCGAACGCACAGTGGCCAATCAAGCCCTGGCGCGGCTGACCGGCAGCGCCGAGGCCCGCTTCGACCGACTCGACGCCAGCTCGCTCTCGCCAGGCCCGGCGCCCAAGGCCGAACGCCTGCTGGCCACGGTCGAGCAGACCGCCGAATGGCGCCTGGCCGCGGCGCAGATCGAGCGTGGCGATGCCAGCCTGGGCTCCGAGAAGGCCCAGCGCATCCCCAACCTGACCGTGAGCCTGGGCAGCCAGTACAGCCGTGAGGAGCGTGAGCGGGTCAATGTGGTGGGGTTGTCCATGCCGCTGCCGCTGTTCGACCGCAACCAGGGCAACGTACTGGCCGCCGCGCGCCGCGCCGACCAGGCCCGCGATCTGCGCAACGCCGTCGAACTGCGCCTGCGCAGCGAAACCCGCAGTGCCCTGGAGCAGTGGGGCACGGCCATGGGCGAGGTGCAGGCGTATGACCGCACCATCCTGCCCGCCGCCCAGCAGGCAGTGGACACCGCCACCCGAGGTTTCGAGATGGGCAAGTTCGCCTTCCTCGATGTGCTCGATGCCCAGCGCACGCTGATCGAGGCGCGCGGGCTTTACCTTGACGCGCTGGCCCAGGCGACCGATGCCCGGGCGCAGGTGGAGCGGATCTACGGCGAGCTTTGAGCCTCGTCCCATCGCGGGGCAGGCCCTGAACTGCAACGACTTTTCCAGCAGGAGCAACAATGACCAACCCACGCAAGCTCGCCATCCTCGCCGCCGCCCTGGCCGTTATCGGCCTCGGTGGCGCGGCCTGGACCGGCACCCTCGGCAAGGCCGGCAGCGGCCAGGCCCAACACGACGACCACGGCGAAGCCGGCCACGGCCATGACGAAGAGAAGGACGACGGACACGGCCACGGCGAGTCCGCAGGCGAGGGGCATGGCGAGGAGGAGGGCCAGCTGCACCTGACTGCCGAGCAGATCCGCGCCGCCGGCGTGCAGTTGGCCACCGCCGGTCCGCGCACCTTGGGCACCGCCATCAGCTTCCCCGGCGAAATCCGTTTCGACGAAGACCGCACCGCTCATGTGGTGCCACGGGTTCCTGGCGTGGTCGAGTCGGTGCAGGCCGAGCTGGGCCAGGCGGTCAAACGCGGCCAGGTGCTGGCGGTGATCGCCAGCCAGCAGATCTCCGAGCTGCGCAGCGAGCAGCAGGCCGCGCAACGGCGCCTGGAGCTGGCCCGGCTGACCTTCACGCGTGAAAAACAGCTGTGGCAGGAGCGCATCAGTGCCGAGCAGGACTACCTGCTGGCCCGCCAGGCGCTGCAGGAGGCCGAGATCGCCGCCGCCAACGCCGGGCAGAAGGTCGCCGCGGTGGCGCCGGCCGGCAAGGGCAACCGCTACGAGCTGCGCGCACCGTTCGACGCAGTGGTGGTGGAAAAGCACCTGACCGTGGGCGAGGTGGTGGACGAGACCAGCAATGCCTTCACGCTATCCGACCTGAGCCGGGTCTGGGCCACCTTCGCCGTGGCCCCGCGTGACCTGGACAAGGTGGTCAGTGGCCGTGGCGTCACCGTCAGCGCGCCGGACCTCGGCGCCCAGGTGGAGGGCAAGGTCAACTACGTCGGCAGCCTGCTCGGCGAGCAGAACCGCGCCGCCACCGTGCGCGCCACCCTGGCCAACCCCAATGGCGCCTGGCGCCCCGGGTTGTTCGTCAATATCGCGGTCACCGTCGAACGCTTCGACGCCGCGGTGGTGGTGCCGGAAAGCGCCCTGCAGACCTGGGAAGAGCAGACCGTGGTGTTCGCCCGCACCGATGAAGGGTTCGCGGCCCGCCCGGTCAAGCCCGGCCGGCGTGATGCCGGCCAGGTGGAGATCCGTGAAGGCCTGGCCGCCGGTACCGAAGTGGCCGCCGCCGGCAGCTTCGTCCTCAAGTCCGAGCTGGGCAAAGGCTCGGCCGAACACAGCCACTGACCGGGGACGCCTTCCATGTTCGAACGCCTGATCCAATTCGCCATCGAGCAGCGCCTGGTGGTGATGCTCGCCGTGGTGCTGATGGCCGCCGTGGGCATCCACAGCTACCAGAAGCTGCCCATCGACGCCGTGCCCGACATCACCAACGTGCAGGTACAGATCAACACCGCCGCGCCGGGCTATTCGCCCCTGGAGACCGAGCAGCGCATCACCTTCGCCATCGAGACCGCCATGGCCGGGTTGCCGGGCCTGAAGCAGACCCGCTCGCTGTCGCGCTCGGGCTTGTCGCAGGTAACGGTGATCTTCGATGACGGCACCGATATCTTCTTCGCCCGGCAACTGGTCAACGAGCGCCTGCAGGTGGCGCGCGAGCAGTTGCCCGAGGGCATCGAGGCGGCCATGGGGCCGATCTCCACCGGCCTTGGCGAGATCTTCCTGTGGACGGTCGAGGCCACGCAAGGCGCGCTGAAGGACGACGGCACACCCTATACCGCCACCGACCTGCGGGTGATCCAGGACTGGATCATCAAGCCGCAGCTGCGCAATGTGCCTGGCGTGGCCGAGGTCAACAGCATCGGCGGCCACGCCAAGCAGTACCTGATCGCCCCGGAGCCCAAGCGCCTGGCAGCCTACAAGCTGACCCTCAACGACCTGATCGCCGCCCTGGAGCGCAACAACGCCAACGTTGGCGCCGGCTATATCGAACGCAACGGCGAGCAATTGCTGATCCGCGCTCCGGGCCAGGTGGCTTCGGCCGAGGACATCGCCAGCATTGTCATCTCCAGCGTCGACGGCACGCCGATCCGCGTCAGCCACGTGGCCCAGGTCGGCCTGGGCCAGGAGCTGCGCTCGGGCGCCGCCACCGAGAACGGCCGGGAAGTGGTGCTGGGCACGGTGTTCATGCTGATCGGCGAGAACAGCCGCACGGTGTCCCAGGCGGTGGCGGCCAAGCTCGAGGAGATCAACCGCAGCCTGCCCAAGGGCGTGGTGGCGATCACCGTGTACGACCGCACCAACCTGGTGGAAAAGGCCATCGCCACGGTGAAGAAGAACCTCATCGAAGGCGCGATCCTGGTCATCGCGGTGCTGTTCCTGTTCCTGGGCAACATCCGCGCCGCGCTGATCACCGCCATGGTCATCCCGTTGTCGATGCTGTTCACCTTTACCGGCATGTTCAGCAACAAGGTCAGCGCCAACCTGATGAGCCTGGGTGCGCTGGACTTCGGCATCATCGTCGACGGCGCGGTGGTGATCGTCGAGAACGCCATTCGCCGCCTGGCCCATGCCCAGCAGCATCATGGCCGCATGTTGACCCGTTCCGAGCGCTTCCACGAAGTGTTTGCCGCCGCCCGCGAGGCGCGCCGACCGCTGATCTACGGGCAATTGATCATCATGGTGGTGTACCTGCCGATCTTTGCCCTGACCGGGGTCGAGGGCAAGATGTTCCACCCCATGGCCTTCACCGTGGTGATGGCGCTGCTGGGGGCGATGATCCTCTCGGTGACCTTCGTCCCCGCGGCCCTCGCGCTGTTCGTCACCGGCAAGGTGAAGGAAGAAGAGGGCGTGGTCATGCGCACCGCCCGCCGTCGTTATGCCCCGGTGCTGGAGTGGGTGCTGGGCCGGCGCAACCTGGCCTTTGCCGGCGCCGCCACCCTGGTGCTGCTGTCCGGTGTGCTGGCCAGCCGCATGGGCAGCGAGTTCATCCCCAGCCTCAGCGAGGGTGACTTCGCCCTGCAGGCCCTGCGTGTGCCGGGCACCAGCCTGTCGCAGTCGGTGGACATGCAGCAGCGCCTGGAGAAGACCATCATCGAGCGGGTGCCGGAAGTCGAGCGAGTGTTCGCCCGCACCGGCACCGCCGAGATCGCCTCCGATCCGATGCCGCCGAACATTTCCGACGCCTACGTGATGCTCAAGCCGCGTGAGCAGTGGCCGGACCAGAGCAAGTCGCGGGACGCGCTGATCGCCGAGGTGCAGCAGGCGGCGGCCAGCGTGCCGGGCAGCAACTACGAGCTGTCGCAGCCGATCCAGCTGCGCTTCAACGAGCTGATTTCCGGGGTGCGCAGCGATGTGGCGGTGAAGGTGTTCGGTGATGACATGGAGGTGCTCAACCGCACCGCCGCGCAGATCGCCACCAGCTTGCAGCAAGTGACGGGGGCGTCCGAGGTGAAGGTCGAGCAGACCACCGGCTTGCCGGTGCTGACCATCGATATCGACCGCGACAAGGCCGCCCGCCACGGCTTGAACGTGGGCGATGTGCAGGATGCCATTGCCATCGCCGTGGGGGGCCGTACCGCCGGTACCCTGTACGAAGGCGACCGTCGCTTCGACATGGTGGTGCGTCTGTCCGAGGCGCTGCGCACCGATGTCGACGGGCTGTCGAGCCTGCTGATCCCGGTGCCGGCCAGTGCCGCCGCGGGCGCTGCGCAGATCGGCTTCATCCCGTTGTCCCAGGTGGCCACGCTGAATCTGCAGTTGGGTCCCAACCAGGTCAGCCGCGAAGACGGCAAGCGTGTGGTGGTGGTCAGTGCCAACGTGCGCGGGCGTGACCTGGGCTCGTTCGTCGAAGAGGCGTCGCAGACCTTGATCGACCAGGTGCAGATCCCACCGGGCTACTGGACCCGCTGGGGCGGCCAGTTCGAGCAGCTGCAGTCGGCGGCCGAGCGTCTGCGCGTGGTGGTACCGGTGTCGTTGCTGCTGGTCATGGCCTTGTTGCTGATGATGTTCAACAACCTCAAGGACGGTCTGCTGGTGTTCACCGGGATTCCTTTCGCCCTCACCGGTGGCGTGCTGGCGCTGTGGCTGCGCGACATTCCGCTGTCGATCTCGGCGGGCGTGGGCTTTATCGCGCTTTCCGGGGTGGCGGTGCTCAACGGTCTGGTGATGATCGCCTTCATCCGCAACCTGCGCGAGGAAGGGCGCGGCCTGCGTGCCGCAGTCGAGGAGGGCGCCTTGACCCGCTTGCGGCCAGTGCTGATGACCGCGCTGGTGGCATCGCTCGGGTTCATCCCGATGGCCCTGGCCACTGGCACCGGTGCCGAGGTGCAGCGACCGCTGGCGACGGTGGTGATCGGCGGGATCCTGTCGTCGACGGCGCTGACCTTGCTGGTGCTGCCGGCGTTGTACCAGTGGGCGCACCGGCGCGATGAGGCCGAGACTGTGTGAGCCTCTATCGCGGGGCAAGCCCGCTCCCACGCAAGCATCACTGTGGGAGCGGGCTTGCTCCGCGACGCTTCAACGCCGACGCCACAGCCAGTGGTCCAGGCTCAACCTTCCAGAACCTTTCAACAGCAGTGGCAACAACGCCACCAGGTAGATCAGCGGCAGCTTGAAGTTGCCAAACCCCTGGTCGGTGATCGCATACCCCCGCCCCAGTTCCGCCAGGCTCGACCACTGGCTTGGCCAGTGCACCGCCGCGATCGCCACTACCGTCACCACCATCAGCACCGCCGAGGCCAGGCGGGTGCCGAGGCCGAGCAGCAGGAGCAGCGGGCAGAGCAGCTCGGCCCACATCGACAGTTGCCAGTTCAGGCCCGCCGGCAGCAGGTCGAACGGGAACGGAAAACTGCCTTGCAGGTCGGCGAACCAGTTGGCGCCATTGAACTTCTCCAGGCCCGATTCGAAGAACTCCCAGGCCAGGAACAGACGCAGCGGCAGGTCGGCGCTCCAGCTACCAGCCCGGTCGAGGGCCATGAACGGGCGAGTCAGGGTATTTGTCAGCATGGTGATCTCCTTGGGTCAGTGCGACAGGGCAGTGGCGGCCCGGCGTGAGCGCTGGGCCTGCTTGGCGATGAGCTTGAGGGTGATGGCGGCGAACATCAGGGCGAACGCCAGCGGGTACCAACCGCCCATGGGGATGCGCTTGTAGAGCGACAGGCAGAACACCGCCGCCAGCACCCAGGTGCCGGTGCTGTGCAGGCCTTTCCACAGGCGTGGGCCAAGCAGGCGCATCGGTGCCTTGAACGAGGTCAGGGCCAGCAACAGGATGAACAGGTAACCCACCGAGCCCGGGATGTTCGCCACGGCGCTGCGCCCGGCCCAGAACAACTCCGGGTAGCGTTGCGCATATAGGTAGATCAGCACGCCATGGACCGTATGCGAGAAGGCGAAGGCCAGGCCCAGGTAGCGCCGTTCACGGAGCAACTGGCGGCTGGCCTGGCTGGGTAGCAGGGTGACCAGCGTCGAGGCCAGGAAGGTCAGCAGGAACAGTGCGAAAGAGCTGCGTGCCGTGGCGCGAATGGCGCTGCGCAGGCCGTCGACCCCCAACGGATGGGTGACAAGCACCACAGCGGTCATCAGCAGGGTCAGGGCCGCGAGGGCGTGGAACAGCTTCCAGCCAGAGGGCAGTGGTAACGCTTTCATGGGCAGGGTTTCCGGCGTGCTCGGCGACGGCGGGTTGCCGTCGCGCTGTGCTGGCCGGAAGTCTGTGCTGGCGGGGTATCGACAGTGTGTCGAGGAGGGCGGTGTTATGTATCGCTGTGTAGTGGCGCTCAGCGGGTACTGGTCAGACGCTGCTGCGCCGCCGCGCAACCATTGATCTCCACCGCCTTCTGCAGAAAGGTCTGACGCTGGCGCGGATCGAGCTCACCCAGCAGCCGGTAGATCTCGGCCTGGTAGTCACGCTGGCGTCCCCACTGCAGTTGCAGGCCCTGCGGCCGGCTGCGATTGCAGGCCAGGCGGGTGGCCGGCTGCGGATAGTAGGCGGCATACAGGGTGGCCATGCTCGGGACTGCCTCCAGGGCCTCGCGGTAGGCCGGGCTGGCATTGTAGGGTGTGCACCAGTGGGCGATGGCCAGCGCCGGTGGAGCAAAACCTTGCTTGAGGCTGGCCTCGAGCAAGGGGCAGGCGGCCTCGGCGATCTGGTTGGCCGGCAAATAGGTGGTGTAGTACAGCGCCAGGCGATACTGGGCCACCGGGTGGCCGAGGGCGACGGATTTTTTCAGCAGCGCCACGGCCGTGGGCAGTGTGTGCGCCATGGCCTGGCCCTGGCGGCTGAGCTCGGGGTCGCCAATGGCGGTGCGCAGCGGGCTGGCGCTGTCGTCCTGGTTGTCGGCCTGTTCCAGCAGGGGCAATGCCTGGCGGTACAGCAGGTCGGCATGGGGGTCGATGTTCACTTCCAGGGCCTGGGCGCCGACGGCGGCCAGCAGCAACGGCATCGCCACGGCCAGGCTGGTGCGATGGCTGCGACCCTGACGGCGGGCCGAAAACGAAGGGGCGGCTGGGATGGTCATGGCAGTTACGCGGTTGCCTCGGGCAAATCAGGAGCGACGACAGCGTATTCTATCCATCCGCGCCCCTTCCCCGAAAGCCCGGCGTACGGCCATCAGACCAGCTTGATCGGTGCGACCTTGCGCAGGGCCTGTCTTTCCTGGGCCAGGCCCAACTTGGCGGTAATCACCTTGGCCAGCGCGTTGTTGCCCAGGTCGTTGAAGTGCAAGCGGTCGACGAACAGGTGTTCGCTGAACACCGGCGAGCTGCTGAGCATGCTGTTCATGTCATAGCACGGCACCGGCTCGGCCTGGTTCTTGATACGGCGAAAGAAAGCCATGTGCAGTTGGCTGTCGAAGGTGTCGCCGAGCAGGCGATCGAAATTCGACGGCTGGCGCTCGAGCTCGCCGAGCATGGCCTGTTCGGCGCTGGGCACGACCTCGCGGCACCAGGGTAGCAGTGGCTGGAGGATGAAGGTGAGGGTGGTGTGGCCGTCGGCCAGCAGGCGATCCCATTGACGCAGGGTCCGGCCGACGCAATCGGCGGCGCGGATCAGACGCTTGTCGGGGCTGGACAGCGGCTCGATGTCCGGCCAGCGCGGTTGTCGCGCAGGCGCCAGGACCTGGCCCAGGCGCTGCCAGAGCGATTCGCGGCGTGCCTCGCCGGTGGCTTGCACCCCTTCGTTGAAGCGATTGAGAAAATCCTGGTAGGCCTGCGCCCGATGCGGGTCCTGCGCGCCGGCCAATACCTCGGCCAGGGCCTCCTGGGCCAGCGAGTTGAGGCCGCTGAGCACCACTACATGGCCGATCTGGCCGAAGCGGTGCTGGTGAGTGAGGAACATCAGCAGTTCCTGCGTGGCATTGAGCCCGCAACCGGTCAGGTTCAGCCAGATCTCGCCGGTCAGCATCGACAGGTACGAGGCCACGGTGTGCTCGTCGGAGCTGGCGCCGATGCCCATGGCGGTGGAGCCGCCCACCAGAAGGTTGACCCGCGCCGCGCCGCCGCGCTCGGCCACCGAGAAGCGCTTGCCGGCGCAATGGCTGTAGCGCATGCCCAATGCGTCGGTGTTGATGGTGCCGGAACGGTAGCCGCGTTCATGCACGTACAGCGTGTGCGGCGCCCGGCGGCTGCCCAGTTGCAGGAAGCGCTGGTAATCCTCTGCCAAGGGGTAGGGTGTGCCCATGCTGCCGGGGGTGGCGCTGTCGATCGGTGTCATGGGCGCTCCTTGGTGTGAGGGCAGGCTCAGGCGGCCAGTTCCCTGATGTTGTAGGCCAGGCCGACCGCGGCGATCAGCAGCAGGGCGACGCCCGACGCCAGGCTGATCAGGCGGTTGCTGCGCGGCGAGGCAATCTTGCCGATGGCGAAGATGTACAGGCTGAGCACGGCGAAATCGATGGCGATCCACAGCAGCGACAGCACCACCATGCTCTTGCCGAACGACTCGGTGATCTGAATGAACTGCGGGAAGAAGGCGATGAAGAAGATGATGTCCTTGGGGTTGGAGATGCCGACCATGAAACCCTGCAGCAGGCCGCCACGGCCCGGTTGCACGCCGGTTGCGGCCTGGGTGGCGTCCTCGGCCGGGGCCTGCAGCGCTTCGCGCAGGGTACCCAGGGCGATGTAGCCGATGAACAGGCAGCCCAGCAGGCTCATGCCGCTGAGCCAGGCCTTGTCGATGGCCGCGCTGGTCAGGATGATCCAGGCGGCCGCGCCGATCAGCACCAGTGAGGCCCAGTTGGTGCCGACCGCGGTGAACAGGGCCTTGCGCGAGCCCGAGGCGGCGGCGGTGTTGACGATCAGGGCCACCACCGGGCCGGGCGTGGCGATCAGCAGCAGGACGGTGAGGGCATAGGTGGCGGTGAGTGCGGTATTCACGTTCAGTTCTCGGTAAGAGGTTCAGCTGTTGCGTGGGTATGGAACGGGCAGCGAGCCGGGCTTGGCGAGCCGGGCTCCTGCAACTGGTACTGCTTCCATTCGAAGTTGTCGTCCTGGCCGAAGAAGCCAAGGGTCTGGGGCATGACGCCGTCGTTGTAGTGGCGCACCCGCTCGCGAATCCGCGCCCGGATGCGCTGGCCGCTCTCGGTGCCGGCGCTGGCGACCTCGTCGAAGCTCTCCCGCGGGTTGATGACGAAGGCGATGTGCGGGCCCAGGTTGCGGCTTTTCATCAGGCGATGGGCGGGGAAGCTCATGTTGATGAACAGCGGCATGCCGGCGAAGCAGAATGACCAGCGTGTGTCATGCGGGTCCTGCGGGATCTCCTCGGGCCATGGCAGCGTGTCACGGGCGTGGACCTCGCGCAGCACATCCCAGGCCAGCGCCTGCTGCGCCTCGAGCGAGGAGTCGGCGGCCGTTTCGAGAAACACCAGCAACGGGTTGCCGATACGCTGCTTGAGCGGGATCGGCGTGATGGTGGCGATGTAGTCGGCCAGGCCCCCGGCGATATCCTCGGCCAGTCGTGCGGCGCGGGCGAAGACGATATGGCAGGTGCGCGCCGTGACTGCCTTGCGCCCGAACAGGCAGGGGAAGTCAGGGTTGGCCAGGGTTTCCTTGAAGTGTTCTATGGTCTTGTGTGTCCAGTGGTGGCGGTTCTGGACATGTTCGTCGGCTAGCTCTAGCGCATCCAGGCGGTAGCAGATTCCATAACCCGTAAACATGATTTCCCCAGGTAGATCCGAATGCAGCGTTAATAGAACTTTTTCGTCATATCGGTGCAGGTTGGTTATATATAATTGTTATTTACCAGCATTTTCGGAGATGGGTCCTGCGTTGTAAAACGCCTGGATCTATGACCTACTATTAGCTTCACTCATGCTCTGGAAGGCGCCATGTCGGAACGGATTCAAGCCTTGCACGCCTTGCGCGCCTTCGAAGTGGCCTCGCGCTATGGCTCCTTTACCCGCGCGGCCCAGGAACTGGCCCTTACCCAGGGCGCGGTCAGCCACCACATCAAGACCCTCGAAGCCCTGTTCGGCTGCGACCTGTTCGAGCGCCGCGGCCCCAAGCTGCGCCTGACCGAGCCTGGCCGCCTGCTGGCCCAGGAACTCAAGGTCGGCTTCAAGATCATCGAGAATGCCTGCGCGCTGTTGCGCCAGGATCGCTACGGCGTGCGGCTCAAGGCGCCGTCCACGCTCACCGTGCGCTGGCTGCTGCGGGCCCTGGACGGCTTCAAGAAGGTCGACAACAGCTGTTCGGTGCAGCTGTCCAGCGTGTGGATGGACATCGATGCGGTGGACTTCTATTCCGAGCCCTATGACTGCGCCATCCTGCTGGGTAACGGGCGCTTCGCGGCGGATGTGGAGAGCCTCAAGTTGTTCGATGAATGGCTGATCCCGGTGTGCCACCCGAGTTACCTCGAGCAGGCGCGCCCGGAACTGTCGGTGCTCTCCGGTTGCGAATTCCTCCACCCCTCGCCGGACCGTCGCGACTGGCGACGCTGGCTGGCGCGCATGGACGCGCTGGACATCAGCATCGACCAGGGCCAGGTGTTCGACACCCTCGACCAGGGTATTTCAGCCGCCCAGCAGGGGCTGGGCATCTCGGTGGTCGACCTGGTGCTGGCCAGCGCCGACCTCGCCGCCGGCAACCTGGCCACGCCGTTCCCCCACGCCGTGGCCACCGGCGACGGTTATTACATGACCTGGCTCAAGTCCAGCCCCAAGGCCCACCAGATGCACAAGCTGCGCGACTACCTGGTGGCGCAGGTGCCGCCGCTGTCGCACAAGGACATCAGCTACCTGTACGGCTGAGGTCGGTGGCCGGCAGCACCCGCTCGAGCATGAAGTCGATGAACACCCGCAGCTTGGGCGGCATCTGCCGCCCGGATGGCCACAGCAGGTAGAAGCTGCCGCGCCGCTCCATGAAGGGGTCGAGCACGCTGACCAGGCTGCCAGCCGCCAGCTCCCGGCGCACGCTGAAGTCCGGCAGGCAGGTGATGCCACGGTGGTTGAGGGCGAAGCAGATGCGCGTCTCGACATGGTTGCAGACCATCGAGATGGGAATGGCGTAGTCCTGTTCGGGGTGTTCCCGGCGCAGCGGCCAGGTTTCCAGCTTGCCGCTGCTGGGGAAACGATAGTGCAGGCAGCTGTGCCCGCCGAGCTCGCGGGGGTGCTGCGGCGTGCCGCGTTCGCGCAGGTACTCGGGGGACGCCACCAGGCGATGCTGGAAGTGCCCGAGGAACTTGGCGTTCAGCCGTGAATCCAGCGGCTGGCCGCCGCGCATCACCACGTCGAAACCCTCGCCGACGATATCCACCATGCGGTCGCTGAAGTCCAGGTCCAGTTCGATCTCCGGGTAGCGCGCCATGAACTCGGCCAGCGCCGGCATCACCAACCCGGTCACCTGCGGCAGGCTCACCCGCAGGCGCCCGCGCGGCGCGCCGCTGGCCTGGGAAAGTGCCTGCTCGGTGGCCTCGATCTCGGCCAGGATACGCCGGCTGCGCTCGAGGAACAGCGTGCCCTCGGCGGTCAGGGTGATGCTGCGCGTGCTGCGGTGGAACAGGCGCACTCCCAGTTTCTCTTCCAGCCGGGCCACGCGTTTGCCCACGGCTGACGCGCTGATCCCCAGCGATTGGCCGGCGGCGACGAAGCTGCGGGCTTCGGCGACCCGGATGAAGACCATGAAGCCACTGAGGCTGTCCATGCTGTGCTCCGATTGCGGACGTTGAAGTCCTGACTGAGCGGAATTGTACCCGGCTTTTTCCGCAATACCCCAGCGGAGCAAGATGCCTGCCTGTTCGACAAACCGGAGACCATCATGCATTCACCTTCCTCGGCGGCCTGCGCCGGCGTATCCCCCGCCAGTGCCACGCGCCTGCCCCTGAGCGGCTTGCTGGCGCTGGCCCTGACCGGCTTCATCGCCATCCTCAGCGAGACCCTGCCGGCCGGTCTGCTCGACCAGATCGCCGACGGTATGCAGATCAGCCAGGCCATGGCCGGGCAATGGGTCACGGCCTACGCCTTGGGTTCGTTACTCACGGCCATCCCGCTGGTGACCCTGACCCAAGGCTGGTGGCGCCGCCGGGCACTGCTGCTGGCCATTGGCGGCTTCATCCTGTTCAACGGGCTGACTGCGGTGTCCTCGGACAACACGCTCACCTTGCTCCTGCGTTTTTGCACCGGTGCCGCCGCCGGCCTGGCCTGGGGCCTGATCGCCGGTCATGCGCGGCGCATGGTGGCACCGGCCCAGCAGGGCAAGGCCATGGCAGTGGCGATGCTGGGGCAGCCCATCGCCTTGTCGCTGGGCTTGCCCATCGGTACCTGGCTGGGGGCATTGATGGGATGGCGGGCCACCTTCGTGATGGTGACCCTGGCCGCATTGCTGTTGGCCGCCTGGGTGGTGCGGGCAGTACCGGACTTTCCCGGCCAGGTTGCGGGCAAGCGCCCCGCGGCCCTGGCGGTGTTGCGCACCCCGGGTGTGGCACGGGTGCTGCTGGTGATCCTGGCGTGGATACTTGGCCATAACATTCTCTACACCTACATCGTGCCGCTGCTCGCCGCGGCGGGCATGGCCGACGCGGTGGGCCAGGTGCTGATGACCTTCGGCCTGGCCTCGCTGGCCGGCATCGCCCTGGTCGGCCTGGGGGTCGATCGGCATCTGCGCGGGCTGGTGTTGCTGTGCCTGGCCGGCTTCGCCCTGGCGACCCTGGCGCTGGGGCAGGTGCAAGGCGCACCCTGGTTGGTGCATGTCAGCGTGGCGCTGTGGGGGCTGACCTACGGCGGTGCGCCGACGCTGCTGCAAACGGCCTGCGCCGATGCGGCGGGCGAGGGCGGCGACGTGGCGCAGTCGATGCTGGTGACCGTGTGGAACAGCGCCATCGCCCTGGGTGGCATCATCGGTGGGCTGTTGCTGGTGGGCGCCGGGGTCGGGGCGTTTGGCGCGGTGGTGCTGGCACTGGTGGGGTTGGCATGGTTGCTGGTGCTGGGTGGACGCCGAGCCGGGTTCGCCGCCGGCGCCCGCTAGCCCGACGTCCGTATCCGCGAAGCAGCATTTCTGACGACAGGACAGTTACAATCAGCAGGTGCGAACAAAGCAGCGATCCGAGGTCCCCCCGCAGTGCAATTGCAACAAGGCTTCGTCCTGACCCGCCACTGGCATGACACGCCCGAAGGCACCTGCGTGGAGTTCTGGCTGGCCACCGACCAGGGGCCACGGCGCGTGCGCCTGGCCCCGCAGCCCTCGGTGGCTTTCCTGCCCGCCGCCCAGGCCGAACATGCCCGCTTGCTGCTGGCCGATGAACAGGGCGTCGAACTCAAGCCGCTGCAACTGCGCGACTTCGACCTGCGCCCGGTCATGGGCCTGTACTGCCGCCAGCACCGCCAGCTGATCGCCCTGGAAAAACGCTTGCGCGGCGCGGGCATCGAGGTGTTCGAAGCCGATATCCGCCCGCCGGAGCGCTACCTGATGGAACGCTTCATCACCGCGCCGGTGCGTTTCGATGGCCGCGCCGACGACCAGGGCACCTTGCTCGATGCCCAGCTCAAGCCCGACCCCGACTATCGCCCAACCTTGCGCCTGGTGTCGCTGGATATCGAGACCAGCGAGCGTGGCGAGCTGTACAGCATCGCCCTGGAAGGCTGCGGCCAGCGTCAGGTCTATATGCTCGGGCCAGCCAACGGCGAGGCCGGCGAGCTGGATTTCGACCTGCATTACTGCGGCGACCGCGCCGAACTGATCACCTGCCTCAACCAGTGGCTGGCTCGCCACGACCCCGATGCGATCATCGGTTGGAACCTGGTGCAATTCGACCTGCGCCTGCTGCACGAGCATGCCCAGCGCCTGAAGGTGCCGCTGTGCCTGGGCCGCGACGGCGCGCCGATGCACCTGCGCGAGCATGGCAGCCGCAGCCATTTCTTCGCCGAGGCGCCGGGCCGGTTGTTGATCGACGGTATCGAGGCCCTGCGCTCGGCGACCTGGAGCTTCCCCTCGTTCAGCCTGGAAAGCGTCGCGCAACAGTTGCTCGGTGAGGGCAAGGCCATCGACACACCGTATCAGCGCATGGACGAGATCAACCGCCGGTTCGCCGAGGACAAGCCGGCCCTGGCCCGCTACAACCTCAAGGATTGCGAACTGGTCACGCGGATCTTTGCCCATACCCGGCTGCTGGAGTTCCTGCTCGAACGTTCTTCGGTCACCGGCCTTGCCGTGGACCGCAGCGGCGGTTCGGTGGCCGCGTTCTGCCACCTGTATATCCCGCACATGCACCGCCTGGGTTATGTCGCGCCCAACCTGGGCAGTGTCGAGGGCGAGGCCAGCCCAGGCGGCTTCGTCATGGATTCGCGGCCCGGCCTGTACGATTCGGTGCTGGTGCTCGACTACAAGAGCCTGTATCCCTCGATCATCCGCACCTTCCTGATCGACCCGGTGGGCCTGGTCGAGGGCTTGCGCCAGCCGGACGACACACATTCGGTGGAGGGCTTTCGCGGCGGGCGTTTCTCGCGCAGCCAGCATTGCCTGCCGGCGATTGTCGAACGGGTGTGGCAGGGCCGCGAGGCGGCCAAGCGTGACGGCAACGCGCCGCTGTCGCAGGCGCTGAAGATCATCATGAACGCCTTCTACGGCGTGCTTGGCTCCAGCGGCTGCCGCTTCTTCGACCCGCGGCTGGCGTCGTCGATCACCATGCGCGGGCACCAGATCATGCGCCAGACCCGGGCACTGATCGAAGCGCGGGGCTTTGATGTGATCTACGGCGATACCGACTCCACCTTCGTCTGGCTCAAAGGCGCCCACGACGAAGAGGGCGCGGCGCGCATCGGCCGCGAGCTGGTGGCCGAGGTCAACCAGTGGTGGCGCCGCCACCTGGCCGAGACCCTTGGCCTGGACTGCGCCCTGGAGCTGCAATACGAAACCCACTACCGGCGTTTTCTCATGCCGACTATCCGTGGCGCCGACGAAGGCAGCAAGAAACGCTATGCCGGCCTGGTACGACGTGGCGACGGCAGCGAGGAGATGGTCTACAAGGGCCTGGAGTCTGTACGCACCGACTGGTCGCCCCTGGCCCGACAGTTCCAGCAGGAGCTCTATGGCCGGGTATTTCGGGGTCAGCCTTATCGCGACTATGTGCGCGGCTATATCGAGCGCACCCTGGCCGGTGAACAGGATGAACTGCTGGTCTATCGCAAGCGCCTGCGCCGGCCGCTGGCCGACTACCAGCGCAACGTGCCGCCGCATGTGCGTGCGGCGCGGCTCGCGGACGAGTACAACGCCCGCCTCGGGCGCCCGTTGCAGTACCAGCGCGGCGGCTGGATCAGCTATGTCATCACCACGGCCGGCCCGGAGCCCTTGGAGAACCGCCAGGCGCCCTTGGACTACGACCACTACCTGACCCGCCAGCTGCAACCGGTGGCCGATGCCATCCTGCCCTTTGTCGGCGATGACTTCGCGGCGCTGATCGATCGTCAACTGGCGCTGTTCTGAGCGCGGTGGTAGCCGGCTAGTGCGAGTCGCAAGGCAGCTTTCCCTAAGCTGTGGCCTCCAGCACAAGGAGACCACGCATGCCCACCGACAGCGATTCAGGGGTTGCGCAAAGCGACGACACGCTCAGGCTCGAACAGGCATTCCAGGATGGCCTGATTGCCAAGCGGCTGCCTGAGTGGTTGCACGGGCTTGGCGATGCCCCTCTGGCGGAACTGAGCGCCGCGCTCAAAACCAGCCTTGACTGCCGGCAACGGCTGCAGGCGCGCTGGGGGCGTGTGCAGGGGATCGAAGCGTTTGTCGGTGCGGCCTTGCAGGATGCCTTCGACAAACGATTCGCCACAGGGGTCGATGTCGGCACCCTGTGGTTTCGCCAAGGGTATTCGGTGCCGTTGCGCGGTCAGTACTTCACCACCCGGGTTCCGGTTTCGGGTACTGACTATGCGCAGATACCGCTGGTGGAAGCCACACTGCGCAATTTCGTCGCCAGCGAGTCCACACCTACCGGCCAGCCGCGTGGCAACGGCCTGTTCGACGGGGCCGGGGGGCGTCTTGACCAGCCCAGCGCGATCGGGTTTGCCCGGTTATGCCGCGAACTGGATGCTGGCGCACGCTACCAGCGCCATCTGGACGCAGTCCTTGACCCGCCCGGCGAGCAAAGCATGCGCGAGTTGCTGGCGCGGTTGCTGCATTCCACGTTTGTTGTCGATGCGTACAAGGCCAATGCCGACGGCATCCTGAGCGCCGCCGAGCTCGACCTGCTTCTGCGCGTGTGCCGCAATGGCGAGCCGCAGGCCCTGGACGGGGCGCCGGTGGTTGTCAAGCAACTGCGCGTGCTGGAGTGCGCGCTGGAGCAGATCATCGTGTTTGACGTCGTCGATCAGGGCTGGTTGCGTAATACCAGCAAGCGCATCCTCTGCTACATCCCGGGTGACCCACACGGCCCCTGGAGTGCCCATCCCGACCTGGAGCACCTTAGCCGCAAGCGGCTGGGTCGCCATTTGCGCGATGGCGCCTACCTGAAGTTCTTCAGCCGTTTTCTGAGGCGCCGCGACAGCCAGCGCTTCTTTTCGACCGTCATCGAGTTGTACCGGGATGTCACGATCTGGGCCACCCGCGACCTCCAGGTACACATGCGCCCCATGGCACAGCCGCTGTTCGACCAACTGGCGGCGGCGCGCATCGCGCAGATCAAGGATGATGCCGCAATGATTGCGCCCCCCGTTGCGCAGATCGACCGGGAGGTGCAGCGGGCCCATGACCGGCGGCTTGCCGCCGAGGGATGGATGCTTGTCGCTCTGGCGGGGTTCTTCGTCCCTGTGGTTGGCGCCGCGCTGCTTGCGGTCTTTGCCTGGGATCTGCTTACCGAGGTTTTCCATGGTGTGGCGGATTGGCATGAAGGCGATACGTCTGCGGCCCTCGATCATCTGACGCATGTACTGCGCGATATTGCCGTGATGGCGGCGACCGGTGCGGGCGTTTCGATAGCGCGTCAGGCATGGGCGCGTTCGGTGCTGGTGGACCGTCTGGTGCCAGCGCCGCTTGAGGATGGTGGAGTGAAATTGTGGAATCAGGATCCGACTTCATATTGCAGTGAGGCACCTCCGCTGGCTGCCAGTCGGGATACCAATGGCGTCTTCAGGCACGCCGGGCAAGCGTGGGTGGAAATGGACGGTCAGCATTTTCCAGTGCAGCCACATGGCCTGGACGGGACATGGCAGTTGCGACCCCGGGCGGGTTTCGGCCCCGCGTTGTGCGGCAATGGAGCCGGTGCTTGGCGGTTGGCCAGTAGCCAACCCTCACTGTGGATGGGGGCGCGCTCGATGTTTCGTCGATTGGGCTGGCCATTTCACGAACTGGACGATGCCAGGATTGACGCGGTGCTGAAAATCAATGGTATTGATGCAGAGAATCTGCGCGCTCTGCACATGGCCGATCAGCCGCCAGACCCTTGGCTCTGCGACAGCGTCCTGCGCCTGCGACTAGACGCTCGGATCCAGCGGTTGATCGATGCTCTGCAAACCGGCCAGATCAGCGAAGACCGCTATCTGCTGCAACACGTTCGGCTGCTGACGGGCGCGACCGGACTTGAGTCCGCGGCGCTGGCGGAGCAGGTCGGGTCACTCAGGCGGTTGTTGTTGCAGCGCATGTACGACAGCGCACAGCAGTCCGATACAGCCGCCACCGCCGCGCTGCGACGAGTGTTTCCGGGCTTGCATCGGGGAGCGGCGCAGGCATTGCTTGAGTCCGCCGATGCCGGCGATTACCGGCGCCTGCTCGAGACTGGTCGGATACCCTTGCGGCTGGCCGAGCGCGCGCGAGCCAGCGTCGCGCGGATCCGTACGGTGCGGGTTCTGGAGGCCTTGCATTACGCCATGCCGCAATCGGCGGATCTCGCGCGCGTGGCGATCGGGTTGCTCGATGGACTGTCGGGTGCTTTCACTGACGTACGCTGGCGCTTGTTCGACGAGCATGCCAGTGGGCCGGTGGCAATAGGTCAGGATGGGCTTGCCACGACGACCAGGCTTCTCCACCTCAACGGCCGGTTTCTGCGCCTGGATCAGCAGGGCGGTGCTCTGGGGGAGCCCGGTGAGTTGTTCGAGGTGATGGCCGGTGCCTATGACGATGCCCAGCTTGCGGCAATGGGGCTCTCCCCCCCCTACGCGGCAGGTCTACGGCAGGTGGTGCTGCGGCGCGCTCTGGCTGATCGCCAGGCTGTCGAGCGCCTGTTGTCGCCTGCAAAAACGGGAGTATGCATGCCGTCGCGCCTGGAGGACGGTCGCTACGGATATCTGTTGAGCGGCCGTATGCCGGGAAGGGGATGGCGGCGAGGCAGGCCTCAGGCGCTGGTCGACAGGGTGCATAGGCTGTTTCCCGCCCTGGACCAGGTAGAGATTGACCTTTGGGTCCAGTCGGTTCAAGCCTCGGGTCGGCACGTCGAGGAAGTCCTGGATGCGACGCGTGTGCAGTCGGAACTGCTGAGCCAGCACCTGGAACGTTGGGTCAGGAGCACTCCACGTGGGGAGGTTCGCGAACAGCGACGTTTTTTTCGTGACGCGCTCATCAGGTGCTGGCGGCGCAGCACGTTCGAAGAGCCCGTTCAGCGACTCCCGCCGATCGAGCTGTGGTGGAGCCAGATGGGCGCCAGGCCGGGTGTTTTGCCAGAGTTGCCGGAGCAAATCCGTTTTGAACGTGTCGCCATCCTGTCATTGCGCGGCATGGAACTGGAGGCTGTGCCCGACAGCTTTCTCCAGGCATTTGCCAACCT
Organism: Pseudomonas sp. FG36; assembly: GCF_057809275.1. NCBI lineage: Bacteria > Pseudomonadati > Pseudomonadota > Gammaproteobacteria > Pseudomonadales > Pseudomonadaceae > Pseudomonas > Pseudomonas sp. FG36. The sequence goes on from NZ_JBMDJQ010000009.1 coordinate 160,334, forward strand.
GCGGGTGCTGGAACTTCCGGGCAATAGATTGACCCGTCTGCCAACGCAGTTGCAGCACATGCGTTATTTGGAATGCCTGGACCTCTACAATAACCAGATCGCGCTCGACCCTGGCCAAAGCACGGTGCTCGCCGGTTGCGAGGCGCTCACCTACTTGAATCTCTCCCACAATCCACTCGGACGTACGTTCTCGGTGGGGGCAATGGCACGGCTGAGTGAGTTGCGCCTGAGTTACTGCAGGCTGAACTCGTTGCCTCACGGCACGCTGGAGTGCCCTCGGCTGGTTACGCTCGATCTGCGCAACAACATCATCACCGAGTTGCCCGAAACCTTCTATCAGGCCCGGCCATGGACTCGCGGGCGGGTATGGCTACAGGGCAACCCCTTCTCCGCCGACCAGCTACAACGGTTACAGGCCGCCATGGCCAACGCCGAATCGTCGGTGACAGTCGCCGAGGTTGAAACATTGCCGCGAATGCGCTGGCTCGATGCGATCGATGATGCGCACCGCGACGAACTGGGGTCGGCCTGGGCGATGGTGGAGGGTAGCGAAAGCGGCGATGCATTCTTCCAGTTGCTCAACGGGCTGTCGGCGACGGCGGACTTCGACAGCCCGGCCGGCGCCCGCGATCTTGCCTTCAGGGTATTGGATATGCTCAATGCCATGGGTACAGATACCGAATTGCGTGAAACACTTTTCAGCGATGCCCGGGATGTCACCTGCCAGGACAGCGTCACCTTGCGGTTCAGTGATCTGGAAGTGCGTCTGCTGGTGTGGAGGGCGAGTCAGGATAGTGTGGTGGGCAATCGCGAACGCGCCTTGCTGCGTCTTGGACGTCAGCTGTGGCGGTTGGACGCGGTCGACCGCATCGCCCTGGAGGATGTTCAGGCGCGACGGGCGGCGGGGGCGGAGCCGGATGAGATCGAGGTGCTGCTGGCCTATCGACTGGCGCTGCGTGACAGTCTCGACTTACCCCTGCGCATCAACGGGATGCTGTTTCGCAACCTGGCGGGTATCGGCGCCCCACAGGTCGGCAGGGCGCGTGACCGCGTGCTGGCGGCAGAAGACAGCGAAACACTTGCGCTGTCGCTGGTTGACAGGGACTTTTGGCAACAGCAACTGCGTCATGTCTATCCTGAACGTTTCGAGGCTATTGACACACCCTATCGTGCACGTGTGGAGGCCTTGATCAAGGAGGAAGAACTGTCGGAGGCGGAGCGCATCAAACGGTTCGAAACGTTACAGGAGGCGCGTATGCAGGCCCAGCATACGCTGATGCTTGATCTCACCCGCCATGCCCTGGAGATGGCCGTGGAGCAGGAAATCTTCGTACGCTGAGATGTCCTGGGCCTTGATGGCTTTGGACTATGCTCAAGGTCGGGAGTGGTGATTCCGTAAAGGGTGTCAGCAAGATCTGCGAGGGTTGCGGAAACCGCTGGTTACCTTTGACCCAAGCACATGGATGAACACTTGGTTTAGGCTCCCGGCCCGGATCTTTCTCCCTGATCTGCAGTCTTTGGTTTATCGAGAGAATAAGGAGATGCGCATGCTCGTTCGGTCACTGACCCTCGCCACCTTGCTCGCTGTAGCCGGCCCTTTGCACGCCGCCGACAGCGATGCCCCGCTGGCCAAGGAACTGGGCAAGGCCAGGCCGTTGGTGGTCATTGCCCCGAGTTCGGCCGACCCGACCCTGCGTGGCCTGGAACAGGCACTGAACGATCCCGCTACCCAGGCCGGATTCAAGGAGCGTGGCCTGGTGCTGTACAGCGTCGCCAGCATGATGGGCAAGCGCGAGGACAAGAACCTCGAGCAGCAGACCACCATGGCGTTGATTCGCGAGCTCAAGCTGGGCGCCAGCAAGGGCACAAAAGTGATCCTTGTAGGCAAGGACGGCGAACGCCATGTGCTCAAGGACGACGACAGCGGCGAGAAGCTCGACCCGCAGGTGATCTTCAAGGCGGTCGATGCACTGCCGGCCAGTGAGCAGGCAGTGACAGCGCCGGAGCCGGTAGCCGCTGCGCCAGCCGAGCCAAAGGCCAAGGACAGCAAGGCCAAGCCGAGCAAGCCAGCCAAACCTGCCGCGCCGCCCAAGCCACTGGAAGACTGACGCCTCTGTCACGGCCTTCTGCGCCAGCAGAAGGCCGTTCTTGTATCCCTGTGTATCTGCGCCTCGCCTCGACCCACTGCCATACAAAACCACGCCCGCTTCGATACATCGACGACACACCGTTGCGGCTCAATGGCTCCACTTCTCAACCACAGTGGAGCGACACCATGAAAACGACCCGTCAAACCCTCGGCCTGCTTGGCGCCACCCTGCTCGGCGGCATGGTCCTTGGCAACAGCGCCTTCGCGGTAGAACCGTTGGCCCAGGGCTACCAGCTGGCCGCTGCCAAGACCCCTGGCGAAGGCAAGTGCGGCGAGGGCAAGTGCGGTGCCGGCGGCAAGGCCACGCAAAGCGAAGGCAAATGTGGCGAGGGCAAGTGTGGCGCCAGCGCCAAGGCCGGCGCCGAGGGCAAGTGCGGTGAGGGCAAGTGTGGCGACGCCTCGTTCGCCCGCACCGACAGCAACCACGATGGCAAGGTCTCGCGCGAGGAGTTCCTGGCAGTGGCCAAGGACCGGGCGGCCGACTTCGACAAGATCGACCGCAACCACGATGGCTTCATTTCCGAGCAGGAGGCCCACGATCACCTGGCGGCGATCTACAAGGCCAATGGCAAGGCGATGCCCGACGGGCTGTTCAGCCACCTGACCGGCAAATCCTGAAGCCTGTCGCGGGGCCAGCCTGCTCCCACCGGAATCTGCCCTGTGGGGGCGGGCTGGCCCCGCGATGCCGATCCCAGTCATACGGAACCCTCCGATCATGCCCCAACACACTTTGCATACCGGTCTCGGCCTGCGCCGCGGCCTGCTGCCCGACCTGCTGACCATGGAGGCGGGCGCGGTGGACTTCCTTGAATGCGCCCCGGAGAACTGGATCGGTGTCGGCGGCGCCTTCGGCCAGGGCCTGGCGCGCCTGGCCGAGCGCTTTGCCATCGCCTGCCACGGTCTGTCGTTGTCATTGGGTGGTACCGCGCCGCTGGACCTCGGCTTCCTCCAGCGCACCCGGCAGTTCCTCGACCACCACCAGGTGCGGATGTACAGCGAGCACCTGAGCTATTGCAGCGACGACGGTCACCTCTATGACCTGATGCCGATTCCGTTCACCGACGAGGCCGTCCACCATGTGGCCGCCCGCATCCGCCAGGCCCAGGACATCCTTGGCCGGCGCATCGCCGTGGAGAACATCAGCTACTACGCCGCGCCGTACCAGGCGATGGCCGAGCTGGATTTCGTCCGCGCCGTGCTCGACGAGGCCGACTGCGACCTGCTGCTGGACGTCAACAACGTCTTCGTCAACGCCTGCAACCACCGGTACGACGCCCGGGCCTTCCTCGCCGGCCTTCCCCGCGAGCGGGTGGTGGGCATGCATGTGGCCGGTCACTATGACGAGGCGCCGGACCTGAAGGTCGACACCCACGGCGCGCCGGTCAAGGAGGATGTCTGGGCCTTGTTCGCCGACGCCTGCCAGCGCTTCGGCGCGCAACCCACCGTGCTCGAGCGCGACTTCAACTACCCGCCGCTGGCTGAGTTGCTGGCCGAGACGGCGCGCATTCGCGATGTGCAACGTGCCCATGGAGCCTAAGACCATGACCGAAACCTTGCGCCACCAGCAGTTCACCCTGGCCCGCCACCTGCGCGACCCGGTCGGCAACCCGCCGCCGCCCGGTATCGAGGCGCGGCGCCTGAAGGTCTACCGCGAACTGTTCTACGGCGCCATCGAAGGGTTGTTGGCCGGCAGTTTTCCGGTGATGCGCCGGACCCTTGGCGATCAGCGCTGGCATGCCCGGGTGCGTGACTTCTACGCCCATTACCGTAGCCAGACGCCGCTGTTCACCGAAGTAGCCGAAGCCTTCATCGATTACCTGCAGGGCGTCGCGCCGGACGCCCCCTGGCAGCTGGAGCTGGCGCACTACGAATGGATCGAAGCGCAGTTGTACCTGAGCGACGCCGAGGATCCGCCGTACGACCCGGACGGCGACCTGCTGGCCGGCGAGCCGCTGCTGTCGTGCGTGGCACGGGTGCTGGCCTACCGCTGGCCGGTGGAGCGCATCGGCCCCGAGTATCAGCCCGACGAGGCGCCGGAGCAGTCCACCTTGTTGCTGGTGTACCGCGACGCCGATCTGCAGGTGCGCTTCGCCCGGTTGGCGCCTTTGGCCTGGCAGCTGCTGGTGGGCTTGCCCGGCACCGGGCGCGAGCGCTTGCGGGCGCTGGGGGATCAGCACCTGCAGCAAGGGCTGCAGATGCTGCGACAGGTGCGTGAGCAGGGCATCATCGTCGGTACTCGAGATGCCCTGTAGGCGCGCGCAGATGTACCGTCAGGCCACCGGGATCAACGGATCGGCTGCTGCCAGCGCTGTCGCGCGGTCGGCCGCCGGCGGATAGATCCACACCGAATTGATCTGCTGCTTGAGCTGCTTGGCCTCGGCCTTGTCCGTCGGCGGCGAGACGGTGCGCTCCCAGCCTTCGGTGTACACCGCGCCCCAGGCGCCCAGGTCCAGGCAGGTGACGTACTTGGGCTGGCTGTAGGTCATCGGCGCCACGCCGATCAGCTCGGCGGCGGCATTGTTGCCAGCGTAGCGGCCCAGCGGGATGGCATGCTGGCAGGACATCACCGCGTAGTTGCCGGCCTCGTCGCAGGCAGCGTAGGCCACATCGCCCGCGGCGTACACCGCCGGGTTGCCGATGACCTTGAGGTTGCCATCCACATGCAGGCGGCCCTGGCGGTCGCGTTCGCCGCTGATCTGCTCGGTCAGTGGGTTGGCCTTGAAGCCCACGGTCCAGACAACGGTGTTGGCGGCGATGCGTTCACCGTTGTCCAGCAGCACGCCGCCGCCTTCCACCGAAGCCACCGTGGCGCCGCAGATCCACTCGATCCCCAGCGCCGCCGATGCCTGTTCGATGGCCGGGCGAATGCCGTCGCCCAGGGTGGCGCCGATCTTCGCGCCGCGGTCGACCACGACGATGCGCGGCTTGACCTTGTCGCCCAGGATCGCCCGCAAGCGGCTAGGCAGCTCGGTGGCGGTCTCGATGCCGGTGAAGCCGCCACCGGCCACCACCACGGTATTGCGTGCGGGGCTGTCGGGGCGGGCGGCCAGGGACTTGAGGTGTTCTTCCAGGCGGGTGGCCGAGTCGATCTTGTCGACATCGAAGGCGTGCTGGTCGAAGCCTTCCAGCGCCGGGCGGTTGAGCAGGCTGCCGCAGGCCATGATCAGGCGGTCGTAACCCAGCTTGGCCTCGATGCCACCCGCTTGACGATAGGCCACCTGCTGGCTGGCCTGGTCGATGTGGTAGGCCGTGCCTTTGACGAAGCGCACGTTGACCGCGTCGAACAACGCCTGCAAGGGCGCGGCCATGGTGTGTACGTCGGGTTCGTAGAAGCGTGGGCGGATGTGCAGCTCCGCCTGGGGCGCGAGCACGGTGATCAGCACGTCGTCGCGTTTGTGCAGGTCGAGCAGGCGGGCGGCGCCGAGGGCGCTCCACAGCCCGGCGAAGCCTGCGCCAATGATCAGGATCTGTTTCATGAGGGGCTCCTGGATGCCGCGATTATCGATGTTGTCGCTGCGGCAGTGGAAAAAGGGTACGCCTAGTGAGTGAGCCTGGATTACGGCCCGACAGGCGTGGTGCAGATGCTAAGCGCCCCCCAGGTTTGTCCCTAGGCCAAAGAACCCTGGATTTCGGCCAGCGGCACGCTGCGGGCGAAGCGCGCCCGATAGTCCCGCGGGGTCACCGCCAGGTGACGCTGGAACGCCAGGCGCATGCGCTCCTCGCTGCCGAACCCGCACTGGCGGGCGACCTGCTCGATATGCTGGTCGGAGTTTTCCAGCAAGCGGCGCGCCGCCTCCAGGCGGAACACCTCGATGGCCTTGGCCGGGGTGCGGCCGGTCTTGTGCTTGTACACCCGGGTGAAATTGCGCACGCTCATGCGCGCCTGCTCGGCCAGCCGCTCGACCGTCAGCCGCGGGTCGCCCAGGTGCTCGCTGAGCCATAGGTGCAGGGTCTCGAAGGCGTCGCTGTCCTCGCCCTGGGCCTTGAGCAGTTCGCTGAACTGCGCCTGGCCGCCGGGGCGCTTGAGGAACACCACCAATTCGCGGGCCACCTGCATGGCCACCTCGCGGCCACAGTCGGCCTCGACCAGGGCCAGCGCCAGGTCGATGCCGGCGCTGACGCCGGCCGAAGTCCATACCTGATCCTGCTGCACGAAGATCGATTCGGCATCCACCTCGATGGCCGGGAAACGTCGGTGCAGGGCATCGCACATCGCCCAGTGGGTGGCGGCCCGGCGGCCATCGAGCAGGCCGGCGGCGGCCAGCAGGAAGGTGCCGCTGCATACCGAAGCGGTACGTCGGGCGCGTTGGGCGGCCTTGGCCAGCCAGGCGACCAGCTCGGCGTGATCGGGGAGGGTGCGGACGATCTCCGGGGCTCCGGGCACGACCAGCGTGTCGAAGGGCTCGTGCAGCCAGGGCGCCAGTGGCTCGGTGACGACGGCCAGGCCCTCGGCGGTGGCCACCAGGCCCCCTTCGAGGCTGGCGGTGACCACCCGGTAGCCGGGTAGGCCGCGCGCGGCGCGGGCCTTGGTCGCGGCCCAGAACACCGTCTGCGCGCCGCTGAGGTCGAGCAGGCCCATCTGCGGGTAGGCGAGGAACAGCAAGGTGCGCGGCTGGTCAAGCGCGTGCACGGGCGCTGCGGGAATCTGCGGGATGTCGGTCATGGCGCGCTGCTTGTGGACGGGGCGTAGGCCCTAGTCGAGCAGGTGGCGCGATGATGTTCAAGCACGACGCGATGGCCGTCAGGCCTGGCTCTTGTGGGAGCGGGCTTGCCCCGCGATTGCAGCATCAGCCGCATCGCGGGGCGAGCCTGTTCTCACGCTGTTACCTGGCCGACCTAGAAGCTGTAGTCCACAGTGGCGAAGTACGAGCGCGGCGCGCCCAGCAGCCACTGTTCGCCGCTGTAGCTCGACTGGGCGTACTCGCGATCAAACAGGTTGTTCACCTGCAGACCCAGGCGCACGTCGGGCAGCACCTGCCAGCCGATGTTGGCATCGACCACGGTGTAGCCCGGCACGCGTTGGTCATTGGCGGCGCTGGTATAGCGGGCGTCTACGTAGCGCAGGCCGATGCCGGTGTCGACGCTTTGCCCGAAGCCTTTGCTCAGCCACAGGTTGGCGGTACGACGTGGGACGTCCTGCGGATGGTTGCCAGACCGGTCGTAGGAAACGCCTCGGCTGAGTTGAGTGAAATCATCGTACTTGGCGCGCACCAAGGCTGCGTTGCCCGACAGTTGCCATTGATTGCCCAGAGCCAGCTCCAGGCTTGCCTCCAGGCCATCGGAGGTCTGTTGGCCTGCCTGCTGGCTGCGCTTGGAGACCACGTCGTACACCGGCAGCTTCTTCTTGACGATGTGGTAGGCCGCCAACGTCCATTCGCCGCGTCCGTCCCAGAACCGTTGCTTGAGGCCGAATTCGGTCTGCTTGGCTTCGGTCAGTTCAAGGCGTTGCTCCGGGCGCAGGGTCAGCAGGTCACCGACACCATCCTCGCTGGTGGAGTACTGGCCGTACACGGACAGATCGTCAGTCAGCGCGTACACCAGGCCGGCGCGCCAGTTGCCGCCACGCAGGCTCTGGTCTTCGCGAGTGTCCTTCACCAGGTCGTTGCGGTCGATGTGGTTCTGGTCGCGGCGTATGCCGGTGACCAGCGACAGGCGCTCGGTCAGTTGCGTGCGGTTTTCGGCGAACAGCGAGAAGGTGCTGGTTTTCGACAGCGTCTGCGGGCGCGTCGGATCGGCACTGTGGAACCCGCCGGGCGCCGGCCGCCAAGGATCGAGCGGGTCGGTGTAGCCATCTTCGTAGGGCGAGTTGCTGTCGATGTTGAAGCGGATCTTGTTGTACTCGGCGCCCACCACGGTCTTGCTGGCCAGGCCGAACAGCGAGTGATCGAAGGTGAAGCTCTGGCGGTCGCCGATCTGCTCCTGGTTGTGCTTGATCTCCAGGAAACTGCCGCGCTGGATCACACCGGCATCCCAGGCGTACTCCTCGGCATTGCGCCAGTGGCGACGGCTCTTGATGTAGTACAGCTGGTTGCTGGCGCTGATGCTGTCGCTGATGTTCCAGTCGCTGGTCAGCCGTGTCCACTCATCGTGGTAGCGCTGCTGGTCATTGCTGACGTTGTAGTTCTTGTTGCGCACACTGCTGCGCAGATGGCCGTCGATCAGCGGCGTGCCGTAGTAGTTGGCAGGTTGTGCGTCGCCGCGTTCGTGGGACAAGGTGAAACTCAGGTCGTCACTGGCATCGAAGCGCAGCGCGCCGGAAAACGCCAGGCTGCGCGAATCGGTGCGGTCGACCCAGCCGTTGCCCGCCTGCTGGTTCAGGGTGGCGCGGTAGCTCAGGCGCTCGCTCAGGCTGCCGCCGCTGTCCAGCCCCAGTTGCTGGCGGTCCCAGGAGCCGTAGCCCAAGCGCAGGTGGTTGCGGATATCACCGCTGAAGGGCTTTTTCGGAATCACGTTGACCGTTGCCCCGGTGGCGCCTTCGCCATACAGCACCGAGGCAGGCCCACGGATCACATCGATACGCTCGACCATCCAGGGATCGACCGGGTAGGTGAGGGTGCCGGCGCCGGCGTACAGGCGCGACCCGTCGAACAGGGTCATCACCGAACTCTGGCCCGTGAAACCGCGCGCCGACAAGCCGGTGCCGCCATCGCCAGGGGTACCGATGAAGGTGATGCCCGGCGAGCGGGTCACGGCATCCTGCACCGTGGTGTTGTTGCGCTGCTGGATCTGCGCGGCGGTGATGCTGCTGGTGCTCGCCGGGGTTTCCAGGGCACTGAGGTTCAGGCGTGAACCGGCCTGGGTGGGGGTGGCCAGGTCGACGGTCTGCGGGTCGCGGCTGTCGGTGATCGCCGTGGAGGGCAGGGTGAGCGCAGGGCTGGGCTGCTCGTCGGCCAGAGCCGGCAGGGACACGGCCAGGCAGGCCGCCAGGGTGTGAAGCTTGTTGATACGGGACATGTCGTTCCACTGCTGCAGGAAAGAATGGATCCCGGTGGAAAACACGCAACGGCGAAGCGCGCGCAGGCGCGCACGCGAATACCGGCCTGCGCCCGCCCACCGCGGGTTGCCAAGTGAAGCCTCAGGCCGGTCTCCGGGCTTGCGAGGGTCGTGAAGCCTTCACCTTCCCATGCGTGTGCACAGTGGTCTGTCGAAGGGTTCGCTCGCTTACCGTTGCGGGGGCAGCGCCGGACTTGTCGTGGTATCGACTCACCGGCTTCCCGTTTCACCTTGCGCGCGGCGGCGCAGGGCACCTGAAACTGGCGCGCATCTGACCACCGAACGGGCAGGGAGTCAATCGTCTGGATGGGCGGGCCGAGTGTGGCTGAATCGCGGTTCAGAGCGGTTGTCGTCAGGCCAGCGTTGTCTGCGGACAGGCCGCGTGGATTGGCGCAGGCCGCGCAGGGCGCTACCATCGGTAGCCAGCCTCCTTATCCAACACCAACAAGCCAAGGACGCGTATGACCGAGCAAGCCATGTCCCTGCAACAACTCGCCGCCCCCGAAGGCATCTGTTACGGCTGCGGCTGTTCCCACCCCAGCGGCCTGCATGTGCAGAGCCACTGGGACGCCGACGGCATCCACCTGTCGTGCCGGCATACCCCCGACCCGACCTTCACCGGCTGGCCCGGCCTGGTCTACGGTGGCCTGCTGGCCATGCTGGTCGACTGCCATTCCAACTGGACCGCCATGGCCTGTCACTACCGTGCCGAAGGCCGCGAACCTGGCAGCCTGCCGCGTATCGACTGTGTCACCGGCCAGCTTGGCCTGACCTACCTCAAGCCCACGCCCATGGGCGTCGAACTGCTGCTCAAGGCCCGGGTCGAGGGCGAGCTGGGGCGCAAGACCCGGGTGATCTGCGAGGTCTGGGCCGGGGATGTACTGACTGTCACCGCCGATTCGGTGTTCGTGCGGGTCGATACCGAGAAGCTCAAGCGCCAGGCCCATGGCGACGCCTGAACTTGCACCGATGGGGTGGGGCTGGCATTGTCGAACGTGACCCGGCTGCCCGACAGGATGTTGCCATGCCCTACCAGATTCGCCCGGCCCGTGACGAAGATTGCGTGGCCCTGAGCCTCGTCGGCCAAGCTACCTTCGCCCTGGCCAGCCCGCCCGATAGCGCGGTCAGCGCCCAGCAGCACTACATCGCCCACCATCTCCAGCCCGAACATTTCCAGGCGCACCTGGCGCACCCGCACAAGCGATTGCTGGTGGTCGAACGGGATGGCCAGGTGCTGGGCTACAGCATGCTCGACCTGGCGCCCGGCAAGCTGGGTATTGCCGAAGCCGATCAACTGGCGGAAATCTCCCGCTGCTATGTACTACCCTGTGCCCATGGCACCGGCGCCGCGCAATTGTTGCTCGCCACCACCCTGGCCCAGGTCGATGGCCTGGCGCGCCTGACAGTCAATGAGCTGAACGCCCGGGCGATCGGTTTCTATCAGCGCAACGGCTTTCGCAAGGTGGGAGAGGCGATCTTCCCTTGTGGCGACGAGCGGCACCGCGACTGGGTGATGGTCAGGATGGCCGAAGATCATCTAGATTGAACGCTCCCAACGCGAAGGCACCCCCATGACCGAACTTTCCGCATTCCCCATCACCGGCAAATGGCCGGCGCGACACCCCGAGCGTCTGCAACTGTACTCGCTGGCCACGCCCAACGGGGTCAAGGTCTCGATCATGCTCGAGGAAATCGGCCTGCCCTACGAGGTGCACAAGGTCAGCTTCGAAACCGAAGACCAGTTGAGCCCCGCGTTCATCTCCCTGAGCGCCAACAACAAGATCCCGGCGATCCTCGACCCCAATGGGCCGGGGGGCCAACCGTTGCCATTGTTCGAGTCGGGGGCGATCCTGCAGTACCTGGCCGAGAAGAGCGGCCAGTTGCTGAGCCAGGACCCGGCCCAGCGCTACCAGACCCTGCAGTGGCTGATGTTCCAGATGGGCGGCATCGGGCCGATGTTCGGCCAGGTGGGGTTCTTCCATTTCTTCGCGGGCAAGGAGTACGAGGACAAGCGTCCGCGAGACCGTTACGTCAATGAGTCCAAGCGCCTGCTGGCAGTGCTCGACCGCCACCTGCAAGGGCGGGAGTGGATGGTCGATGCATACAGCATCGCCGATATCGCCATCTTCCCCTGGGTGCGTAACCTGGTGGAGCGCTACAACGCGCGGGAGCTGGTGGAATTCGACACGTTCAAGGAAGTGCAGCGGGTGCTGGCGCGGTTCCTCGAGCGCCCGGCCGTGCAGCGAGGCCTGAAGATCCCGGCATGACCTCGTGGGGGGCTGCGCGGCAGCCTCCGTCGCACATCCTCAGAGGACCTGGTTCAACAGCCAGTACAAGCAACCCGCCAGCACCATCGCCGCCGGCAATGTCAGCACCCAGGCCATCAGCAGGTTGACCAGCGTCTTGCGTTGAATCCCCGAGCCGTTGGCCACCATGGTCCCGGCCACCCCCGAGCTCAGCACATGGGTGGTCGATACCGGCAGGCCGAACATATCCGCCGCGCCGATGGTGCACATCGCCACCACCTCGGCCGAAGCGCCCTGGGCATAGCTCAGGTGGGTCTTGCCGATCTTCTCGCCCACCGTCACCACGATGCGCCGCCAGCCGACCATGGTGCCCAGGCCCAGGGCGATGGCCACCGCCACTTTGACCCACAACGGAATATAGCGGGTGGCGTCGTCCAGCTGGCGCTTGAACAACTGCACATGGCGGGCGGTATCGGCGTCGTAGCGGGCCAGTTGGTGCTTGTCGATCTGGCGGATGGCTTCGCTGGCCAGGTACATGTCGTTGCGCACGTTGGCCATGGCCTCGGCCGGCACGCGCTTGAGCGAGCCATAGCCCTTGACCTCCTCGCCGATCATGCCAGTCAGCGCGGCCAGCGCCGGCAGCAGCTCGGGGCTGGCTTTCGGGGTGGCGACGAACGCGGTCAGCACCTGGCGTGGATCGGCCGGGGCGGGCGCGGGGGCGGCCCGTACCAGGGCCTGGCGGGTGACCTCGGCGACGGCCGAGAACTGCAGGGCCTGCTCGTTGGGCATGGTCTTGTTCAGGGCATAGGCCATCGGCAGGGTGCCGACCAGGATCAGCATGATCAGGCCCATGCCTTTCTGCCCGTCGTTGGAGCCGTGGGCGAAGGACACGCCGGTACAGGTGAGGATCAGCACGCCGCGGATCCACCAGGGCGGCGGCGTCTGGCCTTCTGGTGCCTGGTACAGCTCGCGGCGCTTGACCAGCGCGCGCAGGGCGAGCAGCAACAGGGCGGCGCAGGCGAAGCCGATCAACGGCGAGAACAACAGGGCATAGCCGACCTTGCTGGCCTGGGCCCAATCCACGCCGCTGGTGCCGTCACGCCCGTGCATCAATGCATTGGCCACGCCCACGCCGATGATCGAGCCGATCAGGGTATGCGAGGACGAGGCCGGCAGCCCCAGCCACCAGGTGCCGAGGTTCCAGATGATCGCCGCCAGCAGCAGGGCGAAGACCATGGCGAAACCGGCCGACGAGCCGACCTGCAGGATCAGCTCCACCGGCAGCAGGGCGATGATGCCGAAGGCCACCGCGCCGCTGGACAGCAGCACTCCGAGGAAATTGCACAACCCCGACCACACCACCGCCACCGAAGCTGGCAGTGAATGGGTGTAGATCACCGTGGCCACGGCGTTGGCGGTGTCGTGGAAGCCATTGACGAACTCGAAGCCCAGGGCGATCAGCAGGGCCAGGCCCAGCAACAGGAAAGGGGTGACGGTGGTGACGACGGTGCCGCTGGCGCTGACGTCCTGCTTGAGGCTCCAGAAGGTGTAGGCCAGGCCCGCCAGCAGCAGGCCGAAGAACAAGGTGAGGGTGGCGCGTCCGGGTTTGTGGGCAAGGGGTGGGCCTGGGGTGCGCAGGCTCAGGTCGGGCTGGCTGGCCAGTGACGGGGTTGCCATGAGGGCTCCGGTTGGCGTCGGGCGGTGGTGCCGAAGGTATACAGCATAGAAACAATTCGTTACTGGGCCGTGACCTCGATCAATGAAGGCCCTAGGCTTGTAGGGGAACGATGTCGCAGGAGTACCTGATGATTCGCTGCAAACGCGTCTACGAGAGCGTCGAGGTGCAGGATGGCCAGCGCGTGCTGGTCGATCGCCTGTGGCCCCGCAACAAGCGCAAGGAAGACTTGCATGGGCAGTGGTTGCGCGAAGTCGCGCCCTCCGATGCACTGCGCAAGGCATTTCACGCCGGTGAATTGGACTTTGCAGCCTTTGTCCAGCGCTATCAGCAGGAACTGGCCGCCCACCCCGAGCACTGGTATCCGTTACTGGACCTGGCCGGTAAAGGCGATTTGACCTTGCTGTACGCCGGCAAGGATACCGAGCACAACAATGCCCAGGTCCTGGCCCGGTGGCTGGAGGATGAGCTGGAGCGCCGTGGCCCGGCCAGTTCACCGGTGTGCTATGCCCCTTGAACTGATTCCCGCCAGCGATGACTACCTGACGTTTGCCCGCGACCTCACCCGCCGCGCCATGCTGCCGTACTACCGCGAGTTCGACCTGCTGTGGATCGAGGAAGCCTTCGACGAGGCCTGGGGTTGGCGCGAACAGTGGCTGGTGGTCGAGGACGAACAGGTACTGGGATTCTGCAGCCTCAGCCAGGATCGCCAGGCGTTGTTCATTCGCGAGTTGCACTTGTTGCCCGAGTATCGTGGCCGCGGGGTGGGCGGCTGGGTGCTGGAGGAACTGGCCGGCTGGGCGGCGCAACGCCGGCTGCCATGGCTGCGGCTGATGGTGTTCGCCAGCAACCCGGCGCGGCGTCTGTACCAGCGCCGGGGCTTCGTTGAAGTGGGCATGGACGAGTGTTTCGTGCGGATGCAGCGCCCGGTCGCCTGAGCTACTACTGACGCAGCCGCACCATCCGCCCCTGGACCAGCGTCGCCTCCAGCACTTGCCCCTGCAGCGCCAGCAGGTCACCGGCCAGCAGGTTCTGCAGCAGTGCCTTGCCGTCGAAGGCATTGTTCCCCAACTCGACCTCCCGCAGTCCCTCGACCCGCACCACCGCCTTGCCCACCTGTCCCAGGCGATTGCCGCTGAGCAGCAGCGGGCCCGGCAGGGGCGTGGCATTGCGCAGGCTGACGGCGTACTCCGGGGTGTTGCCGATGCGATTGCCGACCAGGGCCAGGGCCGCCACCTCGCTGGCGTCCACCGCGCTGCCCTGGCTGCTGGCCAGCAGGTTGTCGTCGATCAGCAGCGGCGCCTCGGGCGTGGGCGCCAGGTTGCGCAGCTGGATGCCGTTGCCCCGGCTGTCGCCGATACGGTTGCCCGCCAGCCACACGGCGCCGCGCTGGTCGCTGATTTCGATGGCGGCCTTGGCGGCGCCAAGGATCAGGTTATTTTCGACCAGCGCCCGGGTCTGGCCGCGCAGGCGCACGCCGCTGTTGTTGTCGATGCCCCGCACCTGGTTGTCATGCAGGTGCAACTGGCTGTCGCGGGCATCGATGGCGTATTGCTGCGAGCCTTCGAAGCGGCTGCCGGCGATGGTCGCCTGGCTGTGTTGCAGCTCCACCGCGCTGGACAATTCGCTGAACTGACTGCTTTCGATCAGCAGCGTGGCGGGGCGCGCACCAGCGGGTTGCTGGGTACTCAGCGCGGTGCTCAGGCCCCGGGACAGGTTGGCGTTGTAGCCCAGGCGTCGGAGCGTCGAGCCGATCACCTGGGTGTGGCTGCCGGCCCAGGCCACCACGAAGGGGCGCCAGGCGCGATCGGTGTTGCCCGGTTTGTCGCCGGCCACGCTTTCCAGTGTCGAACGCTCCAGCCCCAACCAGCCCTGGTTGATCAGCGCGGTGCCGGAAAAACTGTACAGGTAGAGATGGGCGCCCTCGAGCAGCAGCCCGGCATCGGCGCCGATCATCAGCGGGTAGCTGAGCAGGTAGCCATCCTTGTAGGGCCTGAGCACCCGCGGATCGCGCAGCGCGTCATGCAGTTGCGCCAGGGTGATGCTGCCACCACGCAGTACCACGGCCTGCGGGTGGTGTGCCTGGTAGCCGGCGATGGCGCGGAACAGGCCATTGTTGACGAACGGCTCGAACGGCCAGCTGCCGGCCTGGGACGAGAACATCGGTTGCAGGCTCACGCTGGCGCGGCCTGCGGGAGGCGCTCGACGGGCCTGTTCGAAGCTTACGGCCTGGCGGACCTGGCGACGCAGCTGGTCCAGCTGTTGCTGGTGCTGCGCCTGGGGCAGGGTGTCCATCACCGGCGCGGCCTGGGCGGTCGTCGCTAGCAGCAGGGCGGCCAGGCAGGAGAGGGAAAAGCGGCTGAACGGTGCCATGGGAACGTCCTTGATCAAGGCAGGGTGGGGTAGGCCGGCTTGAGCAGGCCACCGATCTGGCTGTAGTTGTCCACCTCGCCGTCCTCGCTGTCGTACAGCTGGCGGGCGAGGGCGTGCCCGGGCCGGCGGGCGAGGAACGGGATCAGCCAGGCCAGCTTGTACGGCGCGACTTCAGCCTGGCGCTGCCCCTTGAGCTCGGGCAGGGTGTCCGGGGCGAGCACGCTGCGGGCGGCGAAACTGGCCAGTTGGTCGAGGATGCGCTGGTCGTCGTCGCTCCAGGCCAGGCCATTGGCGCGCGCCGATTCGCTCAAAAGCACCAGCGGCACCAGGGCGTACTGGCTGTAGTTGGCAGCCAGCCTGCTGCGCGCCACCTCCAGTGGCAGGTAGGCCTGGTCGCCCCTGCGCACGGCCTGGGCCAGGCCCCGGCGCAGGTTGCCGTCGGCCCAGCGGATGAAATCGTCGCGGCCCACCAGCATGCCGGCGGCGGCCACCGCCCAGGCGGCCCAGTAGTCGTGGTTGTTGAAGTACACGGTGGTGGACTGGCGGCGCGGGTCGTACTCGCGGATCACCTGTTCGCCAAGCTGGCTGAACCAACGGTGTTGCACGGGGGTGAGGCGGACCTTGCCGTCGGCGGCCGCCTGGGTCAGCAGCACCGCGCCGGCCATGGCCGCCAGCGCCCACTTGCGCGCCGCCATGCCGGTGTTGCTGGCATCCGGATCGAGCAGGGCACCGGCTTGCGCCCAATGCTCCAGCCACTGCTCCTGGCAGGCCAGGGCCATGTTGGCCTCCTGGGGCTTCTTCGCCTTCTGGAAGCGCTTGCCGGCCTGGATCACGCCTGCGATGAACTGTTTGACCTGCCGGGCAATGCGCTCGCTGTCGGCGTCGGGCGCGGCGCGCAAGGTCGACTTGCTGGCGTCGCGTTGATCGTACTTGCTCTGCAGGTGCAGGCTGCCGGTATAGGGTGGTGGCGGTTGCTTGCTGCAGGTCAGGCTCTGGTAGTCGGCGATCAGGGCCGACTGCGCGGTGGCGCGAGCGGGCCAGATGGTTTGCGCGGCGTGGGTGGGGAGGGGCAGCAGGGCGATTGCAAGTAGCAGGAGCAACCCTGGGGCCACTTTGCGGCCCATCGCCGGCAAGCCGGCTCCCACAAGTGTCGCGCAT
>NZ_JBMDJQ010000090.1:0-470 GCF_057809275.1 Pseudomonas sp. FG36
GCACCAGGACCTGCCGTTCGAGCAACTGGTCGAGGCGCTGCAGCCCGAGCGCAGCATGAGCCACAACCCGTTGTTCCAGGTGCTGTTCAACCACCAGGCCGAAAGCCCGGGCATGGTCCGTGAGCTGGGCGGGTTGCAGGTTGAGGGCTTGAGCTGGGAAGGGCAGACCACCCAGTTCGACCTGATCCTCAACACGGCCGAGCACGAGGGTGGGCTGATTGCGGCGTTCACCTATGCCACCTCGCTGTTCGATGCGGCCACGGTCGAGCGCATCGGCCGGCATTGGCGCAACCTGTTGCAGGGCATCTGCGCGGATTACGCCCAGCGCGTGGCGCAGTTGCCGTTGCTCGATGCGGCAGAGCTGGGGGCGTGGACGGCTGATGTGCAGCGCTACCCGAGCACCGAGTGCGCCCACGCGCTGATCGAGCAGCAGGCGGCACGCACGCCTGAAGCGATCGCCGTGACCTTCG
>NZ_JBMDJQ010000091.1:0-414 GCF_057809275.1 Pseudomonas sp. FG36
CCTTGGTGCCATCGGTCAGGGTGAAGGTCAGGCCATTGTGGCCGTTGACCGGCAGACCTTGGGCATTGGTCAGCGTCACGGTGTAGGTGATCTGGCCACCTTCGGTGACGGTGGACTTGTCGGCGGTCAGGGTCGCGACGACTTCGCTGATGGTGTCGGTGATCTGCACCGAGGCATTGCCACCCAGCTCCAGATTTTCGAAGGACTTGCCGTCAACGGCAGCGTCGGTGATGCCGACAGTCAGGGTATCGCCGTCTTTGAAGACGTCGTCGCCCTGGGCCTTGGCCTTGTACTCGGCTTCGGTCTGGCCGGCCGGGATCACAACCTTGTCGCCATTGGACAGCGTGACAGTCAGGTCGTGGTCGAGCTTCTGGCTGACCTTGACGGTGAAGGCTGGCTGTTGGTCTTCGGTGA
>NZ_JBMDJQ010000092.1:0-405 GCF_057809275.1 Pseudomonas sp. FG36
CGTGGGTGGTGCTGAAGGTGGTGGCCTCGGTCGGGCCGTAGCCATTGAGCAGGTGCTGCGGCGCGCCGTCACGCAGTACCCGGGCGATCACTGCCGGGTCCAGCACGTCGCCACCGACCATCAGGTAACGCAGGCCACGGAACGCCGGCAGCAGGTCATCGGCGAACTGGTGGAACAGGCCCGCAGTCAGCCACAGCACGGTGACTCCCTGCTCCAGCAGTGTTTCGCGCAGGCCCTCGCGCGACAGCACCTGGTCCTGGTCGATCACCGCCACCGCGCCACCGTTGAGCAGCGGCGCCCAGACTTCCAGGGTGCTGGCGTCGAACGCCGGGTTGGAGGCGAACGCCACCCGGTCCTGGCTATTGAAGTCGGCAAAACCGTTGTTGATCACCAGGCGCACGATGG
>NZ_JBMDJQ010000093.1:0-372 GCF_057809275.1 Pseudomonas sp. FG36
AGCAGGGCGTGACCGTGCTGAACCAGACCCCATCGGCGTTCAAGCCGCTGATGCGTGTGGTCTGTGACAGCACTGCCGATCTGGCGCTGCGCTACGTGATCTTCGGCGGCGAAGCCCTGGATGTGGCTGCACTGCAACCCTGGTTCGAGCGCTTCGGTGAGGACTGCGACAACCTGATCAACATGTACGGCATCACCGAGACCACGGTCCACGTGACCTACCGGCCGATCCGCTTCGCCGACACGCAACAGGCGGGCAGCCCGATCGGTGCGGCAATTCCGGACCTGTCGATGTACGTGCTGGACGCCGACTTCAACCCGGTGGCCAAGGGCTGCACCGGCGAGCTGCATGTCGGCCACGCCGGCCTGGCGC
>NZ_JBMDJQ010000094.1:0-357 GCF_057809275.1 Pseudomonas sp. FG36
TGTATGGACCGGACACATGGTGGACACGTGTGCGGAGACATGGTTGACACTTTTCGGCAAGCAATCTGCCGGGAATACGACCATGCCTTGGAACGCGAGAGATGCCATGAGCTTAAGAGAAGAGTTCGTTAGCCTGGCCAATCACCCGGACGCCAATATGAGGGAGCTATGCCGCCGGTTCGGCATTAGCCCTCAGACGGGTTACAAATGGCTCAATCGATTTCGACAGGACGGCTTACTCGGCTTGCAGGAGCGCTCTCGAAAGCCGGCCGTCAGCCCTCGCAAGACTCAGCCTGGGCTAGGCCATCCGTAAGGAGCACTCCACGTGGGGTGGCCGAAAGATCAGTCACCTGCTTG